>NZ_JBSFJL010000017.1:0-168832 GCF_053598035.1 Streptomyces sp. NPDC001204 | reverse complement strand
AAACGCCCGGTTACATTCCGAACCCGGAAGCTAAGCCTCACAGCGCCGATGGTACTGCAGGGGGGACCCTGTGGGAGAGTAGGACGCCGCCGAACTACCTTTAGAGCTCCGGCTCCTGGGCAAACAGCCCGGGGGCCGGAGCTTTTTTGCGTTGGGGTAAAGTCAGGAGGCATCGTCGGTATCTTTCCCACAGGAGGCCCCCGGGTGGAGGTCCAGGAGACCCGTGTTCAGACGGACCGGGTCCTCACCATCCCGAACATCCTCAGCATGGCGCGGCTCGTCGGCGTACCCCTCTTCCTGTGGCTGATTCTCCGGCCGGAGTTCGGTGGCCCCAAGAGTGATGGCTGGGCACTGCTGGTGCTGGCGTTGAGCGGGGTCAGCGACTACCTCGACGGCAAGCTCGCACGACGGTGGAACCAGGTCAGCAGCCTCGGCCGGCTGCTCGACCCCGCCGCCGACCGGCTGTACGTTCTCTCCACCCTCCTCGGTCTCACCTGGCGCGAGATTCTGCCGCTGTGGCTGACCGCTCTTCTCGTGGCACGGGAATTGATGCTCCTGGTGGCCGTGGGTGTCCTCAGGCGACATGGCTACCCGCCGCCGCAGGTGAACTTCCTGGGGAAGGCGGCGACGTTCAACCTGATGTATGCGTTCCCCTTGTTGCTGCTCAGTGACGGCAGCGGATGGATCGCGTCACTCGCGGCCATTTTCGGATGGGCGTTCGCGGGATGGGGTACAACGCTCTATTGGTGGGCAGGAGTCCTCTACGTGGTACAAGTCCGCCGTCTGGTCCGTGCGGACGCCACGGCCGACTGACTTCCCCTCATCGAGGCAGCCGCGGGGACTCCGATGGCCCGCCTGGGAAAAGTGCGGGACAATCAGGACGGGTGCAGTCGGCTAGATCGTCGTCTCTTGGAGGAGGACGCTTCCGACATGAAGGCCGTCGTGATGGCCGGAGGCGAAGGCACGCGCCTTCGTCCGATGACCTCGAGCATGCCCAAGCCGCTCCTGCCAGTGGCCAACCGGCCGATCATGGAGCATGTGCTGAGGCTGCTCAAAAGGCATGGGCTGAATGAGACCGTCGTCACAGTCCAGTTCCTGGCCTCGTTGGTCAAGAACTACTTTGGTGATGGTGAAGAGCTCGGAATGGAGCTCACCTATGCCAACGAGGAGAAGCCACTCGGAACCGCCGGCAGCGTCAAGAACGCCGAGGAGGCGTTGAAGGACGACGCGTTCCTCGTCATCTCCGGTGATGCCCTGACCGACTTCGACCTCACCCGGCTGATCGAATTCCACAAGGAAAAGGGCGCGATGGTGACCGTGTGTCTCACGCGCGTGCCCAATCCGCTGGAATTCGGTATCACCATCGTCGACGAAGAGGGCAAGGTCGAGCGCTTCCTGGAGAAGCCGACCTGGGGCCAGGTCTTCTCCGACACCGTGAACACGGGCATCTACGTGATGGAGCCCGAGGTGTTCAACTATGTCGACCCCGACGTTCCGGTCGACTGGTCCGGCGATGTCTTCCCGCAACTGATGAAGGAAGGCAAGCCGATTTACGGCTATATCGCCGAGGGCTACTGGGAGGACGTCGGCACCCACGAGAGCTATGTGAAGGCGCAGGCCGACGTCCTGGAGGGCAAGGTCGACGTCGAGATCGACGGCTTCGAGATCTCCCCGGGAGTCTGGGTCGCCGAGGGCGCCGAGGTGCACCCGGACGCCGTGCTGCGCGGGCCGCTCTACATCGGCGACTACGCCAAGGTGGAGGCCGGCGCCGAGATCCGCGAGCACACCGTCGTCGGCTCCAACGTCGTCGTGAAGAGCGGGGCCTTCCTGCACAAAGCCGTCGTGCACGACAACGTGTACATAGGCCAGCACAGCAACCTGCGTGGCTGTGTCGTCGGCAAGAACACCGACATCATGCGCGCGGCGCGGATCGAGGACGGCGCGGTCATCGGTGACGAGTGCCTGATCGGTGAAGAATCGATCGTGCAGGGCAACGTGCGGGTGTACCCGTTCAAGACCATCGAGGCCGGCGCCTTCGTCAACACCTCGGTGATCTGGGAGTCGCGGGGCCAGGCGCACCTCTTCGGGGCCCGCGGAGTGTCCGGGATCCTGAACGTGGAGATCACCCCGGAGCTCGCCGTACGGCTCGCCGGCGCCTACGCGACCACGCTCAAGAAGGGCTCCACGGTCACCACGGCCCGCGACCACTCCCGGGGTGCCCGCGCGCTCAAGCGGGCGGTGATCTCGGCCCTCCAGGCCAGCGCCATCGACGTGCGGGACCTGGAGAACGTGCCGCTGCCGGTCGCGCGGCAGCAGACCGCGCGGGGCAGCGCGGGCGGCATCATGATCCGGACCACGCCCGGGGTGCCCGACTCGGTCGACATCATGTTCTTCGACGGACAGGGCGCCGACCTGTCGCAGGGCAGCCAGCGCAAGCTGGACCGGGTCTTCGCGCGCCAGGAGTACCGGCGTGCGTTCCCCGGCGAGATCGGTGACCTGTACTTCCCGTCCAGCGTCTTCGACTCGTACACCGGGTCGCTGCTGCGCAACGTCGACACCACCGGGATCGCCGAGTCGGGGCTCAAGGTCGTCGTGGACGCGTCGAACGGCAGCGCCGGACTCGTGCTGCCCAGCCTGCTCGGCAAGCTCGGGGTGGACTCGCTGACGATCAACCCCGGGCTGAACGAGGCCCGGCCGACGGAGACCGCCGACATGCGGCGCTCGGGTCTGGTGCGGCTCGGCGAGATCGTGGCGTCCTCCGGGGCCGCGTTCGGAGTGCGGTTCGACCCGGTGGGCGAGCGGCTGTCGCTCGTCGACGAGAGGGGCCGCATCATCGAGGACGACCGGGCGCTGCTGGTGATGCTCGACCTCATCGCGGCCGAGCGGCGCAGCGGCCGGGTGGCGCTGCCCGTCACGACCACTCGGATCGCCGAGCAGGTGGCCGCCTACCACGGCACCCAGGTGGAGTGGACGACGACCTCGCCCGACGACCTCACACGGGTCGGCGGCGAGGAGGGGACGACCTTCGGCGGCGACGGCAAGGGCGGGTTCATCGTCCCGGAGTTCAGCAGTGTCTACGACGGCACGGCGGCCTTCGTGCGGCTCATCGGGCTGGTCGCGCGCACCCAGCTCACCCTGAGCCAGATCGACGCCCGGATCCCGCGGGCGCACGTCCTGAAGCGCGATCTGGCGACGCCGTGGGCCGTCAAGGGCCTGGTGATGCGCCGGGTCGTCGAGGCGGCCGGAGACCGCTTCGTGGACACCACGGACGGTGTGCGGGTGGTGGAGACCGACGGCCGCTGGGTGATGGTCCTGCCCGACCCCGCCGAAGCGGTCACGCATCTGTGGGCCGAGGGGCCCGACGACGCCTCCGCCCAGACGCTGCTGGACGAGTGGGCGGCGGTCGTGGACAGCGCCGGCCGGTAGGACGCCAGGGCCGTGGAACAGGGCGCCGGCCGGTAAAACGGACAGCACGCACGCGTGCCGGACAAGTGTCCCCCAAGGGGGCCTGTCCGGCACGCCGGTGGGGCCATTCGGAGGTCACGGCCACGTCGTGCGACGATGTGCGGCATGCCGCAGCAACCCCCCATTCGGAGCAACCCCGCGCGGCCCTCCCGACCGGACGCCTCCATGTCGTTGATCACCAACGTCATGGACCACAGCCTCGACGACGGTTACGCCGAGTCCGCCGCTCGGAAGAAGGCCGCGGGCGAGAGCGGCATGCCGAAAACCGTCCGGGCGAAGCTCGGTCTGGCGGGCGGGCTGGTGCTGGCCGGTCTCGTGGTGACCGTGGGAGCGGCACAGGCCCGTGTGGCGGCCCCGGTCGTCGCCAAGGAGCGCCAGGAGCTGATCGACCGCATCGACAAGGAGACCGCGGCGGCCGACGAGCTCGAGGGCGCCGTCGACAAGCTGAGGGACGACGTGAACGCGCGGCAGCGCGAGGCGCTGCGGCACACCGGCGGCAACCCGCAGGCCGACCTGGTGAGCATGCTGGCGGGCGCCAGCGAGGTGTACGGCCCCGGTATGAGGCTCGTGGTGGACGACGCCAAGGAGGCCGGCACGAGCGGCGGCGGCAATCCGCGAGGGACGTCGGGTTTCTCCGACACCGGCCGGGTCCGGGACCGGGACATGCAGCGGGTGGTGAACGGGCTGTGGCAGTCGGGTGCCGAAGCAGTCTCCATCAACGGGCAGCGGCTGACGGCCCTGTCGGCGATCAGGGCCGCGGGTGACGCGATACTGGTCGACAACAAGCCGCTGGTGCCGCCGTACACGGTGCTCGCCGTGGGCGAGGGGAAACGGCTGAGCGCCCGGTTCCAGGACAGCCCCGACGGGCTGTACCTCCAGGCCCTGAAGGACAACTACGGCATCCGGAGCAGCATCTCCGTGGAGAGCGACCTCCGGCTGGCCGCCGCACCGAGTGTGATCGTACGTACAGCACAGCCGAGCACTGAGAAGGGCACATCGTGATCGCCGTACTGGGCCTCGTCGTGGGAGTGGTGGCCGGCCTGTTGGTCCGGCCGGAGGTTCCGGCGGTCGTCGAGCCTTATCTGCCGATCGCCGTCGTCGCGGCGCTGGACGCCGTCTTCGGCGGCCTGCGGGCCATGCTGGACGGCATCTTCGACGACAAGGTCTTCGTCGTGTCGTTCCTGTCCAACGTGGTCGTGGCCGCGCTGATCGTCTTCCTGGGCGACAAGTTGGGCGTGGGCGCCCAGCTGTCCACGGGTGTCGTGGTCGTCCTCGGTATCCGCATCTTCTCCAACGCCGCGGCGATCCGACGGCACGTGTTCCGGGCGTGAGAATCATGAGCCACCAGGACGAGCAGCCCGGGAACGGGCAGCAGGACACCCGGCCCGAGCAGCAGCGGCTGCGCCAGGAGTTGCCCGAGGAGGTGCCCGCGCAGGCGGCCGCCGGTGAGGGTCCCGGCGCCGAGGAGAGTTCCGAGCCCGCGCTGACCGGCCGCCAGCGGCTGGCCCAGGGGCTGTGGCCGCCGCGCTTCACCCGGGCCCAACTCGTCGTTGCCCTGCTGCTGTTCGGCCTCGGCTTCGGACTCGCTGTCCAGGTCGCCTCGAACAGCAGCGGCGACAACGCGCTGCGCGGCGCGCGGCAGGAGGATCTCGTCCGCATCCTCGATGAACTGGACGACCGTACTCAGCGTCTTGAAGACGAGAAGCAGGGTCTGGAGAAGCAGCGCCAGGAGCTGGAGAACAGCTCGGACCAGGCCGAGGAGGCCCGCAGGCAGACGGCCGAGAAGGAGCAGCAACTCGGCATCCTCGCGGGCACGGTGGCCGCGCAGGGACCCGGCATCACGGTGACGGTCGAGGACACGAAGGGGACGGTCCGGGCGGACATGCTGCTCGACGCGATACAGGAGCTGCGCGCGGCCGGTGCGGAGGCGATCGAGGTGAACGGTGTACGTGTGGTCGCGAACACTTATGTCACCGACTCCGGCAAGAGCGTGGACGTCGACGGGAACAAGATCAACGCCCCGTATCGTTTCAAGGTCATCGGCAAGCCGCAGGACCTCGAACCGGCGCTCAACATTCCTGGAGGCGTGGTGCAGACCCTGGAGAAGGAGCAGGCCACCGTGACCATCGACCGTTCGGACAAGATCGTCGTGGACGCCTTGCGGGCGGCGAAGAGGCCTGACTACGCTCGGTCGTCCTCGCGGTGAACCGGCGGTGCATGGCGTTCGTCCGGCAGGGGCATGAGGTTGCGGGGGGTCGGCGCATCGATTGGGTGGTGCGTGGTGGAAACTGTCTGGTGGATATGGACGTTGTGAAGATGTCCGGGTCGACCGGTGTATGCAGTCAGGGTTCGTCCTGCCCCACGGGCGGGTCTGTTTCGGTCAAGGGGAATCGCCCGTGAAGTTGTTTGCGAAGTTGTTCGGCAAGAGCGCGCGAGAGGGCGGCGAGAACGCGACCGCCCGTCATCGCGCACAGCCTGACGCCGAGGGCCAGCGTCCGCTGTTCAGGGACCAGGTGGCCGGTCAGGACGCGTCGTCGGTTGACCCTGCCCAGTCGGGCGGCATAGGTTTCGGGCAACCGTCGACCTCAGGTACGGCTGGAGGGTTCGCCGCCGGCCCGTACGCGTCCGATGCCCCCGCGGGGCAGCCGCGGCAGGAGGATCCGTCCATGTCGGTCCTGGTGTGTACGAGGTGCGGTAACCGCAACGCGCAGAACAGCCGCTTCTGCTCCAACTGCGGTGCGCCGCTGCGGCCCGGTGCGACGCCGGAGCGGTCGTCGGAGACGACCTCGACGATCTCGATCTCCGGTCTCGAGGCCTACGACGCCGAGGCCACCGGTCAGACGCCGATGCTCTCTCCGGAGGCGCAGGCGGCCGTCGACGCGCTGCCGCTGGGCTCGGCCCTGCTGGTGGTGCGCCGAGGCCCGAACTCCGGCAGCCGCTTCCTCCTGGACGGCGAGCTGACCACGGCGGGGCGTCATCCGCAGAGCGACATCTTCCTGGACGACGTGACGGTCTCGCGTCGCCATGTGGAGTTCCGCCGCAGCCCGGACGGCTCGTTCACGGTGGCCGACGTCGGCAGTCTGAACGGCACGTACGTCAACCGGGAGCCGATCGACCAGGTCGCTCTGTCCAACGGTGACGAGGTGCAGATCGGCAAGTACCGGCTGGTCTTCCACTCGAGCCGACAGGGCGTCTGACCTGTCAGGGAAGGTCCATGCGCCAATCACCGAGCGGCGGCGCCGGGCACGGCGCCGCCGCCACGGACAGTGGGCTGAAGAGCATCGGCACGGTGCTGAACGTGCTGCGCGACGAGTTCCCCGAGGTCACCGTCTCCAAGATCCGTTTCCTGGAGTCGGAGGGGCTCGTCGAGCCGCGGCGCACCCCCTCGGGGTACCGCAAGTTCAGCACCGACGACGTCGAGCGGCTGGCCCTGGTCCTGCGGATGCAGCGGGACCACTACCTGCCGTTGAAGGTGATCCGCGAGTACCTGGACGCCATGGAGCGCGGCGAGGCGGTCCACCTGCCGGCGGTCGGCCGGCAGCGTGACGGCGCGGCCGTGCCGACGCCGGCCGAGGCGCCCACGGGGGCCCGGATCGGGCGGGCCGAGCTGCTCGCCGCCGCCGGCATCGAGGAGGGGGAGCTGCGGGAGTGGGAGTCGTACGGGCTGCTCACTCCGTTGGCGGACGGGGCCTACGGCACCGAGTCGGTGACCGTGGCCTCGCTCGTCTCCGAGCTGGGGCGTTTCGGGATCGAGCCCCGGCACCTGCGGGTGATGAAGGCGGCGGCCGACCGCGAGGCCGGGCTCGTCGACCAGGTGGTGGCGCCGCTCAAGCGGCACCGCAACCCGCAGACCAGGGCACATGCGGAGGCCCGCGCCAAGGAGCTCGCGGAACTCACGGTGCGGCTGCACACGGTGCTGGTCCAGGCCGCGCTGGGGGTGCGGCTGCCGTGAGCGGGCCGGGGAGGCGGCCGGATCCTCCTCCCATGACCGGCCCGACTACCCAAACGGTCGGGGCACCGCCTAGGGTTGCTGTGTGAACGAGCTCGATGTCGTAGGTGTCCGGGTCGAGATGCCCTCCAACCAGCCGATCGTGCTCCTGCGTGAAGTGGGAGGCGACCGTTACCTCCCCATCTGGATCGGGCCAGGGGAGGCGACGGCGATCGCCTTCGCCCAACAGGGCATGGCCCCTGCGCGGCCGCTGACCCACGACCTGTTCAAGGACGTGCTGGAAGCGGTCGGCCAGGAACTCACGGAAGTGCGCATCACGGACCTGCGTGAAGGCGTCTTCTACGCCGAGCTGGTGTTCGCCAGCGGTGTCGAGGTGAGCGCCCGGCCGTCCGACGCCATAGCGCTGGCCCTGCGTACCGGGACGCCGATCTTCGGCAGCGACACGGTGCTCGACGACGCGGGCATCGCGATCCCGGACGAGCAGGAGGACGAGGTGGAGAAGTTCCGCGAGTTCCTCGACCAGATCTCGCCGGAGGACTTCGGCACCAGCAGCCAGTGAAGCGCCCGTAGGAGCCAAGGGAGACCGTCCCGCGGCCTCCCCCCGAGGCATTCGGATAGCCTTTCCCGGCGATGGGGTACGCGAAACCACTCTTAGGGTGATTATCACTCGGCGTGCCGAGTGTGGCGATCGTTGACGCACCCCTGGTGACTGCCTACCGTCGAGGAGGCAGGTCAAGGACGGAGGTCGGCGTGAGAAGCAGCGGCGACGGTACGGCTGGGGGTGCCCCCGGACGCAATGCCGGGGGAAGCGGTCCGTACCCTCCCCCGAGCTCTCGGCTCCGACCGAGCGGGGGGTATCCCCCTGGAGGGGGCGTGGCCGGTCGTGCTCCGCAGCGACCGACGGCGGTGCCGAGCAGCGGAGGGGCGGCGGCCATGGCTACCGAGCAGATCGGCTACCGCGGTCCGACGGCCTGCGCGGCCGCCGGCATCACCTACCGGCAACTGGACTACTGGGCGCGCACCGGGCTGGTCGAGCCGAGCGTGCGTCCCGCCCACGGGTCCGGCACTCAACGTCTCTACAGCTTCCGGGACGTCGTCGTCCTGAAGATCGTCAAGAGGTTCCTCGACACCGGCGTGTCGCTGCAGAACATCCGTAGCGCCGTCCAGCACCTGCGCGAGTGCGGTCTGCGTGACCTGGAGCGGATGACGCTGATGAGCGACGGTGCCACGGTGTACGAGTGCACGTCGCCCGACGAGGTGCACGCACTGCTCCAGGGGGGCCAGGGAATCTTCGGCATCGCCGTCGGCGTGGTGTGGCGCGATGTGGAGAGCGCGCTGTCGCAGCTGCACGGTGAGCGCATCGACACCGGGGAGACGCTCGTGGGGCACAATCCGGGCGACGAACTCGCCCGGCGGCGCAACCGGGCCGTCTGAGCGCCCCCTCGGCCGGCTCCGGTCGTTGCGGCCACTGACCTGGCCCCCATGGGCCCGATCAGCCCGCTCGGCCCCCGGACCGGCTTCGAGAGGCCGTACGGGTGCCGCCGGAACCGGTGCGTTGTCAGTGGCGTGGTGCAGCATCGTAGATGTGAGAACCGCACCCACGATCCTCCATCTCGACATGGATGCCTTCTTCGCCTCCGCGGAGCAGGCGTCCAAGCCGAGCCTGCGCGGGAAGGCCGTGGTCGTGGGCGGGCTGGGACCGCGCGGCGTGGTGGCCACGGCGTCGTACGAGGCGCGCGTCTTCGGCGTCCACTCCGCGATGCCGATGGCCCAGGCGCGGCGGCTGGCGCCGAACGCCGCGTACCTCGTGCCGCGCTTCTCCTTCTACCGCTCCATCAGCGAGCGGGTGATGGGCCTGCTGCGGGCGCTGTCGCCGCTGGTGGAGCCGCTGAGCCTGGACGAGGCGTTCGTGGACCTGGAGGCCGGGGGAGCCGCCAGGGACGCGGAATCAGCCCGGCTGGCGGGGGCGAGGCTGCGTGCCGATATCCGGGCCGTCACGGGGCTCACGGGGTCCGTGGGGCTCGCCGCCTCCAAGATGCTCGCCAAGATCGGCTCCGAGCAGGCCAAGCCCGACGGCCTGGTGCTCATCGAGCCCGGCACCGAGCGGGCCCTGCTCGGTCCGCTGTCCGTGCGGACCCTGCCGGGCGTGGGCCCGGCCACGGGCGACCATCTGCGGCGGGCCGGGATCCACACCGTCGAGGAGATCGCCGAGGCCGGCGAGGACGAGCTCGTACGGCTGCTCGGCAAGGCGCACGGGCACGCGCTGTACGCGATGGCGCTGGCCCAGGACGACCGTCCCGTCGTCGCCGAGCGCGAGACGAAGTCGGTGTCCGTCGAGGACACCTACGACGTGGACATCCACGACCGCCTCCGGGTGGCTCTGGAGGTGCAGCGGCTCGCCGACCGGTGCGTGGGGAGGCTGCGCGGGGCCGGTCTTTCGGGGCGCACCATCGTGCTGAAGGTGCGCCGCTACGACTTCTCCACCCTGACCCGCTCCGAGACCCTGCGCGGGCCCACCGACGACTCCGCGGTGATACGGGAGGCGGCCGCCCGGCTGCTGGACTCCGTGGACACCACGGGCGGCGTACGGCTGCTCGGCGTGGGCGTGTCCGGGCTCGCCGACTACACCCAGGAGGACCTGTTCGCGCAGGCCGCGGGCGCGCAGGCGCAGAGCCCGGCCGAGGAGCGGCCGGAGGAACCCGCCGAGCGGCAGCCGGCACCCACCGAGCGGCGGTGGCCGGCGGGCCACGACGTACGGCACGCCGAGTACGGCCACGGATGGGTACAGGGCAGCGGCCTCGGCCGCGTCACCGTGCGCTTCGAGACTCCTGACTCCGCGCCGGGCCGGGTTCGCACCCTCCTCATGGACGACCCGGACCTGGAACCGGCCGAACCCCTCCCTCTGGTTCCTCTGGTTCCTCCCGTCCCGCCGGTTCCTCAGGCTCAGCCTTCGTCCGGACCCGAGCCGGAGCCTGCCAGCTTGCCGAAGTGGTGGTCCGGAACGGTCGGTGGAGGGGCCACGTCGAGGCCGTAGTGGTGGTAGAGCTGCAGTTCCTGCTCGGGGGACAGATGGCGGCCCACGCCGAAGTCGGGGGCCTCCTTGATCAGTGCGCGGTCGAAGGGGACGTGCAGGGCGCCTTCGACCAGTTCGCTGGGTTCCAGGGGGACGAAGGCGTCCCGGGAGAACAAGCCGGTGCGTATGGCCGCCCACTCCGGCACACCGGTCGCGTCGTCGAGGTAGACCTCGTCCACCGTGCCGATCTTGTGGCCGCTGCGGTCGAACGCCTTGCGGCCGATCAGGTTGCGCGGATCGATCTCCGTCTGCACTGGTCCCTCCACGTGGTCGCAACTCATCCGTAACCACTACAAAAGAGCACATTCAGCAAGGCGGCCACTCGAAGACCCGTGCGGCTGCCCCGCTGGTAGGCTGGCACCGGCTGCTGACCCCGTGCGGGAGAGCCCTCCGGTACCACCGGGGGCGCCGAAGGAGCAAATCCTCCCCGGAATCTCTCAGGCCCACGTACCGCACGGACGAGGTCACTCTGGAAAGCAGAGCGGGTGTCGACGGCTTCCGCTCTCACCGACGGTGAAAACCGGGAGCCCCTCGGGCGGCCCGGTGAAACTCTCAGGTTGAGATGACAGAGGGGGAGGCCGTCGGGGCACCTGTGCCGTGGTGTCCCTCGAAGGTCGTGTCAGACCAGGAGGCCTCCGCAATGACCGCCCAGCGCATTCCGCTCTCCGAGCTCGAACAGGGCATCCCCTTCGAACAGCGCCACATCGGGCCCGACCAGGAGGCGCGGGCCAAGATGCTCGCGCAGGTCGGCTACGGCTCGCTCGACGAGCTCACCGCCGCCGCGGTGCCCGATGTGATCAAGAACGCCGACGCGCTCGACCTGCCCGGCGCCCGCACCGAGGCCGAGGTGCTGGCCGAGCTGCGCTCCCTGGCCGACCGCAACCAGGTCCTCGGCTCGATGATCGGACTCGGCTACTACGGGACCTTCACCCCGCCGGTCATCCTGCGCAACGTCATGGAGAACCCGGCCTGGTACACCGCCTACACCCCCTACCAGCCGGAGATCTCCCAGGGCCGGCTGGAGGCGCTGCTGAACTTCCAGACCGTGGTCGCCGAACTGACCGGTCTGCCGACCTCCGGCGCGTCGCTGCTCGACGAGGGCACCGCCGCCGCCGAGGCCATGGCGCTGTCCCGGCGCATGGGCAAGAACAAGAAGGGCCTGTTCCTGGTCGACGCGGACGCGCTGCCGCAGACCATCGCCGTCATCGAGACCCGCGCCGAGCCGACCGGCGTCGAGGTCGTCGTCGCCGACCTCGGCGCGGGCATCCCCGCCGAGATCGCCGAGCGCGAGATCAACGGTGTGCTCCTCCAGTACCCGGGCACCTCCGGCGCCGTGCGCGACCTCAAGCCCGTCATCGACCAGGCGCACGAGCTGGGCGCCCTGGTCACCGTCGCCGCCGACCTGCTCGCGCTCACCCTGCTGAAGTCGCCCGGCGAGCTGGGCGCGGACATCGCCGTCGGCACCACCCAGCGCTTCGGCGTGCCGATGGGCTTCGGCGGCCCGCACGCCGGCTACATGGCGGTGCACGAGAAGTTCGCGCGCAGCCTGCCCGGCCGCCTGGTCGGTGTCTCCGTCGACGCCGACGGCAACAAGGCCTACCGCCTCGCCCTGCAGACCCGTGAGCAGCACATCCGCCGCGAGAAGGCCACCAGCAACATCTGCACCGCCCAGGTGCTGCTCGCCGTCATGGCCGGCATGTACGCGGTCTACCACGGCCCCGAGGGCCTGCGGGACATCGCTCTGCGCACCCACCGCTATGCCACGGTCCTCGCCGAGGGCCTCGAGGCCGGCGGCTTCGAGATCGTGCACGGCGCGTACTTCGACACGCTGACCGTCAAGGCGGAGGGGCGTGCCGCCGAGGTCGTCGCCGCGGCCCGCGAGGGCGGCGTGAACCTGCGCCTGGTCGACGCCGACCACGTCTCGCTCGCCTGCGACGAGACCACCACCCGGGACCGGCTGCGCGCCGTGTGGGCCGCCTTCGGCGTCGGGGGCGACATCGAGGCGCTGGACGCGGCCGCCGAGGACGCGCTGCCCGGGGCGCTGCTGCGCGACGACGCCTACCTCACCCACCCCGTCTTCCACCAGTACCGGTCCGAGACCGCGATGCTGCGTTACCTGCGCCGGCTGGCCGACCGCGACTACGCCCTCGACCGCGGCATGATCCCGCTGGGCTCGTGCACCATGAAGCTCAACGCGACGACCGAGATGGAGCCGGTCACCTGGCCGGAGTTCGGGCAGCTGCACCCCTTCGTTCCCGCCGAGCAGGCGCAGGGCTACCTCACCCTCATCCGCGAGCTGGAGGAACGTCTCGCCGAGGTCACCGGCTACGACAAGGTCTCCCTTCAGCCGAACGCCGGTTCCCAGGGCGAGCTGGCCGGTCTGCTCGCCGTGCGCGGCTACCACCGTGCCAACGGCGACGAGCAGCGCACCATCTGCCTCATCCCGTCCTCCGCGCACGGCACCAACGCCGCCAGCGCCGTGATGGCCGGAATGAAGGTCGTCGTCGTCAAGACCGCCGAGGACGGCGAGGTCGACGTCGAGGACCTGCGGGCGAAGATCGAGCAGTACCGCGAGCAGCTGGCCGTGCTGATGATCACCTACCCGTCCACGCACGGCGTGTTCGAGGAGCACGTCGCCGACATCTGCGCGCAGGTCCACGAGGCCGGCGGCCAGGTGTACGTCGACGGCGCCAACCTCAACGCCCTGGTGGGCCTCGCCAAGCCGGGTCACTTCGGCGGCGACGTCTCCCACCTGAACCTGCACAAGACGTTCTGCATCCCGCACGGCGGCGGCGGTCCCGGCGTCGGCCCGGTCGGCGTGCGCGCCCACCTGGCGCCGTACCTGCCCAACCACCCGCTCCAGCCCGACGCCGGCCCGGAGACCGGAGTCGGTCCGATCTCGGCCGCGCCGTGGGGCTCGGCCGGCATCCTGCCGATCTCCTGGGCCTACGTCCGCCTGATGGGCGGCGAGGGCCTCAAGCGGGCCACGCAGGTCGCCGTGCTCAGCGCCAACTACGTCGCCAAGCGCCTCGAGCCGCACTACCCGGTGCTCTACACCGGTCCCGGCGGCCTGGTCGCCCACGAGTGCATCATCGACCTGCGCCCGCTGACCAAGGCGACCGGGGTGACCGTGGACGACGTGGCCAAGCGGCTGATCGACTACGGCTTCCACGCGCCGACGATGTCGTTCCCGGTGGCCGGCACGCTGATGATCGAGCCGACCGAGTCCGAGGACCTGGCCGAGCTGGACCGGTTCTGCGATGCGATGATCGCGATCCGCGCCGAGATCGAGAAGGTCGGTTCCGGCCAGTGGCCCGCGGACGACAACCCGCTGCACGGCGCCCCGCACACCGCCGCCGCGCTCGGCGGGGAGTGGCAGCACGGCTACACCCGTGAGGAGGCCGTCTTCCCGGCCGGGGTCTCGGTGGCCGACAAGTACTGGCCGCCGGTGCGCCGCATCGACCAGGCCTTCGGCGACCGCAACCTCGTCTGCTCCTGCCCGCCGCTGGACGCGTACGAGGACTGATCGAGCGGCTCACGGGCTCCCGTCCGACCCGGGCGGGAGCCCTGGGTTTTCTTGCGTTCGGATCATGCCCGGGTGATCCGAACGAAAGACCCCCAGCCGTGTCACACGGTGGCCAGGGCGACCTCGGTCGACTTGATCAGGGCGGTGACGTGTGTGCCCGCCGCCAGGCCGAGTTCCGTGGCGGCGTCCCTGGTGATCGCGGCGGTCAGCTCGCCGCCCTCCACCTCGACCCGGACGGACGCCATGGCCGCGCCGAGGGCGATCCCGGTGACGGTGCCCGGCAGCCGGTTGCGGATCGACAGGCCCTCGACCGGCCCGGTGGCCAGGGACACCTCCGTCGACTTCACCAGGGCGCGTACGGCGCTGCCCTCGGTCAGGCGCAGGTCCTCGACGGCGTCCCTGGTGATCGCGGACGTGAGCTGTCCGCCTCCGTCCAGTCGCACGTGAACGAGGGCCATGGCCTCGCCGGGGGTGACGGTGGTGACCGTGCCGGGCAACTGGTTGCGCATGCTCAGGCTCATGGGCGTGCCTCGCGGTGGGTGGCGGATGTGGTGATCACCCACCGTAGGGCGGCCGGTGCCTCAGGCCGGGTAGGCGTGGGTCTGCGTCGCCTTGACGCTCGCCCAGACCGCCGCGCCCGGGTGCAGGTCCAGCTCGGCGGCCGCGACCGTGGTCAGGTCCGCGGTGAGGGCGAGTTCGCCGGTCAGGTCGGCGCGGATCTGGTCGCCGTGGGTCTCCAGGCCGGCGACCTCGCAGCGCCACAGGTTGCGCGCGCTGGAGCTCGAGGGGCGGTCCCGGTGGAGGGTGACCGCACTCGGCGGGAAGGCCACGAAGACCGCTCCCGTCAGGTCCTCGGTGGTGGTGACGGCGGGACCGGTCGCGAGGCGGACGGTGTGGCCCTCGGCCTCCCCGCGGTAGAGGTTCAGGCCCACGAGCTGTGCGACGTAGTCGGTGCGCGGACGGCGGGCGATCTCCGACGGGGTGCCCTCCTGGACGACACGGCCGTGCTCGACGACGACGAGCCGGTCGGCCAGCACCATCGCGTCCAGCGGGTCGTGGGTGACCAGGACGGCGACGGCCTCGAACTCGGCGAGGTGCCGGCGCAGCTGGGCGCGGACCTCCAACCGGGTACGGGCGTCGAGCGCGGCGAGCGGTTCGTCGAGCAGCAGCAGCCGGGGCCCGGTGGCCAGGGCGCGGGCCAGCGCCACGCGCTGCGCCTGGCCGCCGGAGAGACGGCGGGGCTTGGCCCCCGTGTGGTCGGCCAGCCCCATCCGGTCCAGCCACCGCGCTGCCTGCGCCCGGGCCTCGGCCTTCGACGCGCCCCGGCAGCGCGGCCCGAACGCCACGTTGTCCAGGGCCGACAGGTGCGGGAACAGCAGGTAGTCCTGGAAGACCACGCCGACCGGGCGTGCCTCGGGCGGTGTGCGGTCCAGCGCGGCGCCGTCCAGGCGCAGATGGCCGCCGGCGAGCGGGACCAGGCCCGCCAGCGCGCGCAGAGCCGTCGTCTTCCCGGCGCCGTTCGGGCCGAGCAGCGCCACCACGTCGCCGGGGGCGGCGGTGAGCGGGACGTCGAGGCGGAAGCCGTCGCGGTCGACGACGAGGCGGGCGTCCAGGCCCTCCCCGGGCGCGCCCTCGGCACGCACGCCGGCGGTGGTCCGTTCGATGTCGGTCATGAGATGAACGTCCTGGATACGGGGCGGGTCGGGATCGGCGGCGGATTCATCAGGAGGCCGTCATCCAACGGTCCCGCAGACCCGCCAGTACGGCGATCGACACCGCGAGCAGCACCAGGCTCAGGGCGATCGCCGCCGCCGGGTCGTTCTGCAGGGCCAGGTAGACGGCCAGCGGCATGGTCTGCGTACGGCCGGGGAAGTTGCCGGCGAAGGTGATCGTCGCGCCGAACTCGCCGAGCGCCCGCGCCCAGGCGAGCACGGCGCCCGCGGCGATGCCCGGCGCGATCAGCGGCAGGGTGACCCGGCGGAACGCGGTGAAACGGGAGGCGCCCAGCGTGGTGGCCGCCTCCTCGTAGCGCGGGTCGGCGGCCCGCAGCGTGCCCTCGACGCTGATCACGAGGAACGGCATGGCCACGAACGCCTCCGCGACCACGACTCCGGCCGTGGTGAACGGCAGTGTGATTCCGAACCAGGAGTCCAGCCACTGCCCGACGACACCGTTGCGCCCCAAGGCCAGCAGCAGGGCCACACCGCCCACGACCGGGGGCAGCACGAGCGGCAGCGTCACCAGCGCCCGGACGAATCCACGTCCGGGGAAGTCGGTACGGGCCAGCAGCCAGGCCAGCGGGACACCGAGCACCAGGCTGACGGCGGTGGCGGCGGTGGCGCTGACCAGGGACAACTGGAGTGCCTGCCACACCTCGGCGCTGGTCAGCTGGTCCGGCAGGCTGCGCCAGGGGGCCCGGATCAGCAGCGCGATCAGCGGCAGCAGCAGGAACGCCAGGCCGACCAGGGCGGGCACCAGCAGGGGCAGCGGCGCCCCGCCGAGCGCGCGGCCGCGCCGCGACCCGTTCTTCCGGGTCACGGCGCGGGCCTCGTCGATCTCGGTCACGGCTTCAGGAACCCGGCCCCGGTCAGGACCTCCTGGCCCTCCGCCGACGTCACCAGCTCGACGAACGCCTTGGCCGCGGTGGCGTTGGGCGCGTTCTTGAGCAGGGTGATCGGGTAGTCGTTGACGGCCTCGGCCGACTCGGGGAACTCCACGCCCTGGACCCTGCCGGCGGCGGCCTTCACGTCGGTCTTGTAGACGAGGGCCGCGTCGGCCTCCTTCAGCTCGACCTTGGTCAGGGCGCTCTTGACGTCCTGCTCGTAGGAGACCGGGGTCAGCTTGAGCCGGCTCGCGTCCAGCACCTTCTGGGCGGCGGCGCCGCAGGGCACGGTCTTGTCGCACAGGACGACCTTCAGGCCGGACCTGGTGAGGTCCTTCAGCGAGGAGATCTTGTCCGGGTTGCCCGGCGCGGTCGCGATCTCGAGCTGGTTGCGGACGAAGGTGACCGGGGTGCCGGCCGCGTCCTTCTTGTCCGTCACGATCGCCATGGTCTTGGCGCTGGCGGCGGCGAACACGTCGGCGGGGGCACCGGAGGTGATGCTCGCGGCGAGGCTGTCGCTGCCGCCGAAGTTGAAGGTGACCTTGGTGCCCGGGTGCTGCTGCTCGAACTGCTTGCCGAGCGTGGTGAAGCTCTCCTTCAGCGAGGCGGCGGCGAAGACGGTCACGGTGCCGGACAGCTTCGGCGCGGCGGACGCCGAGGTGCCGGACCCGGCCGAGGACGAACCGTCGGAGGACGAGGAGGAACAGGCGCTGAGAGCCAGCAACGCCGCGGCCCCCGCAACTCCCGACTTCAGCATCCTGGTCCGTCGCGTGGAACGGGTCATCACGGTTCTACTCCTCTGGCTCTGCACGGAAGAAGCTGTCGCGCCCTGCCACGACCGCTCATATGGTCGTGCCGCGATCATACTGCCGCAATTGCCAGGTGTAAGGGCCCTGTTGCATCGCATGAGCTGGCGAAGCGTGACGCACGGCTTGCATGTGCGTTTGTACGAGGCGGTCGTTCGGGTACGGACACTCAGGAGGTGGTGCCCGTGACGCTCGCGGAGCTCGACCTGACCGGCGACCTCGCCCGCCCGGCCCGGCTGACCGTGCGGGATCTGCTCGGGTGGCCGCAGCACGGGGTGGGAGTCGCCTTCGACTGCGCCACCAGCGGAGTGCAGCACCACCGGTTCACCGGACCGCGCCTGTACGACGTGCTCTCCGCGGCGGGGCCCGGTTTCGACCCGGCCCGGCGCAAGGACCGGCTGCGCTTCCTGATCGCGGTCACGGCCGCCGACGGGCATCACGCGCTGCTGTCGTGGGCCGAGATCGATCCCGACTTCGCCGACGCTCCGGTCCTGCTCGCGGTGACCATCGACGGCGCCCGGCTCGACGGCGCCGGCCCCCAGCTGGTCCTGCCGCAGGACCGCTGCGGCGCGCGGTACGTCAGCGGTGTCCGGGCGATACGCGTGGACGGCGGCTATCGCGCGCGTGCCCGGGGGTGAGTGCGTTCGGCTACGTGCGGTCGATGTGCACGTTCGTCGACTTCACGCGGGCGGTGGCCTCCATGCCGACCTCCAGGCCCAGTTCCTCCACGGCCTCCCGGGTCAGCAGGGAGACCAGGCGGTGCGGTCCGGCCTGGATCTCGACCTGGGCGGCGACGTCGCCGAGTTTGATGGCGGTCACGATGCCGGCGAAGGCGTTGCGGGCCGACGTGTACGAGGGGCCCTCCTCGCCGCCGCCGGTCCGGGCCAGCTCGACCGAGAACGCGGCGAGGTCCCGGCCGTCGATGAGCCGGCGTCCGCTGTCGTCGCGGTGGGTGGCCATCCGGCCCGCGTCCGCCCAGCGGCGCGCGGTGTCCGGGCTGACGCCCAGCAGCCGGGCCGCCTGCCCGATCGTGTAGGACTGCATGCCGGTCACGATAGGGCCGCGGGCGGCGCGGGGCCGACCTGGGGGTGGGCCGTTCGCGGGCACGGCTCAGCCGGTGTGCACCCGCGGCCGCTTGGTGCGGTCCGGCTCCGCCTCGCGCAGCACCTCGCGTGTGACCGGCGCGACCTCGCCCTGGCCGAAGAGGAAGAAGCGCAGGAAGTTGGCGAACGGGTTGCCCTCGGTCCACTCGAAGTAGATGTGCGGGGTGCGGCCGGTCATCTCCCGGACGTGGAGGAGGAGCGCGGCCAGGGCGTTCGGGACGGACGCGGACTCCAGGGCCAGCACGCGGTAGCGGTCGTGCCTGACCTCGCCGTGCACGGTCAGGCCGGCCTCGAACTCCGAGGGGTCGGTGACCGTCACCTCGACGAAGACGAAGTCCTCCGTGGGCGGGATGTCGCTGTCGCTGCGGATCTGCTCGATCTTGTCGCGGTACTCGGACTTGTCCTGCCGTTCGGGCTCCTTGGCGATGAACCGGATCTTGCGGCTGGCGATGTCTCTGACGAAGCGTTCCGCCATGCCGTCCAGCGTCACGCTCGTCACCCGCAGCTCGAAGGAACGCGCGAGCCGCGACAGCAGCGAGACCAGGATGATCCCCGCGATGAAGCAGGCGCCGATCTTCACACCGTCGGGACGCTCGATGACATTGACGACGGTCGTGTAGAGGAACACGGCCGAGATGACCCCGAACGCGATGGTCCATTTGCGCTGGCCGGCCCTGCGGGCGGCGATGGTCACCGCGATCGCCGCGGAGCTGATCAGCACGAGCACGCCCGTGGCGTACGCGCCGCCCTGCTTGTCGACGTTGGCGTCGAAGATCCAGGTGACCAGGAAGCCGATCAGAGTGAAGACGATGACCATCGGGCGGACCGCCCGCGCCCAGTGCGGGGCCATTCCGTAGCGGGGCAGGTACCTCGGCATCAGGTTGAGCAGCCCGGCCATCGCGGAGGCGCCCGCGAACCACAGGATCAGGATGGTCGAGACGTCGTAGACCGTGCCGAAGGTGTTGCCGAGGTACTCGTGCGCCAGATAGGCCAGGGCACGGCCGTTGGCCTGGCCGCCGGCCCTGAACTCCGGCGCCGGGATCAGCAGCGTGGTGATGAAGCTGGTGGCGATCAGGAAGCAGCTCATGATCAGCGCGGCCGTGGTGAGCAGCTTCCTGGTGTCCCGGATCCGGCCGGTGGGCCGTTCCTCGGTGTCGTCCGGGTTGCCCCGCACGTGCGGCATGACGGCGACACCGGTCTCGAAGCCGGACAGGCCGAGCGCCAGCTTGGGGAAGACGAGCAGGGCCACGCCGACCATGAGGAAGACGTTGCCGTGCTGGGCGGTCAGCGCGCCGGTCCAGTCGGTGACCACATGACCGGCGGTCAGGACGTGCCCCAGACCGACGACCACCACGACGGCGTTCAGCGCGAGATAGACCCCGACCAGGGCGAAGGCGACGCCGATCGCCTCCACGAAGCCCTTGAGGAAGACCGCGCCGAGCAGCGCGATGAGCAGGAGCGTGATCAGCATCTGGTGGCTGTGCAGCGCGGCCGTCAGATGCGGGTTCTCCACCAGGTGGGTCGAGGCGTCCGCGGCGGACAGCGTCATGGTGATCAGGAAGTCGGTGGCGGCGAAGCCGAGCAGGGTCAGCACGAACAGCTTGCCCTGCCAGAACGACAGCAGCCGCTCCAGCATCGCGATCGAGCCCGCGCCGTGCGGGCTCTCCGCCGCCACCCTGCGGTACACCGGCAGGGCACCCGCGAGGGTGACGAGCACCAGCACGAGGGTGGCGATCGGCGACAGCAGTCCGGCCGCGAGCGCCGCGATGCCCGGCTGGTATCCGAGCGTCGAGAAGTAGTCCACGCCGGTCAGGCACATCACCCTCCACCACCGCTGTCCCTTGTGCGGGGGCTCCGGCAGGGCGTGCGGGGCCTGCTGAATGCCCTTGCCCATGTCGGACAGGCCCTCCAGCATCCAGGCGCGCAGACGACTGGGAGGGTGCTCGGTGGTCGCCATGCCCCTGCTCCTGAGGTGTGGCTCGCGTGCGGACCGGGCCGTCACGCGGACGGGTCACCAACGTATGCGGAGAGTAACGCAGGGGCTCACGAGTACCCGGGTGAGCAGACGTCAATCTTCTGGCAAAAGCGGCTATGACGACCCAGACGTCACTTCATGACCAGCGGACACGCGGCTTTCACAGCGCCTTCGGCCGTCCGGGGGAGACCCGGTGGCTGAGCCCGGGGTGGACACCCAGCGTCATGACTCCAGTCCCGAGACCCGGAACACCGCCAGAGCGGTCTCCCGGTCCACCTGCTCGGAGATGTCACGCAGCTCGTCCGTCCCGCACTGGAGCCTGCCCGCCGCCACACAGTGCCGGGCGTCCTCGTCGAGGCGGTACCAGACGTCGGGATGGTCCACCAGGACCTCGGGATCCAGCTCCACCCGCCCGCCGAGGGAGTCCAGCAGCACCAGCCGCCGGCAGACACCGTCGACCGCGCGCACCGACACCAGCAGATCGGTACGGACCAGGCGGCTGCGCAGCAGCGACCGAGAGGCGATCCAGCCCCGGCCGGCGCGGACGCGGGGCGGGCACAGCACCACGAAGAGCAGCACGGAGAGCGTGAACCAGAGCACCCCGCGCCACCAGGTGAGGCTGCCGGTGCCCCAGTCGATCAGGAGCAGCAGGGCGAGCAGCGCCACGGAGCAGCCGACCGAGGTGCGCAGTTCCCGCGCCCACGGATGGGTGCGGGCCTTACGGCCGGGTTCCCGCGGCACCGGATGGGTGCCGGCTCGCTCGTCGTCGCGGTGTCCCATGTGCTCGACGTTAGAGCCCCCCGAGGGCTTCGGCACCTGCCCTTGACACGCCCCTGACGCGCCCGGGCCGGTTCTTGACACCACTCCGCCGACGCGGCCGGGTGGCGCGTCGTCAGGGGTCCGTCAAGGGTGGGTGTGCCGCCGTATGGGAGCCGTCAACGGTGGTCGGAATCGAGCAGAGGAGGTCGTTTCCTCGAATCGTCGATGTCCTTTCGTCTCTCATTCCAGGAGCTCGCGATGGCCGATGTGGCCTTCGTCGTCATCACGCTCGCGGTGTTCGCGCTCGTGGCCCTCGCCGTCAGGGGGGTGACGAAGCTGTGACCGCCGAGAACGTCGTCGGCCTGGTCGTGGCCGTCGTCCTGCTGGGCTATCTCGTCCTCGCCCTGATCTTCCCGGAGAGGTTCTGAGCAGCGTCATGAGTCCCGTACTCGCCGGAGTCCTCCAGCTGCTCGCTCTCATGGCCGCACTGGCGCTCGCCTACGCACCGCTCGGCACCTACATGGCCGGCGTCTACCGCTCGCAGCGCCACTTGCGGGTCGAGAGATGGATCTACCGGGCCGTCGGCGCCGATCCGGACGCGGAGATGCGCTGGCCCGCGTACATGCGCGCCGTGCTCGCCTTCTCCCTCGCCGGTGTCCTCTTCCTGTACCTGCTCCAGCGGATCCAGGGCGTGCTGCCGCTCTCGCTCGGCTTCCGGTCCGTCGGCCCCGCCCAGGCCTTCAACACCGCCGCGTCCTTCGTCACCAACACCAACTGGCAGTCGTACTCCGGCGAGCAGACCATGGGGCACGTGGTGCAGACCGCCGGTCTCGCCGTGCAGAACTTCGCCTCCGCCGCCGTCGGCATGGCGGTGGCCGTGGCCCTGATACGCGGCTTCGCCCACCCCCGAGCTCTCGGCTCCGCCCGAGCAGGGGGGACACCCATCCGCACCGGCGAACTGGGCAACTTCTGGGCCGATCTGGTGCGCGGCACCGTGCGCATCCTCCTCCCGCTGGCCGCGGTCGCCGCCGTCGTGCTGGTGGCCTGCGGTGTGATCCAGAACTTTTCCGGGATCCACGAGGTCGGCCAGTTCCTCGGCGGCCCGCAGCAGTGGAACGGCGGCGCGGTGGCCTCCCAGGAGGCCATCAAGGAACTGGGCACCAACGGCGGCGGCTACTTCAACGCCAACAGCGCCCACCCCTTCGAGAACCCGACCCCGTTCTCCAACCTCTTCGAGATCTTCCTGATCCTGGTGATCCCCTTCGCGCTGACCCGGACGTTCGGACTCATGGTCGGCTCGGTCCGGCAGGGCTACGCGATCCTCGCGGCGATGGCCACCATCTGGCTCGCCTTCGTCTCCCTGATGATGTGGACCGAGTTCGCCCACCACGAGGGCGCGCTGCGGATCGCGGGCGGCGCGATGGAGGGCAAGGAGGTCAGGTTCGGCATCGGCGCCTCCTCGATCTTCGCGGCGTCGACCACGCTCACCTCGACCGGCGCCGTCGACGCCGCGCACTCCTCGCTCACCGGGTTCGGCGGCGGGATCGCGATGCTCGGCATGATGCTCGGCGAGATCGCGCCCGGCGGAGTCGGCTCCGGCCTGTACGGCATCCTGATCATGGCCGTCATCGCGGTCTTCATCGCCGGTCTCATGGTCGGGCGCACACCCGAGTACCTGGGCAGGAAGATCGGCTCCCGGGAGATCAAGCTGGCCGCCGTCTACATCCTGATCACCCCGGCGCTGGTGCTGGTGTTCAGCGCCTTCTCGATGGCCCTGCCGGCCCCGCCGCACTCGGCGCTCAACCCGGGCGCGCACGGATTCTCCGAAGTGCTCTACGCCTACACCTCGGCTGCGAACAACAACGGCTCGGCCTTCGCCGGACTGAACGCCAACACCGACTGGTTCAACACCACGACCGGGCTCGCCATGCTGCTCGGCCGCTTCCTGCCCATGGTGTTCGTCCTCGCCCTGGCCGGCTCCCTGGCCGCGCAGCAGCCGGTGCCGGTCACCGCGGGCACCCTGCGCACCGAGAAGCCGCTGTTCACCGGCATGTTGGTGGGCGCCGTCCTGATCGTCGTCGGTCTGACGTACTTCCCGGCCCTCGCACTGGGCCCGCTCGCCGAGGGGCTGGCGTGATGACCACCTCCGCACAGAACCACGAGGACTCCATGTCCGCAGTCACCAGGACCCGGGCACCTCACAGCGACGTGCCCACCGGGCACCCGTCCGGCCGGAGCCGGGTCGGTGCCGGTCTCTTCGACGCCCGGCAGTTGGTCAAGTCGCTGCCCGACGCCGTCCGCAAGCTCGATCCGCGGGTCATGGTCAAGTCACCGGTGATGTTCGTGGTGTGGATCGGCTCGCTGCTGACCACCGCTTTCTCCCTCACCAGGCCGGGTGACTGGTTCGGCTGGGCGATCAGCGCCTGGCTGTGGCTGACCGTCCTCTTCGCCAACCTCGCCGAGGCGGTCGCCGAGGGCCGCGGCAAGGCGCAGGCGGAGACCCTGCGGCGGGCCAAGACCGACACCGTGGCGCACCGGTTGGACGGGACCGAGGTCCCCGGCACCGAACTGCACGTCGGCGACCTCGTCGTGTGCGAGGCGGGCGACGTCATCCCCGGCGACGGGGACGTCGTCGAGGGCGTCGCCTCGGTCGACGAGTCGGCCATCACCGGGGAGTCGGCGCCGGTGATCCGCGAGTCCGGTGGCGACCGGTCCGCGGTGACCGGCGGCACCAGGGTGCTGTCCGACCGTATCGTCATCAAGATCACCACCAAGCCCGGCGAGACCTTCATCGACCGGATGATCGGCCTCGTCGAGGGCGCCGCCCGGCAGAAGACGCCCAACGAGATCGCGCTGAACATCCTGCTCGCCTCACTGACGATCGTCTTCCTCCTCGCCTGCGCCACACTGCCGCCGTTCGCCGACTACGCGGGCACGCACCTGACCATGGTGGTGCTGGTCGCGCTGCTGGTCTGCCTGATCCCGACGACGATCGGCGCGCTGCTGTCGGCCATCGGCATCGCCGGCATGGACCGGCTGGTCCAGCGCAATGTGCTGGCGATGTCGGGACGGGCGGTGGAGGCCGCCGGCGACGTGTCGACGCTGCTCCTGGACAAGACCGGCACGATCACCCTCGGCAACCGCAGAGCCGCGGAGTTCGTACCGGTGCGCGGTACCACCGCCGCCGAACTGGCGGACGCCGCCCAGCTCTCCTCGCTGGCCGACGAGACGCCCGAGGGCCGCTCCGTGGTGGTGCTGGCCAAGGAGAAGTACGGGCTGCGCGAGCGGCACCAGGGCGAACTCGCCGGAGCCGAGTGGGTCGCGTTCACCGCCCAGACCCGGATGTCCGGCGTGGACGTGGACGGCCGCAGGATCCGCAAGGGCGCGACCGGGTCCGTCATCGCCTGGGTCGAGGAGCAGGACGGGCGGATCGCCGAGGACGCCGACCGCCTCTCGAAGGAGATTTCCGCGGCAGGCGGCACACCGCTGCTGGTCGCCGTGCACGACCAGGACGGCGCCCGGGTCCTGGGCGTCGTCCACCTCAAGGACGTGGTCAAGGACGGTATGCGGGAACGCTTCGCCGAACTGCGCCGGATGGGCATCAAAACCGTCATGATCACGGGCGACAATCCGCTGACCGCCCGGGCGATCGCGGACGAGGCCGGTGTCGACGACTTCCTCGCCGAGGCCACGCCCGAGGACAAGATGGCGCTGATCAGGCGGGAGCAGAGCGGCGGCAAGCTGGTCGCGATGACCGGTGACGGCACCAACGACGCGCCCGCGCTGGCCCAGGCCGACGTCGGCGTGGCGATGAACACCGGTACGTCGGCCGCCAAGGAGGCCGGCAACATGGTCGACCTCGACTCCGACCCGACCAAGCTGATCGAGATCGTCGAGATCGGCAAGCAGCTCCTGATCACCCGTGGCGCGCTCACGACGTTCTCCATCGCCAACGACGTGGCGAAGTACTTCGCGATCATCCCGGCCCTGTTCGCCGCGGTCTACCCGGGCCTGGACAAGCTGAACATCATGCGGCTGTCCTCGCCGGACTCGGCGATCCTGTCCGCGGTCGTCTTCAACGCGCTGGTCATCATCGCGCTGGTGCCGCTCGCCCTGCGGGGGGTGCGCTACCGGCCGACGAGCGCGGACCGGATGCTCCGCCGCAACCTCGCCGTCTACGGCCTCGGCGGGCTCATCGCGCCCTTCGTCGGGATCAAGCTCATCGACCTGATCATCTCCCTGATTCCCGGGATCGGCTGACGACATGAACCAGACCCTTGTGAACACCGGCCGTCTGCTGGCGGCGGGCCTGCGGGCGCTGCTCGCGCTGACGCTGCTCACCGGCGTCGTCTACCCGCTCGTCGTCACGGGCGTGGCCCAGGCCTTCCTCGGGCACCGGGCGAACGGCTCGGAGGTCAGGGAGAGCGGCAGGGTCGTGGGCTCCTCCCTGATCGGGCAACAGCACTACGGCCTCGACTACTTCCAGCCGCGCCCGGCCGCCGGGCTGGGCACGAACACCCTGAACACCCGGTACAAGCTGATCCTCTCCGGCGCCACCAACCTCGCCGCCGACAACCCCAAGCTGGTCAAGGCCATCGAGCAGGCACGGGCCGAGGTGGTCAGGGTGAACTCCACGTCCGACTACCAGGTGCAGCCCTCCCAGGTTCCGGCCGACGCCGTGACCTCCTCGGGTTCGGGTCTGGATCCGGACATCTCCCCGGCCTACGCGCTGCTCCAGGCGCACCGGGTGGCGGAGCGCAACCACCTGTCCGTGGCGCGGGTCGAGCACCTGGTACGGGAGCACACCGAGAGCCGCACTCTCGGCTTCATCGGCGAGCCGCGGGTGAACGTCCTCCAGCTCAACGTCGCGCTCAGGGAACTGACGACGGGCCGCTGACGGCCCGCCCGCGCCCCCTTGTCGCCTTCCGGTGCCGCACCTACAGTGCGGCTCCGGAAGGTTCGCCGTCAGCGGCGAAAGTTTCGGGGACTCAGGGAGGGGTGACGGGAAGTGAAGGGACCGGCCGCCGTGCGGACGTACGAGAACCCCGTGATCGGAGGCTTCCACCCCGATCCCAGCGTGTGCCGGGTGGGCGAGGACCACTACCTGGTGTGCTCCAGCTTCGAGTACTTCCCCGGGGTCCCGCTGTTCCACAGCCGCGACCTGGTGCACTGGCGGCAGATCGGCAACGTGCTGGACCGGCCGGGGCAGTTGGAGCTGCCGGACGACCTCCCCGCCTCCGCCGGCATCTACGCCCCGACGATCCGCCACCACGACGGCCGCTTCTACGTGATCACCACCAACGTCGCGGCCGGGGGCACCTTCCTGGTCAGCGCCGAGGATGCGCGGGGTCCGTGGTCGGACCCGGTCTGGATCGACCTGCCCGGGATCGACCCCGACCTCGCCTGGGACGACGACGGCTCCTGCTGGTGCGCCGTCGCCGGGGTGCGGGTGGCCCGGATCGACCCGGCGACCGGCAAGGTCCTGGAAGGGCCGCTGCCGGCCTGGTCGGGGACGGGGCTCCAGCACCCGGAGGCGCCGCACCTGTACCGGATCGGCGCCTGGTGGTACCTCATGCTGGCCGAGGGCGGCACCGGGCACGGCCACGGTGTGTCGATCGCCCGCGCCCGCTCCCCGCGCGGCCCCTGGGAACCCGCGCCGGACAACCCGGTCCTCTCCCACCGCGGCACCGACCTGCCCGTCCAGTGCACGGGCCACGCCGACCTGGTGCGTGCGGCCGACGGCACCTGGTGGATGGTGCTGCTCGGCACCCGCCCCCGCGGCTGGTTCCCGGAGTTCCACGTGCTCGGCAGGGAGACCTTCCTGACCCCGGTGGAGTGGGTGGACGGGTGGCCGCGGGTCGGCCCGGTGCGCGAGCGGCATCCGGCGCCCGCGGCCTGGCACCCCCTGCCGCCGGAGCCCGCGCGGGACGACTTCGACGCGCCGTCCCTGGCGCCGGTCTGGATCTCCCCGCGCAGCAGGCCGGAGGGCTCCTGGTCACTGAGCGAACACCCCGGTCGGCTGACGCTGCACGCGACCGGCGACAGCCTCGACCGGCCCGGCCACACCTTCGTAGGACGAAGGCAGCAGCACCCCGACTGCCGGGTGGCCGCGCGCGTCGAGGCGGTCTCGGGCCGGGCAGGCCTCTCCGTCCGGCTGGACGAGGCGCACCACTACGACGTGGAGATCGGCGGGGGAGTGGTGGGCGTGGTCGCCCGGATCGGGCCGCTGCGGCAGCGGATCGCGGAGTACCCGGTGCCGCCCGGACCGCTCACCCTGGTCGTGGACATCCGCACGGACGACGTGCCCCCGCCCACGGCCACGGATCCGGACCGGCCGGCCACCGGAGCGCAGGCGGCGACCGGGGTCCGCGCGGCCGGCCCGGACGTCATCGCCTTCTCGGCCGAGGGCCCGGAGGGCACGCTGACGCTGGCCGAACTCGACGGGCGCTATCTGTCCACCCAGGTCGCGGCCGGCTTCACCGGGCGAGTAATCGGCATGTACGTCACCGAGGGCAGCGCGGCCTTCGACTGGTTCGACTACCGGCCGGGGCATCCGCGCCGACCCGTCGGCGGCTGACCGGCAGCGGGGCGACCGAGGACCGGTCCGGCACGGGCCGCTGCGGCAGCGGATCTCGGAGCACCCGGTGCCGTCCGACGGCTCACCCGGGTCGTGGACATCCGTGCACCGCCGGTGACGGGAGGCACCCGGCGTGCACAGTGACGGGCGGCTCACGGGACGGCGACCGTGTCACCGGCCGGTCACCGGGAGTGGCCGGCCCGGACATGCGTCGGGGCCGGTACGCGCGGGTGTGCGCGCCGGCCCCTGGTGATCCGCGGGCGGTTCGCCGAAGCCGCCCGGTGGTGCTCAGGCGGCGGTCACCACCCGGTCGGCGCCCAGCGGGCGGTGCGGGGCGATGATCTGGCCGTCCGGCAGGAGCTCACCGGTGTCCTCGAAGAACAGGACGCCGTTGCACAGCAGGCTCCAGCCCTGCTCCGGGTGGTGCGCCACGAGACGGGCGGATTCCCGGTCGGCGGAGTCGGCTGACGGGCACGGTGGCTGGTGCTGGCACATTGATGGGATCTTTCGCTCAGTCGTGTGGTCGCTGTCGGCTGTCGTACGTGTCCCGCGGCTGATGGTGTTCTCCATGGCCGCCCCCCGTTGTCGAGTCGGTCCAAAGCCAGTGTTCCCCCACGGGCCTGATTCCGCAGGGATTTCGCAGCACCGCTTCTCACCGGTTGGAGACGCGTCACACGCACGAGCGGTTCATCCCGAGAGCACCGCCTCTTCGGATGGTTCGCACTGGCCGGATGGGGCTAGTCCGATGGGACCCCCGTCTCGAACGCGGGCCGTGCGAGCGGATTTCGCGAGCGGATTTCGCCACGTACGAGCGTCTTCGGCGGCCGAACGGCGTCGTACCCCGCCGCCGGGGGTTCCAGCAGCAGGGTACGGCGCCGGTCGGCGGGCGGGCGGTCAGGCGGGGGAGCCCATGAGCCGGATCGGGGTCACGCGGTGGGTGAGGACGGGGAGCAGGTCGGCGACCTGGTGCGAAAGATGGGCCGCGATACCGGGCGGGGCCGGCGCGAGCGGCACGAGCAGGTCGGTGGCGGCGGGGTGCCCGGTGGCGCCGTCGTCGGAGAGGTCGCCGTGCAGCCACAGCGTGAGCATGTACAGGCTGGGTATGGACAGCAGACGCGGCTGGTACGGCTGGCTCAGGGCCTCGGCCTGGCGCAACGCGCGCTCGGTGGAGGCGACGTAGGGGCCCTCGAAGAAGTGCGAGAAGGTCCAGCCGTCGGGGGTCAGTATGGTCTCGGCCGCTGCTACCGCGTGGTCGCCGGAGCGGATCAGGAAGCGCCATCCGGCCAGCCTGGTCGCGGAGATCCCCTCGGGGGTGATCCGGTCCAGGACGTGCACCGGCAGTGGAAGCTCGGGGGTCGCGGGCTCCTGGGCGGAGCGCAGTGCGGGGGACCCGGCCTCGCGGACCGCGGTGGGGGAACCGAGTGCCGTGAGGACGGAGCGCAGTGCGGGCGCGGGAGCCGGGGGTACATGCAGCGGCATGGTGGGTCGCCTCTCATTCGACAGGCACGGTGGCGCGAGGGCGGGCTGGGTGCGGACGGCGTTGTCAGCTCTCAGGGCAGGAGGAGGCAGGGGCCGGGCTCTGGTGAGCGAGGGGTGCGGGGGCGCGGCCTGCCTCACGGGCTCCTGACAGGGTTCAGGGCTGTGGGCGCCAACTTCTGCTGTGGAGCAGAGTTTATACGACAAATGTTCAGGTGGTGTTTCGCCTAACTGTTCTCGATGTGAACGGCAAGAGACTATTCGGCCGGAGTCAATCGGGAATCATCCCTGCTCCGTGTCGGCCGTATCGCGATGACCTCGGGTTGTGCCCGCACGGCGGTCGGCCTGATCTTGTCGGCGTTTTTCACGAGTTTCGTGGGGTACCCGAAACTGCTGGCTGCCGCATGCCCCGTGAATGTGCCTCCGGTCACACATGACCAGAGTAGTCGGTGCGGGGCGGGAGCGGGACGTTATCGATCGCGTTGGCGGGGCATCATCCCACCTGACCGGGACCCCGGCGGCCGGATCTTCGGTCCGCCTTGCGAGGAGGGACGCTGCGATGGGGGAGAAGGTCGTCGCCGGCCAGTTGGACCTGTCGGACCGCAACCGCTACCGCGACAAGCTGCGGCGGTGCCTGACGGGGCTGGAGCGGTTGCTGGACGAGAAACGGTTCGACCGGCCGAAGAACCTCATGGGGCTGGAGATCGAATTGAATCTGGTCGGCCCCGACGGCATGCCGAAAATGCTGAATGCGCAAGTTCTCGAGCGCATCGCGAGCCGTGACTTCCAAACAGAACTCGCCATGTTCAATCTGGAAGTCAACATTGCCCCACACCGCTTGGGCGGCCGGGTATTCGACCAGCTCGCCGAGGAGCTGCGGACGTCACTGGCATATGCCGACCGAAAAGCCGGTGAGGTGGACGCCGGAATAGCGATGATCGGCATTCTGCCCACCCTGGGCCGCGACGACCTGGTGTCCTCCAATCTCTCCGACGTCGACCGCTACGTGCTGCTGAACGATCAGATCGTGGCGGCCCGCGGAGAGGACTTCACCCTCGACATCGACGGCGTGGAGCATCTCACCTGCACCTCGAAGTCCATCGCGCCCGAGGCCGCCTGCACCTCCGTGCAACTGCACCTCCAGGTCACCCCGGGCCGTTTCGCGGACGTGTGGAACGCGGCGGAGGCCGCCTGTGCCGCGCAGATAGCCGTCGGCGCCAACTCGCCCTTCCTCTTCGGGCGCGAGCTGTGGCGGGAGTCGCGGCCGCCGCTGTTCCAGCAGTCCACCGACACCCGCCCACCCGAACTCCAGGCCCAGGGAGTGCGGCCGCGCACCTGGTTCGGCGAACGGTGGATCTTCTCGGCGTACGACCTCTTCGAGGAGAACCTGCGCTACTTCCCGGCCCTGCTGCCGATCTGCGACGGCGAGGACCCCCTCGACGTGCTGGAGGCGGGCGGCGTGCCCAAACTGGCCGAACTGGTCCTGCACAACGGCACCGTCTACCGCTGGAACCGCCCGGTCTACGACGTCGCGGACGGCGTGCCGCACCTGCGCGTGGAGAACCGGGTGCTGCCCGCCGGACCCACTGTCACCGACGTGATCGCCAACGCGGCCTTCTACTACGGCCTCGTGCGCGCCCTGGCCGAGGAGCCCCGGCCGGTGTGGACCCGGCTTCCCTTCGAGGCCGCGGCCGCCAACTTCGACGCCGCCTGCCGGCACGGCATCGACGCCCGGTTCACCTGGCCCCGGCGCGGACGCCACTCGGGCACGGCCGAGGTCGACGCCGTCACTCTTGTCCGTGACGAACTGCTGCCGCTCGCGGAGGCCGGACTGAGCGCCTGGGGCGTGGAGCGCGCCGACCGTGACCTGTACCTGGGCGTCATCGAGGAACGGTGCCGGCGCCGGACCAACGGCGCGGAGTGGCAGGCCTCCACCTTCCACCGGGCACTGGAGCAGGGGATGGGCCGGGAAGCCGCCCTGGCCGCAACGACCCGGCGCTACCGTGAGCTGACGAAGTTCGGCGAGCCGGTCCACACCTGGCCGATCGGCCTGCCGGAACCGGTCCCGGCCGGCTAGTGCTGCGACCGGAGAAGTTCACCGGCTCGCGACGCCCGGCACGGCACCTCGCCGCGTCGTCGCGTCACCCGAGTACATCCGGTACGCGGGTAATGCTCCGCCTTGCGGTGCTCCCCCACGGCCTGAACGGCGTGGGAGGTACCCCCAGCACCGGACGCCGCGAGCTTCCCGGCACACCTTTCCGGCCGCAGCACTGGGACCTGCCCGGCGACGACTGCGATTCCCGGCGCCCGACCCGCGGACGCGCCCGGCCGGCCGTGCCGCCTCGCCGTGGACGGGGGGCACTCGTGCCCGCGGGAGAGGGATCGGGCAAGCTGTGACGTCCCACGACGGTGGCGCCGCGCGTGCGCACCCGTGCCGGGATCCGGCCGTACCTGTGCGGCGGCCCGGCACGCCCCCGTGGCGGGACGACCGAACTGGAGGCAGGTGTGCTGGCGGAGTCACAGCCGGTGGGCGACTCACAACCGCAGGAGCGGCTGTCGCGGCGGATCCTCCGCGACGAGACACTGCTCGTCCTCGGGCTCTCGCTCGGGGCGAGCGGGGTGTCCGCGCTGATCAGCTTTGTCGGGTCGGTCACCAAACCCGGTGGGCTCAAGGACCAGGCCACCACGCTCAACGCCTCCGCCGCTCCGGGCCGCCCCTGGCTCGACCTCGCCTGGCAGTTGTTCGGGATCGCCACGGCCCTGATCCCCGTGGCCCTCGTCGCCCACTTCCTGCTGCGCGAGGGGCGGAGCCTGCGCACGCTCGGCTTCGACCGCACCCGCCCCTGGCCGGACCTCGGCCGCGGGGCGCTGATCGCGGCGGTGATCGGCAGCACCGGCATCGCCTTCTACCTGGCCGCCCGCGCGTTCGGCTTCAACCTCACCGTGGTGCCCGAGGCGCTGCCCGCCGTGTGGTGGAAGTTCCCGGTGCTGATCCTGTCCGCGCTGCAGAACGCCGTCCTCGAAGAGGTCATCGTCGTCGGCTATCTGCTGCGCCGGCTCGGGCAGTTGGGCTGGACCCCGGGGTCCGCCCTGGTGGCCAGTTCCGTACTGCGCGGCTCGTACCACCTCTATCAGGGCGTCGGCGGCTTCGTCGGCAACATGGTGATGGGCGTGGTCTTCGTCTGGCTGTACCGGCGGTGGGGCCGGGTCGGCCCGCTCGTCGTGGCGCACTCCCTGCTCGACATCGGCGCGTTCGTGGGCTACGCCCTGCTGGCCGGGAAGGTGGGCTGGCTGCCGACGGCGTGAGTGGCACGGGGAACTCGCGAGGGGGCGTACGACACTGTCGTACGCCCCCTCGGTGTTCCTAGACGAGCAGGTCGCCCTCGATGACGGTGACCGCGTGACCGGTGAGCAGGGTGCGGTCGCCGCGCAGGCCGGTGCGCACGAGGCCCGAGCGGGCTGAGGCCTGGAGCCCGGTGAGGTCGGGGCGGCCGAGGCGTTCGGACCAGTAGGGGGCCAGGGCCGTGTGGGCGCTGCCGGTGACCGGGTCCTCGTCGATGCCGACGTTGGGGAAGAAGCACCGGGAGACGAAGTCGTAGCCGCGGGAGGGATCCTCGGCGCGGGCGGTGGCGATGATGCCGCGCGTGGAGTAGGCGGCGAGGGCCTTGTGGTCGGGGGCGAGGCCGCGGACGGTCTTCTCGTCGGCGAGCTCCACGACCAGGTCGCCGACGTTCGCCCCGGTGTCGTAGGCGGTGCGGGGCTCGGCACCGAGGGCCCGGGCGACTCCGTCGGGGACGTCCACCGCGGTGAGCGGGGCGGTCGGGAAGTCCAGGGTGATCGTGCCGTCGCCGGCCGGGCTCGCGATGAGCACACCGCTGCGGGTGGCGAAGCGCACCGGTCCGTCGTGGGCGCCCGTCGTGCGCAGGACGTGGGCGGTGGCGAGGGTGGCGTGACCGCACATCGCGACCTCGGTGGCGGGCGTGAACCAGCGCAGTGCCCAGTCGGCCTCGCCGCCCTCGGGCAGCCGGTGGGCGAACGCCGTCTCGGCGTGGTTGACCTCCAGCGCCACCTTCTGGAGCCAGTCGTCCTCGGGGAAGGCGTCCAGCAGCAGCACCCCCGCGGGGTTGCCGGCGAACGGGCGGTCGGTGAAGGCGTCGACGATTCGAATCCGCATGCCCAGACGGTACGGGTTCCGGCGAGCGGCGAACCAAGGCCAATCCGGGGCCGGCGGCCTTGGGACACAAGAAGTCGCAGTTCGGAGGGGATGGCCAAGCGAGCTATTCCGATATATCGTTGAAGCATCGTGACAGGTCGACGATGGAATGGAGTGGTTGCGATGCGTACCCATGGATTCGAGCGCGGGCACCGGCAGGACGGTCCCCGGCGCGGCCGCGGCGGTTTCGAGGAGCGCCGGGCGGCCTTCGGGCCCTTCGGTCCGGGCGGACCGGGTTTCGGCCCCGGCTTCGGCCCGGGGCACTGGGGTGGGCGAGGGCGCGGGGGACCGCGCGGCCGGGCCCGGCGCGGTGATGTACGAGCCTCGATCCTGGCCCTGCTGAAGGACCGTCCCATGCACGGCTACGAGATGATCCAGGAGATCGCCGAGCGCAGCGGCGGCGCGTGGAAGCCCAGCCCCGGCTCGGTCTATCCCACCCTCCAGCTGCTGGAGGACGAGGGCCTGATCGTCAGCGAGAGCGAAGGCGGCAAGAAGCTGTTCTCGCTCACCGAGGCGGGCCGCACCGCCGCCGACGAGGGGCCGGACGCGCCCTGGGAAGAGGCCTCGCGCGGAGTCGACTGGGAGGCCCTCGGCGAGATCCGGCAGGCCGGCTTCGGCCTGATGGAGGCCTTCGGCCAGGTGTGGAAGACCGGCAGCAAGGAGCAGCGCGAGAAGGCGCTCGGCGTCATCAACGAGGCCCGCAAGAAGCTGTACCTGATCCTCGCCGACGAGGACTGACGGACGGCCCCGGGACCCGGAAGCCCGTCGTGCCCGGGGAGCCGCAGGCGACTCGCGCGCCTGTGCGCTCCCCGGGGAGGCGCTGTGCGGATGCGTCCCGATCTCATCCGTAAGGAGGAGATTCCGTCCGCCCGGGTCCACTTCCCGTGGGACGCCGAAATGCTTCCCGCCGGGGATGACCGGAGCCGGAGAGGCTGGTGAGCTGGACGATGTGCGATCCCGTGTTCCCCGGCAGCCGCCCTCCGGGCAGGACGCCCTCCGTCCGGACGACGACGCCCGGCTCAGTGCCGAGCTGGCGGCGGCGGTCGCCGGTGCCCGGAGAAGGGCCGTCCGGGACAGGGACCGGCAGATCGACACCGCCCACCTGCTGCACACGCTTCTGGAGTCCGACCCCGAGGTGCGTGCCGTGTTCGACGGCGGGCCGCAGATCGCCCGGCTGCTCGGCTACCTCGTGCAGCGCAGCATCGGATACGGCCTGCGCTGGCAGAGCACCGTCGAGGACTCCGGCGCCCTGCCCGTGGTGACGGAGGCCGACGGCCTCTCGCCCGTGGCCTTCGCCGCCCTGGAGTACGCCTGCGAGCGCGCCGCCCGGCGCGGCGACGACCTGGCGCGCGGCCTCGACCTGCTCGCGGCGATCGTCGTGGACCCGCAGGCGCGCGCCGTGGAGGTGCTCAGCGGCGCCGGGATCGACGCGGGAGAGCTTGCCGCGCGGCTCGACAACGATGCCAAGGACTCTCCGGGGGAGTACGCCGCGGACGGCGGGCCCACCCACTGAGAGGGCGGGAGGGTCGCCCGGGGTGGGCGTGCCGGCGGGGCGTTCCGGGGCTTTTGTTCGGTGTGCCCGGTGATGGCCCCGTCCAGGCGATGAGACAGGTGCCATCGAAGGTGACGCTCATGTCATCGCCTGTCATCATGTGCCGGTGCGTACGTCTCAGATCAGTCAGGGCCGTCCCGGCAAAGGTGTCGGGCTCGGTCTCGCGCTCCTGTCCGCGGTCGCCTTCGGTGGTTCCGGTGTCGCGGCCAAGCCGCTGATCGAGGCGGGTCTCGACCCGCTGCACGTGGTGTGGCTGCGCGCCACCGGCGCGGCCCTGGTCATGCTGCCGCTCGCCGTACGCCACCGCGCGCTGCTGCGCAGCCGCCCCGCCCTGCTCGCCGGGTTCGGACTGCTCGCCGTCGCCGGTGTCCAGGCCTGCTACTTCGCCGCGCTCTCCAGGATCCCCGTCGGGGTCGCCCTGCTCATCGAGTACCTGGCGCCCGCCTTGGTGCTCGGCTGGGTCCGGTTCGTGCAGCGGCGGCCGGTCACCAGGGCCGCCGCCTTCGGCGTGGTTCTCGCGGCGGGCGGACTCGCCTGTGTCGTCGAGGTGTGGTCCGGCCTGACCTTCGACGTCCTCGGACTGCTGCTCGCCCTCGGCGCCGCCTGCTGCCAGGTCGGCTACTTCGTGCTGTCCGACCAGGGCGGCGACGCGGGCGACGCGGCTCCGAACCCGCTCGGCGTCATCGCCTACGGACTGCTGATCGGCTCCGCCGTCCTGACCGTCGTCGCACGCCCCTGGAGCATGGACTGGTCGGTGCTCGCGCACAGCGCGGACATGAACGGCACGTCGGTCCCGGCCGTCGCCCTGCTGCTGTGGGTCGTGCTGGTCGCCACGGTCCTCGCGTACGTCACCGGGGTGCTCTCCGTGCGGCGGCTCTCGCCGCAGGTCGCCGGGGTGGTGGCCTGCCTGGAGGCGGTCATCGCGACCGTGCTGGCCTGGGTGCTGCTCGGCGAGCGGCTCTCGGCGCCGCAGGTCGTCGGTGGCGCGGTCGTCCTGCTCGGCGCGTTCATCGCGCAGTCCTCCACGCCGTCGAAGGGCTCGGCGGAGCCGGTGGCGAGCGGCGGGGCGGAAAGGGAGTTGTCGGCCCGGGGAACGGCGGCCTAGAGTGTCGATCATGCATTCGGACGCACTCGTTCTTCCGCCTCCGGCCGCCTGAGGCGGGCCCTCCGGTGAGCGCGCCCGGCGATGAGCCGGGCCGAACGGTGCTGCCCGCAGAGGAAGTCCGCACGATCCCGACCGACGGGGTCCTGCCTCCCGAACTTCTGCACCTCTGCGGAGACGACTCATGTCCCATGCTTCTTCCGGCTTGCCCGTCGGGCGTGGCCTGCTCTACCTGATCATCGCCGGTGCCGCCTGGGGGACCGCCGGCGCGGCCGCCTCGCTGGTCTACCGGACCAGCGACATCGGGCCGGTCGCCCTGTCCTTCTGGCGCTGTGCCATCGGCTTCGTCCTGCTGCTCGCCGCCCGCCTGCTGCGCCCGCGCGTGCGGCCGGCCGTGCCCGCGCCGCTCGGCCGCGGGCTGCTGCGGGCCGTTGCCACCGGTGTCGGCCTCGCCGTGTTCCAGACGGCCTACTTCGCCGCGGTCGCGGCCACCGGGCTGGCCGTGGCGACCGTCGTGACCCTCGGCGCCGGGCCCGTGCTCATCGCGCTCGGCGCCCGCCTCACGATGGGCGAACGGCTCGGCCGGGCCGGCCTGACCGCCGTCGCCGGGGCGCTGGCCGGTCTCGGGGTGCTGGTGCTGGGCAGCGGCGGCGCCGCCGTACGGCCGTGGGGCGTGCTGCTCGCCCTGCTCTCGGCGGCGGGCTACTGCGTGATGACGCTGCTCACCCGCTGGTGGGGCCGCGACGGCGGAGCCGACCACTCCGGGTCGACCCTCGGGGCGTTCGCGGTCACCAGCCTCTGCCTGCTGCCGTTCGCGCTGCGGGAAGGGCTGGTGCCGCACACCGACGACCCCGTACGGGTGCTGTGGCTGCTGGTGTACATCGCCTCGGTCCCGACGGCCCTGGCCTACGCGCTCTACTTCGCGGGCGCGGCCGTCGTCCGGTCGGCCACGGTCTCGGTGATCATGCTGCTGGAGCCGGTCAGCGCGGCCGTGCTGGCCATCGCCCTGCTCGGCGAACGCCTGACGGCGGCGACCCTCGCCGGCACCGCGCTGATGCTCGGCTCAGTCGCCGGCCTCGCCCTGACGGAGGCGCGCGGAGCGCGAACGACGGCGAAGGAACCGGCGCCGGCGTGACACCGGACGGGCCCGGACCGGGGGCCCGTCACCGGGGCGGCCCGCCGGGGCGACGCCGGGGGTGACGGCCGGCCGAAGTCCTGGACGGACAGCCACCGTTGCCACTCGGAGTCCCCGCGGGTCGCGCCACACGGCTGGATCGGATCACAGCACCGTGAGATAGCCGGGAAGGTCGGTGCCGGGGGCCAGGTCGGGGTCGGCGAGCGGGGTGCCGTACTCCCTGCGGACCGGGACCACGCCGGCCCAGTGCGGCAGGGAGAGGTCCTCGGGCTCGTCGTTCACGCCGCCGACGCGCAGCTTGGCGGAGACCTCGTCCAGCTCCAGGCGGAGCACGGCGGTCGCGGCCAGTTCCTTGGTGTTGGCGGGGCGGGAGTCGGCCGACCGGCCCGGCACCACGTGGTCGACCAGCGCGTCCAGCGCCAGGCGCTTCTCCTCGCGGTCGGTGATCTGGTGGGCGGTGCCGTGCACCACCACCGAGCGGTAGTTGATCGAGTGGTGGAAGGCGGAGCGGGCCAGGACCAGGCCGTCGACATGGGTGACCGTCAGGCAGACCGGCAGCCCGGGGTCGGCCTTGCCGGCCATCCGCAGCGGGCGCGAACCCGTCGAACCGTGCACATAGAGCCGCTCGCCGACCCGGGCGTACAGCGTCGGCAGCACCACGGGCGCGCCGTCGCGGACGAAGCCGAGGTGGCAGACGTAGCCCTCGTCGAGTATCGCGTGCACCAGTTCCCTGTCGTACGACGCCCGGTCGGCGGAGCGGGTGGGAACGGTGCGCTCGGTCGAGGTGTAGGCGGCGGGTGGCGACGCCGGCGGCTGGGTCTCCTGCATTGCGTCCTCCATTGTATTAGTGCATAATCTGCTTTGTGCTAGGAGAGTATCGGATCGAAGGCCGGCGCGCAGCCGAGATCGCCGCGAGCATCGAGCGCGCGGTGGGCTCCGGAGACCTGGAACCGGGTCAACCCCTGCCGCCCATGCGGGAGTTGGCGGCCGAACTCGGGGTGAACCCCAATACCGTCGCGGCCGCGTACCGGACCCTGCGCGAGCGTGGGGTCATCGAGACCGCCGGGCGCCGCGGCAGCCGGGTGCGGTCAGCGCCCGCCACGACCGGGCGGGACCTTGTCCGCGTGGACGTGCCCGAGGGGGTGCGCGACGTGTCGAGCGGCAACCCGGATCCGGCGCTGCTGCCGCCGCTGGCACCCGCGTTCGCGGCGGCCGCCGCGCTGTCCGACCGTGAGCCGGTGCTCTACGGGGACGTGGCCGTGGAGCCGGAGCTGGCCCGGATCGCCCGCTCCGCGCTGGACGCCGACGGGGTCCCGGACGGTCCGCTCGCCGTCCTCTCCGGTTCGCTCGACGGGGTGGAGCGCGTCCTCGCCGCCCACCTCAGGCCCGGCGACACCGTCGCCGTCGAAGACCCCGGGTGGGGCCGCACCCTGGACCTCGTCCCCGCCCTCGGACTGCGCACGGCGCCGGTGGGGGTCGACGACGAGGGACCGCGCGCCGACGACGTGCGCCGCGCCCTCACGGACGGCGCCCGCGCACTGATCGTCACGGCCCGCGCGCAGAACCCGACCGGCGCCGCGGTCAGCGCCACGCGTGCGCGTGCCCTGCGGGCGGTCCTCCGGGAACATCCGGAGACGCTGCTGATCGAGGACGACCACGGCCACGGCATCGTGGACCTGCCCCCGCACCCGCTCGCCGGCGCCACCCGGCACTGGGCCTTTCTGCGTTCGGTCGCCAAGGCGTACGGCCCCGACCTGCGGCTCGCCGTGCTCACCGGGGACGAGACCACGGTCGACCGGGTGCACGGCCGGCAGCGCCTCGGGCCCGGGTGGGTGAGCCGCCTGCTCCAGCGCGCCGTGGTACGGCTGTGGTCGGACGGGGCCCTCGACCCGAGTGCGGTGGCCGCGTCCTACCGGCGGCGGCGCGACCTGCTGACCGGTGCGCTGGCCGACCGCGGCATCGCGGCCCACGGGCGCAGCGGGATGAACGTATGGGTGCCCGTGCCGGACGAGACCGGCGTCGTCGCGGGCCTGCTGCACGCCGGCTGGGCCGTCGCCCCCGGCGCCCGCTTCCGGCTCGCCGCTCCGCCCGGCATCCGGATCACCGTCTCCACTCTGCGGGACGAGGAGGCCGAGCGGCTCGCGGAGGCGGTGGCGACGGCCCTGCGTCCGGCGCCCGCGCGGAGTTACGTCTAATGCTGTGACCGGAGAGGTTCACCGGCTCGCGACGCCCGGCACGGCACCTCGCCGCGTTGTCGCGTCACCCGAGTACATCCGGTACGCGGGCGATGCTCCGCCTTGCGATGCTCCCCCACGGCCTGAACGGCGTGAGAGGTACCCCCACCACCGGACGCCGCGAGCTTCCCGGCGAACCTTTCCGGTCACAGCACCAGGGCGGACCCGAGGGGGCCTACGCCGTCGTGGCCGGCTCCGGGCGGGACGGCGGCTCGGGCGTCTTCGAAGCGGAGGCGGGCTCCTGGTCCGGCCGGGGCGTGCCGGGTCCGGCGGACGTGACGCGGCTCTTCGGACGGGCCTGGGTCAGCGCCGCGCCCGCCAGGACGATCACCGCGCCGACCGGGGTCGACCAGGTGAGGGTCTCGCCCAGCACGGCGACACCGGCCGCGGTGGCGATCACCGGGACGAAGTACGTGACCATCTGGGCCGTGGTCGGGCCGACCTCCGCGACCAGGCCGTACTGGACGAGCATCGCGAAGCCCGTGCCCAGCGCGCCCAGGGCGGCGATCGCGAGCAGCGGCATGACGGGCAGATGGTCCGGAGCGCTGGTGAACAGTGGTGTGACGACGGCAAGCTGAACCGTGGCCAGCAGCAACTGACCGCCGGTCAGCGACAGGTGGGACTCGCTGGAACCCGCGAGGGTGCGCCGTACGTAGATCCAGCCGACCGGGTAGCTCAGCGAGGCCAGCAGCGCCATCGCCGTGCCGCCGGCGTCCAGCCCGTGGAAGCCCTGCCAGGCGCCGAGCACTGTCAGCACACCGAGGAAGCCCAGCCCGAGGCCCGCGACCCGGAGCCGGGTCGGGCGGTCCTCGGAGAGGGCGACGAGGGACAGGACCATGCCCCACAGCGGCGAGGTCGCGTTGCAGATCCCCGCGAGGGTGGAGGGGATCGTCAGCTCCGAGTAGGCGAAGAGCGAGAAAGGCAGCGCGTTGAGGAAGAATGCCGCGACCGCCAGGTGCCCCCAGGTCCGCGCACCGCGCGGCAGCCGCTCCCGCTTCACCGCCATCGCCACCGCGAGCACCGCCGTGCCGAACACCAGCCGCCCGAGCGTCACCTGGAACGGGGCGAAGCCGTCCGTGCCCACCTTCATGAACAGGAAGCTGAAGCCCCAGACCAGCGACAGGAAGGCGAAACGGATCCGCCAGTGCACGGGACGGCGGGCCGGTCTGGCCGGGCCGGACGGGGACTGCGGGGAGGTGGGCGAGGTGCTGCTCATGGTCGTACGATGCACGCCCACGACCTCGTAGCACAATCGAGAATTCGCGTGCGGTATCTCGTAGCATCGCTTACATGTTGAATCTGGAGCGCCTGCGCACGCTGGACGCCCTCGCCCGGCACGGCTCGGTCAGCGGCGCCGCGGAGGGTCTGCACGTGACGACGTCCGCCGTCTCCCAGCAGATGGCCAAGCTGGAGCGGGAGGTGGGCCAGCAGCTCCTCGCCAAGAACGGCCGGGGAGTGCGGCTCACGGACGCCGGACGGCTGCTCGCCGAGCACGCGACGCGCATCCTGTCCCAGGTCGAGCTCGCCCAGGCCGATCTGGAGGCGCAGCGCGGACAGGTGGTCGGCGAGCTGCGGCTCGGCGCGTTCCCCACCGCCGCGCGCGGGCTGTTCCCGGCCGCCCTGTGTCATCTGCGTGACCGGCATCCGAGCCTTCGGGTCCACACCGCGGAGATGGAGCCGGCCGCGGCCGTGCGCGCCGTGCTGCGCGGCGACGTGGACCTGTCCGTCGTCCTCGACTGGTACAACAAGCCGCTGCCCGTGCCGGACGGGCTCAGCCGGGCCGCGATCCTCGACGACCCCGCCGACGTGGCAGTGCCCGCCGCGCACCCCCACGCCGACCGCACCGAGGCCGACCTGGAGGACTTCGCGGACGACGACTGGGTCACCTGGGGCGAGGCCCAGTTCTGCGACGAGTGGCTGCTGGACACCCTGCGCTCCAAGGGCGTCGAACCGCGCATCGCCCACCGTGCCGAGGAGCACGCCACCCAGCTCGCCCTGGTCGCCGCGGGCCTCGGCGTGTGCGTGGCTCCACGGCTCGGGCGCGGGCCGCTGCCCGCCGGGGTGCGGACCGTCCCGGTGCGGCAGGTGGTCCGGCGGCACGTCTACGCCGTCTGGCGCGCCGACGCCGACCGCCGGCCCTCCATCCGCGCGGCCGTCGACGCCCTGCGGACGGCGGGCGCGCGGATCGTCTGAGCCGCCGCAGGCGGGCCTACACCGAGCCCAGCTTGCGGAAGTCCCAGGAGACGATCTTCTCCGGGGTCAGCCGCAGCCACGCGTGCCGGCCGTCGTGCGGCATCTCCTCCAGGCCGAAGTTCTTGCGGGCGAACAGCGTCTCGGGCAGGTCGAGTTCGGCGCACAGCTCGCCGGTGCGCGGTGCCTCGCCCACGAACTCCGCCGTTCCGGACAGCTCCGCGCCCCGCAGTTGTTCGTACTCCTCGCCCGTGTCGACGACCACGGCCACCCGCGGGTCGCGGCGCAGATCGGCCCAGCGCCTGCTGCGTACCACGGAGTAGAGCCACAGCGAGGTGCCGTCCCAGACGAACCACAGGGCGCTCACGTGCGGAGCGCCGCCGGGCGACACGGTGGCGACCCGGCAGGTGCGCTGAGTGGTCAGGAACTCGTCCAGCTCGCCCGGAGTCATCATGATCTTCCGGCCCCGGCGCTGGGTGACGGTCATGCGGCCCTCTCTCTTCTCTTCTCCCATGCGCGGGGGCACCTTCCGACGGCCCCCGCCACGACCCGCCCCACCCTCCGCGGGTGTCAGGCGAGCCTGATCTCCCCGTCCGCGACCGAGATGTCCTTGGCGGGCAGCGGCTTCAGGGCCGGGCCCTTCTTGACGCTGCCGTCGGCGGCGGAGAACTCGCTCTGGTGGCACGGGCAGACGATCACGCCGTCGGCTATCCGGTTCACCGCGCAGCCCTGGTGGGTGCAGGTGGAGGAGAAGGCCTTGAACTCGCCCTTCGCCGGCTGCGTGACGACCACGCCCTGGGTGCCGAAGACCTTGCCGCCGCCCTCGGGGATGTCGGAGGTCTTTGCGAGCACGGTGCCGCCGGAGCCCGCCGCGGCGCCGTCACCGCCCGAACCGCCGGTCGTCCCGGACCCGTTCCGGGTGGCGGACGCACCGGAGCCGGAGTTGTCCTCCGATCCGCACGCGGTCAGCGCGGCGGCGAGCCCCGCCGCGCCCACCGCCGCCACCACCGTGCGGCGGGCCGGTGCCCCCTGGGGGTGAAGCGATTCGCTGGTCATGCCGACGTCCCCTTCCGGTACAGGTTTCACGCTGGTTCCGCGCGGGTTCCACGCAGGGCTTCCTGGTCCGTCCAGGGGTACGGGCGGCGGGCATACGGTGTTCAGATCGGGCCCGGACCCCGGCCGGCGGGCGAACCGGCCGGCCGTGGGACGCCCGGTACCGCACCGGTAAAGTGGGGCGGTGCTCAAGGAAGTCATCGCGACTCGCTACATCACTCCGCTGCGCGAGGGCGGCTCACTGCCGGGGCTCGTCGAGGCCGACGACTTCGGGACGTACGTCCTGAAGTTCACCGGCGCCGGGCAGGGCCGCAAGACGCTCGTCGCCGAGGTGGTCTGCGGGGAACTCGCCCGCCGGCTGGGACTGCGGGTGCCCGGGCTGGTCACGGTCGACCTCGATCCGGTGCTGGGACTCGGCGAACCCGACGAGCAGGTGCAGGAACTGCTCAGGTCCAGCGGTGGCACCAACCTCGGCATGGACTTCCTCTCCGGAGCGCTCGGCTTCGATCCGCTCGCCTTCCCGGTGGACGCCGAGGAGGCGGGCCGGATCGTCTGGTTCGACGCGCTGGTGAACAACGTCGACCGCTCCTGGCGCAACCCCAACCTGCTCAGATGGCGCGGCGATCTGTGGCTCATCGACCACGGCGCCACGATGATCTGGCACCACAACTGGCCCGGCGCGCAGGCCTCGGCAGGGCGGCCGTACGACGCCTCGGACCACGCCCTCGCGCCGTTCGGTCCGGACGTCGCCGCCGCCGCGCGGCGGCTGGCGCCCCTGGTCACCGAGGACCTGCTCGCCGAGGTGACCGCCGAGATCCCCGACGCCTGGCTGACCGGCGAGCCCGGTTTCGACACACCCGACGAACTGCGACGGGCCTACGCACGACCGCTGCTCGCACGGGCCGCCGTGATCCACGAGCGCATCCACGGCATCGAGGAGGCCCAGTGAGCGAGCGTCACCTCGCCGGAGGCGGACGGGCGGGCGACCGCCACATCGTCCGGGCCGGCCGGACGGACGACCGCGACGTCTTCGAGTACGCCCTGCTGCGCGTCGTCCCGCGCGTCGAGCGCGGCGAGTGCATCAACGCGGGCGTGCTCGTGTACAGCCGCGCGCGGGCGTACGTCGGTGCGCGCACCCACCTGGACGAGTCCAGGCTGCTCGCCCTGGACCCGGACGCGGACGTCGCGGGCGTCCGCGCCGCGCTCGCCGCGATGGAGAGCGTGTGCGCCGGGGGAGCGGCCGCCGGGCAGGCCGCGGGCGACGACGCCGGGCGGCGCTTCCGCTGGCTGGTCGCGCCCCGCTCCACCGTCGTCCAGCCCGGTCCGGTGCACACCGGACTGACCACCGACCCGGCCGCGGAGGCGGAGCGGTTGCTGGACCTCCTGGTGAGGTAATGGATCACATGCGCCCGGTGCGCCGTTGACACCGGGTGCCATGGCTTCTAGCGTCGCATCCACCAAAGGTACTAAGCGGTCGCTCACCGTAGATCAGGTTCTCTCAAGGGCGAGGAGAAGCAGCAATGTCCACCACTGAGCAGCGGGTCGCCGTCGTCACCGGTGCCGCGCGCGGCATCGGCGCCGCCACCGCCGTACGACTGGCCGCCGAGGGGCGCGCGGTCGCCGTGATCGACCTCGACGAGTCCGCCTGCAAGGACACCGTGGAGAAGATCACCGCGGCCGGCGGCAAGGCCATCGCGGTCGGCGCCGACGTCTCGGACGAGGCACAGGTCGAGGCGGCGGTCGCGCGTGTCGTCGAGGAACTCGGCGCGCCCACCATCCTGGTCAACAACGCGGGGGTGCTCCGCGACAACCTGCTGTTCAAGATGAGCGTCTCGGACTGGGACACCGTCATGAACGTCCACCTGCGCGGCTCCTTCCTGATGAGCCGTGCCTGCCAGAAGCACATGGTGGACGCCGGCTTCGGCCGGATCGTCAACCTCTCCTCGTCCTCGGCGCTCGGCAACCGCGGCCAGGCCAACTACTCGGCCGCCAAGGCCGGTCTGCAGGGCTTCACCAAGACCCTCGCCAAGGAACTCGGCAAGTTCGGCATCACCGCCAACTCCGTCGCCCCGGGCTTCATCGCCACCGAGATGACCAAGGCCACCGCGGAACGCGTCGGCATGGGCTTCGAGGACTTCAAGGCCGTGGCCGCCACCCAGATCCCGGTGCAGCGTGTCGGCGAACCCGAGGACATCGCCAATGCCATCGCCTTCTTCACCGGTGACGCGGCCGGCTTCGTCTCCGGCCAGGTGCTGTACGTCGCCGGCGGGCCGCTCGACTAGGGATCACGGACATGACTGAACTTTCCAGCAAGGTCGCCCTCGTCACCGGAGCGAGCCGCGGCATCGGATACGGCATCGCCGAGGCGCTGGTCGCCCGGGGCGACCGGGTGTGCATCACCGGCCGCAACGAGGAGGCCCTGAAGGAGGCCGTGGAGAAGCTCGGCTCCGACCGGGTCGTCGCGGTCGCGGGCAAGGCCCACGACGAGGCCCACCGGGCCGAGGCCGTCGAGCGCGTCATGGAGGCGTTCGGCCGCGTGGACTTCCTGGTCAACAACGCGGGCACCAACCCGGTGTTCGGACCGATCGCCGACCTCGACCTGAACGTGGCGCGCAAGGTCTTCGAGACCAACGTCGTCTCCGCGCTCGGCTTCGCCCAGCGCACCTGGCACGCCTGGCAGAAGGACAACGGCGGCGCGATCGTGAACATCGCCTCGGTCGCGGGCCTGTCGGCCTCGCCGTTCGTCGGCGCCTACGGCGTCAGCAAGGCGGCGATGATCAACCTGACCCAGCAGCTGGCGCACGAGTTCGCGCCGCGGGTGCGGGTCAACGCGATCGCGCCCGCCGTGGTGAAGACCAAGTTCGCCAAGGCGCTGTACGAGGGCCGGGAGGAGGAGGCGGCCGCCTCCTACCCGCTGGGCCGGCTCGGCGTGCCCTCCGACATCGGCGGCGCGGCGGAGTTCCTCACCTCCGCGCAGTCCGACTGGGTCACCGGACAGACGCTCGTCGTCGACGGCGGCATATTCCTCAACGCCGGGGTGGGCTGACGCGCCGACGGGTCCCGGGCGCCGATACCGTCTCTTCGTCCCTTCGTCGACATACGGCTTCGTCGACGTTCCGTGAGCGGAATCGGCGCCCGTGCCGAAGGCCCCCGCCGCGCGCTCGGCGGGATGACAACGTCGTCATGTTCCGAACTGATCAAGAGCCCCTCCCGAAGCAGGTTCAACGGGCGGGGCTCTGCGGTATGGTCTGCCGACCCCTTGGTATGGCAGATCGAGGAGCGTGCGCGTGTTCAACCGGAACCGATGCCTGCGGCCGGCGGTGGCGACCGCGGCCCTATCCCTGGTGGCCGGCTGCGGCGTCTTTTCCAACGGCGGCTCGGATGGCAAGGGACCGATCTTCGTCGGGACCACGAGCGCCCCCAGCACCCTGGACCCGGCTGCTTCCTGGGACGGTTCCTGGGAGCTCTTCCGGAACATCTACCAGACCCTGCTGGCCTACCCGAACGGCGCGACCACGCCCCAGCCGGACGCCGCGGAGAGCTGCAAGTTCACCGACAACAGCTACCAGACCTACCGCTGCGAGCTGCGCCCGGACATGAAGTTCGCCGACGGGGACGTGCTGGACGCGCGTGCCGTCAAGTACTCGATCGACCGGATCAGGACCATCAACGTGGCCGGTGGCCCGGCCGGGCTGCTCGGCAGCCTGGACCAGGTGCAGGTGGCCGGTGACCGGGGCGTGGTCTTCAAACTGAACAAGCCCGACACCACCTTCCCGTTCGTGCTCGCCACGCCGGCCATGTCGATCGTGGATCCCGACGACTACCCCGAGCGCTCGCTGCGCAAGGACAACAAGGTCGTCGGGTCCGGACCGTACTCCCTGAAGGCGTACGAGGAGGGGGAGAAGGCGGAGCTGGTCGGGAACGACCACTACAAGGGGTTCGCCGACCGGAAGAACGACGCGGTGACCATACGCTACTTCCAGGACTCGGCCGCCATGGTCAAGGCGCTGCGGGACAAGCAGATCGACGTCACCTACCGAGGCCTGGGCGCCGACGACATCATCTCCCTCCAGCGCCGGGACGCCAAGGGCCTCCAGCTCGTCGAGGGCGCCGGCACCGACATCAGCTACCTGGTGTTCAACCCGAAGGACCCGTGGTCCGCCAAGCCTGCCGTGCGCAAGGCCGTCGCGCAGATCGTCGACCGCGCCGCCATCGCGCACCACGTCTACGAGGACACGGTCGACCCGCTGTACTCCATGGTCCCCAAGGGCCTCACCGGCCACACCACAGGGTTCTTCGACGAGTTCGGCGACCCCAGCGTCGCCAAGGCCCGCAAGATCCTCACCGACGCGGGCATCACCGAGAAGGTGCCGCTCACCTTCTGGTACACCACCGACCGCTACGGCTCGGAGACGGCCAAGGAGTTCGAGGAGCTCAAGCAGCAGCTCGACGACTCCGGCCTGTTCACGATCACCCTGAAGAGCCGGCCCTGGAAGACGTACGTCGTCGGCTACCAGAAGGGCGAGTACCCGGTCTTCGGGCGTGGCTGGTTCCCGGACTTCCCCGACGCCGACAACTTCATCGCCCCGTTCGTGGGCGAGCAGAACGCCCTCGGCACGCCCTATCCGGAGCCGCAGATCACCGGGGAGCTGCTGCCCTTGTCGCGCCGCGAGGCCGACCGCGCGAACGTGGTCAAGCAGTTCGAGCGGGCGCAGCAGATCCTGGTGGACGACGCGCGGCTGCTGCCGCTGTGGCAGGGCAAGGTGTACGTGGGCGCCAGCGACGACATCTCCGGCGGTGAGCGGGCGCTCGACCCGTCGACGATCATGATGATGTGGGAGCTGTCCCGGAAGACCAGCTGGTAGGCAGGGGGCGTTCCTCGGGGCGTGAGCCCGTTGTCAGTGGTCGCCTGTAGGTTCTGAGACCTGGAAGTGACCGCACATCGTGAGGACGTTGACGTGACCGACACCGCCATGCTGCCCGAGTCCTGGCGCGGGGTTCTGGGCGACGAACTGCAGCAGCCCTACTTCAAGGAGCTGACCGAGTTCGTCGAGGAGGAGCGGGCGAAGGGCCCCGTCCATCCGCCGCGTGAGGAGGTCTTCGCCGCGCTGGACGCCACGCCGTACGACAAGGTGAAGGTCCTGATCCTCGGTCAGGACCCCTACCACGGCGAGGGCCAGGGCCACGGCCTGTGCTTCTCGGTCCGCCCCGGGGTGAAGGTCCCGCCGTCGCTGCGCAACATCTACAAGGAGATGCACGAGGAGCTGGGCACGCCGGTGCCGGACAACGGCTACCTGATGCCGTGGGCCCGGCAGGGCGTGCTCCTGCTGAACGCGGTGCTCACGGTGCGCGGTGGCGAGGCCAACTCCCACAAGGGACGCGGCTGGGAGCGGTTCACCGACGCGGTGATCCGCTCGGTCGCCGGCCGGCCCGACCCCGCGGTCTTCGTCCTGTGGGGCAACTACGCGCAGAAGAAGCTCCCGCTGATCGACGAGACCCGGCACGTGGTGATCAAGGGCGCGCACCCGTCGCCGCTGTCGGCGAAGAAGTTCTTCGGCTCCCGTCCGTTCACGCAGATCAACGAGGCGGTGGCGCGGCAGGGGCACGAGCCGATCGACTGGCGGATCCCGAACCTGGGGTGACGTGGGCGCGGGGGCGCCCGATCGGCGGTTGTCGCGGTTAGCGTCGTAGGCGTCGGTCGGGACAGGCCTGGAGGCGTGCGGTGGTGGAGCGACAGGAGCAGGCGTCGTCGGACGCCGTGCTGACGCGGATCGGGCAGAGCGTCCTGCTGCATCACGCCGGGGACCGCGAGGAGGCCCGGGGCCGCTTACTGGCCCTGTGGGCGGAGATCGGCGAGGACGGCGATCCCTTGCACCGCTGCACGCTGGCCCACTACATGGCCGACACCCAGGACGACCCCGCGGACGAGCTGGCCTGGGACCTCAGGGCGCTCTCGGCGGCCGAGGAGCTGACGGGGGACCGGCTCGCCGGGCGCGAGGGCGCGCCCGCGGCCCGTGCCCTGTACCCGTCCCTGCATCTCAACCTGGCCGCCGACTACGCGAAACTCGACCACCGCGCGGCCGCCCGGGACCACCTCCACCACGCTCGCACCGCGGCGGACGCCCTTGGTCCCGACCACTACGGCGACGGCGTCCGGTCGGCCATCCAGCGCCTCGCACTGCGACTGGGGGAGGGCGGGCCCGGCTCGGAGCCGGGCGGCCCGCCGCGTCAGCGGTCGTAGGACGGGCCACGGGACCGCCGCGGCCGGGGAGACGAGCGCGGCGCATCCGCCGGGACGCCGCCGCGCCGGGGACGCTGTGTGTGGTGCTGCGGGGCTGCGCTCGCCGTCGATCGACGGGGGACGGGCGTCTTACCGGGTGTACGTCCTCCGGTGCGGGGGTTTTTCCGGGCTGTTGTGGGGCCTGCGCCGTGCCCGCCGTGAGGCCGGTGGCTCACTGTCCGCGTGGTGCTGTGCCGGGGGGCCCGTGTGTGGTGCTGCGGGGTTGCATTCGCCGTCGATCGACGGGGGACGGGCGTCTTACCGGGCGTACGTCCGCCCGCGCGTGGTTGCTGCCGGGCCTGCCCCGTGTCCATGGTGCAGGTCCGTTGTGTCTCAGTGGTTGTACGTCTGGCGGCAGATCCTGGTCTCCGGGCTGTCCGGTTTCCAGCCGCCGTACTGCCTGCCGAGGGCGCAGAGGTCCGCGTTCGGTGGCAGGGCGTGCTTGGGGCCGGGGAGCTGTGCGCGCGGCGGGGACGCGGGCCGTGGGTGCCGGGGGGCCGCTTGTGCCGGGGCCGGGCTGGGGGAGTGCGCCGGTGCCGGCGGCTGCCGCTTGCCGGGCGGGGCTTCCGCGGACGGCGCCCGGGCCGGTTCGGCAGGGGCGGCGGAGTGGCGCGGGTCGCCGATGTGCTCCAGGGCCTCGCGGGCGGGGGCCTGCACGGCCGGGTGCCCGGCGCTGCCGTCCGGGCGCGGGACCGATAGCGGGGTGGTGGCCGCCGCCGGGCCGGGCGCGGGCGGCCGCTCGACCGTGACACAGCCGGAGAGGGCCGAGACGGCCGCGGAGACCAGGAGCGTTGCGGTGGTCGTCGTACGATGCACGCGTGCAACTCTGCTGGGTCCGGGCCGTGATCGGACCGCGGCCGGGCGGAGGATGCCACGGACGGGTGATCCTGGGCCCCGTAAGGGGTGTCTCACCGCGCCCGCCGCTGACGCCGGTGACGGGTGCGGGCTTCAGTCTCCGGTCGTTCCGTCGATCCGCTCGCGGAGCAGGTCGGCGTGCCCGTTGTGCCGGGCGTACTCCTCGATCATGTGGGTGTAGATCCACCGCAGGTTGAACGGCTCGTCGGTGCGGTTGCTCTTGCGCTGCGACAGCTCGTCCAGACCGAGGCCCGCGGCGTTGCGGCGGGCGGTCTCGATCTCGGACTGCCAGGTGGCGTACGCCTCCGCCCAGGTGTCCGCCTCGGTGACGTGGAAGTCGCCGTCCGGGTCCTGCTCGTCGAAGTAGATCGGTCCGGGGTCGTCCATCAGGAGCACGTTGCGGAACCAGTGCCTCTCCACCTCGGCCATGTGCCGCACCAGACCCATCAGGGTCAGCTCGGACGGCTCCACGGACGCGGTCCGCAACTGCTCGTCGGTCAGGCCCTCGCACTTCTGCGCCAGCGTCTGCCGGTGGTACTCCAACCAGCCTTCCAGCATGGCGCGTTCGGAGGCGTTCTGGGCGGGCTCTTGTCGTCGCTCGGTCGTCATGCCCCGATCCTGGCCCACACACGGCCCGTCACACCAAGGGTTTTCCGGCGCCGAACATCCCCTCCAGCAGCTCCCGCAACCCCGCCCGCAACTCGTCCAGTTCCGGAACCCGGGCATGGAACGATCCCGCCACGCAGGAGTACATGAGCCCGTCCGCCCAGGCGACCAGCGACAGCACGTGCCGCTCCGGGGCGGTCGAGCCCATCGCCGTGACCAGCGCGCCGAGTTGGTCACGGAAGCGCGCTCCCGCCGCGTCGAAGTAGGACCGCAGTTCCGGGCGGCGGGTGGCCTCCAGGGCCAGCTCGTAGCGGGCGAGCGTCAGGGCCCGGTTGCGGGTCAGCGCGCGGTGGGTGGCCAGCGCCAGTCCCTCCACCAGCGAGTCGAGCCCCCCGGTCCGCGGGTCCGGCATCTCGTGCAGCGCCAGCACCCGCGCCTCCCGCTCGGCCAGCCGCCGCACCGCCAGTTCCAGCAGGGCCTGCCGGGTGCGGGCGAGGTTCGACGTCGAGCCCTGAGGCAATCCGGCCCTCTCGTCGACCGCCCGGTGCGTCAGACCGCGCATCCCGCGCTCGGCGAGCAGGGCGAGCGCGGTGTCGGCGACGAGATCGGCGCGCTGAGCGCTCTCGGGACGTGCGGACATGGAGATCAACCTACCCGGCGACTACACCCGTAGTGCAGCGCACTACATCCGTAGTATTGTCGAGCCGCCGATTCACTACAGATGTAGTCTCACTGTGCAGGAGGAGCCATGCCCCAGCAGCCACGCGCCGTCGTCATCGGCGGCGGCATCGCAGGACTCACCGCGGCCGCGGCACTGCACCTCGGCGGCCGGCAGGTCACGGTGCTGGAGCGGGCCCCCTCCCTGGAGCCCGTCGGCGCCGCCATCTCGCTCGCCCCGAACGCCGTGCGCGCCCTGGACGTCCTCGGCATCGGCGACCGGATCCGCGATCTCGCCGCCTGGCAGGGCGAGGGCGGACTGCGCGGCCCGTCCGGCCGCTGGATCACCAGGACGGACGCCGCCGCGGCGGCCGAGCGGTTCGGCGGCCCCCTCGTCCTGCTGCACCGCGCCACCCTGATCGAGAGCCTGGCCACCCTCCTCCCGCCCGGCACCGTCCGCACGGCCGCCGACGCGCGCCTCGCCGACCCCGGGGACGACCACCGCCCGGCCCGCGTAAGCACCCCCGACGGTGAACTGGAGGCCGACCTGGTGGTGGCCGCCGACGGTGTGCACTCCGCCGTGCGCCGCACGCTGTTCCCGGCCCATCCCGGGGCCGTCTACGCCGGATTCACCACCTGGCGGCTCGTGATCCCCGTACCCGGCGCCGAGTTCGCTTCCCACGAGACCTGGGGCAGGGGACGCCTGTGGGGCACGCACCCGCTCAAGGACGGCAGGGTCTACGCGTACGCCGCCGCCGTCACGCCTCCCGGACAGCGCGCGGCCGAGGACGAGAAGGCCGAACTCCTGCGCCGCTTCGGCCACTGGCACGACCCGATCCCCGCCGTCATCGCCGCCGCCCGTCCCGAGGACGTGCTGCGCCACGACGTCCACCACATCGCCCAGCCGCTGCCCGCCCACCACCGCGGCCGGACCGTGCTCATCGGCGACGCCGCCCACGCCATGCCGCCGAACCTCGGGCAGGGCGGCAACCAGGCGATCGAGGACGCCGTCGTCCTCGCCCACCACGCCGACGACCTCGCCGCCCACACCGCCGCCCGGCTGCCCCGCACGACCATGATCGCCCGCCAGGCCGTCAGGGCCGCGCGGCTCGACATGATGCGCAACCGTGCCGGGATCGTCCTGCGCGACAACGTGATCGCCGCGCTGTCCAGGGTCGGCCCGGACCTGCTCCTGCGCGGATTCGACGGCATCGCCGACTGGCGTCCCCCGCAGCCCCCGTATGCTGCCGTGCAGTCAGGCACGGCAGAGCGGTGAAGGAGCCCACGTGAAGGTCGGCTGCATCGGACTAGGCGACATCGCGCAGAAGGCATACCTGCCGGTGCTCGGCACCCAACCCGGAGTCGACCTGCACCTGCAGACCCGGACGCCCGAGACGCTCCAGCGGGTCGCCGACAGCCTGCACCTGCCCGCGGAGCGGCGCCACGCCGACCTGGACTCCCTGCTCTCCCAGGACCTCGACGCCGCCTTCGTGCACGCTCCCACCGACGTCCACCCGCAGATCGTCACCCGGCTCCTGGAGGCGGGCGTGCCGACGTACGTCGACAAGCCGCTCGCCTACGAACTCGCCGACTCCGCGCGCCTGGTCGGGCTCGCCGAGGAGCGGAACGTCTCGCTCATGGTCGGCTTCAACCGGCGCCACGCACCCGGCTACGTGCAGTGCGCCGACCACCCCCGCGAGCTGATCCTGATGCAGAAGAACCGCATCGGACTGCCCGAGGTGCCGCGCACGATGATCCTCGACGACTTCATCCACGTCGTGGACACCCTGCGGTTCCTGGTGCCGGGCGAGGTCGACGACGTCACCGTACGCGCGCGCGTGCGTGACGGCCTGCTGCACCACGTCGTGCTGCAGCTCGCCGGGGACGGATTCACCGCGCTCGGCGTGATGAACCGGCTCAGCGGTTCGACGGAGGAGGTCCTCGAGGTCTCCGGGCAGGACACCAAGCGGCAGGTGGTCAACCTCGCCGAGACCGTCGACCACAAGGGCCAGCCGTCCGTGCGCCGGCGCGGCGACTGGGTGCCCGTCGCCCGGCAGCGAGGCATCGAGCAGGCCGTGCTGTCCTTCCTCGACGCCGTACGCGCCGGGAAGGTGCTCAGCGCCCGTGACGCGCTGGAGACCCACGAACTGTGCGAACGGGTGGTACGGACGGTTCTGGAGCGCTCCGGCGCCGCCTGAACGCCCGCAGTCCCTCCGCCGCGCCCAGCACGGCCAGCACCAGCAGCGCGCCGTGCGCGGGCCAGTCGCCGAGGCGGACGTACAGGGTGACGCCGTGCGCGGTCGGTACGTCGTACACGCGCGCGGTGCTCGTGTCCGTGCCCAGCCAGGAGCCGACGCGCTGCCCGCCCGGGCCGTACACGGCGGACACGCCCGTCAGCGTGGCGTGCACCATCGGCCGCCCGGTCTCGGCGGCACGCAGCGCGGCCAGCGAGGCGTGCTGCTCGGGGGCCCAGCTCTGCTGGAAGGTCGACGTCGAGGACTGCGCGAGCAGTACCCGCGCCCCGTCCTGCGCGAGATGCCGGCTCATGTCGGGGAACGCGGTCTCGAAGCAGATCATCGGGCCGACGCGCAGGCCGTGGCCGGCGTCCATCACCACCTGCTCGGTGCCCCGCCTGCGGTCCTCACCCGCGGCCCGGCCGACGGAGGTCGCCCAGCCGAGCACAGAGCGGGCCGGGACGTACTCGCCGAACGGGACGAGCCGCATCTTGTCGTAGCGCTCGCCGTTCGGGCCGTTCGGGCCGACGAGGACCGAGCTCTTGTATATGCCGGGCTGGTCGGAGCGCCGGGCGTCCACGTTGACCAGCACGTCGGCGCCGGTCGCGCGGGACAGCGCCGCGATCCGCCGCGCCAGGTCCGGCCGGTGGCTCAGGTCGAAGCCGACGCTGCTCTCGCCCCAGACGACGAGGTCGGGGTGCTGCCCCACCAGGTGACGGGTCAGCTGTTCCTCCAGGTCGAACCGCCGCTGCCCGCTCTCGGTGCCGGCCACGACACCCGGCTGCACGACGGCGATCCGGACGTGGCCGTCGACGTCCGGGCGCGGCGCCCACATCCACACCGCGGAGGTCGCCGCGGCCGTGGCCACCAGCCCGGCCACCGCGGGCACCCGGGACGCGCGGACCGCGACGAGCAGCGCGACGGCGACATTGACGGCCACCACCAGGAAGCTCAGCAGCCACACCCCGCCCACGGAGGCCAGCCGCAGCGCCGGGGCCACCTGCCACTGGCTGGAGCCCAGCATGCCCCACGGTCCGCCCAGCCCCTGCCAGGACCGGACGAGCTCGATCGCCAGCCACGCCGACGGCAGCACGACCAGCGCGGCCGCCGCCCGCCCCGGCGAGGGCGTCCCCGCCAGGAACCGCCGTACCAGCAGGCCCCAGGGCGCCCACAGCAGGCCCATGAGCGCGGCGAGCACGACGGTGAACACGTGCAGGTTCGGCAGCAGCCAGTGGAAGACGGCCAGCATGAACCCCAGCCCGCCGGACCAGCCGTCGTACGCCGCCCGCCTCCGGGTCGGAGCGCAGCGGACCAGCAGGATCCACGGGACCAGGGCGACGTAGGCGAACCACCACAGCGACGGGGCGGGAAAAGCGAACACGAACAGGGCACCCGCGAGCGCGGCGAGCACCGAACGCCGCCACGGGGAGGTGAGCCACCGGCCGAACGTCTTCATACGGTGACCTCCTACCCCCGCGGATGGCTCCAGTGTGCGCGCCCCGGAAGATCCCGCCCAGAGGGCCTTGCAGGGACCCGGAACTCCTGTCGCCGCGCGCGGGCGGCCGGGGTCCTAGGATGATCACATGGGGTGTGGTCGCTCGGTGCTGCGGAGGTCCGAATGAAACGTCTCGTGACAGTCGTCACCGGCGGTGGCCGGGGCATCGGGGCCGCGATCTGCCGGCGGCTGGCGGCCGACGGGCACGACGTGGTCGTGGGGTACGTCGACGACACCGCGGCCGCCGAGGCGGTGGCCGACGAGGTGCTCGAGGCCGGAGCGCGCGGGGTGACCGTGCGGATGGACACCTCCGTGGAGGCGGACGTCGAACGGCTCTTCGCCGTGGCGGAGGAACGGCTCGGGCCCGTCACCGGACTGGTGAACAACGCCGGGGTGAGCGGACCGCTGGGCCGGCTCGCCGACACCGACACCGCCGATCTGCGCCGCGTCGTGGACGTCAACCTCCTGGGCACCCTGCTGTGTTCGCGCCGCGCGGCCCAGCTGATGGCGCCCCGGAAGAACGGCGTGATCGTGAACGTGTCGTCCGCGGCCTCCACACTCGGCAGCCCCGGGGAGTTCGTCCACTACGCCGCGACGAAGGCCGCCGTGGACGCCCTCACCCTGGGCCTGGCCAAGGAACTCGGCCCGGACGGCATCCGCGTCAACGCGGTCGCACCCGGCATGATCGACACCGGGATGCACGCGGCGATGGGCGACCCGGACCGCGCACGGCGGGCGGCCGGAAACATCCCGCTGGGCCGGGCCGGCCGGGCGGAGGAGGTCGCCGCGGCCGTCGCATGGCTGATGTCACCGGACGCCTCCTACACGACGGGAGCGGTGCTGCGGGTGTCGGGCGGCCGCTGAGCGTGAACCGGGTCGCCGGAAGGGGCAGGCCCGGGCCGGAGCGGCGACCGCCCGTGGACCGGGGACGTCAGGCGGCCGCGATGAGCTCGTCCCTCATCGCGGCGGCCCACTCGACCACCAGCAGTTCGTACTCCTCGCGCTCCTGGGCCGACAGGGACCCGCCTGAGCGCAGCCACAGCGACCGGATCTGCTCGTTCAGCTCGGCGGCGGACCGCACGGAACCAGGGGCCACTGAATCGCGGAACATGGCCACAGCCTAGGGGCAAGGACTGACACTGCGCTACCGGACGGCTACAGCGGCCGTATGGACTCGGTCACCCGCGACCGTCCTGGCCGCCGTACCGACCGGATCGTCGAGTACGCGTACGCGTGCGGTGCCGTCAGTGCTTCCGCAGGTGGTGGCGCTTGCGCCAGGCGACCGCCGTGCCGAGCACGGCCGGTACCGCGATGCAGGCCATCGCCAGGAGAAAGGCCGGAGAGGTCGGTGCGGAGGCGCGGGCGCCGGCGACGGCGTAGGCGGCGGTGTTGGGGATCGAGCCGAGGGCCGTGGCGAGGAGGAACGCCGTCCAGCCCATGCGGGAGACGGCGGCGCAGTAGTTGGCGGCCCAGAACGGGACTCCAGGGAAGAGCCGGGCCGCCATCATCGAACGGAAGCCGTGCCGGCTGAGCTGTCCGTCCGCCGCCTTCAGCAGCCGGCCGCGCAGCAGCGGGCGCAGCGCGTCCTGGCCCAGCACGCGGCCGAGGCCGAAGGCCGCCCCGGCGCCCAGCACCGTGCCGGCCAGCGCCGCCGCCAGTCCCAGTTGCGAGCCGAACAGCGCGCCCGCGGCCAGGTTCAGCAGCGGCCGCGGCACGAACGCCACCGTGCACAGGCCGTACGCCGCGGCGAACACCACCGTCGCGACGGCTCCGCCGAGTTGCGGCGGCCAGCCGTGTGCCAGCAGTCTCTGCGGCTCGAAGAGCAGCACGGACACTCCGGCCGCCGCGAGCAGGGCGAGCAGGAGGGAGAGCCGCGCCCAGGGCGACAGCAGCACACGCGCCCAGCGGGCGGTGAGACCGGCCGGCGGGGCGGACGGAACGACCGGGGCCGGCGGGGCCGTGGGGACGGCGGCGGCCGGCTCGGTGGCGGCGGCCCGGGGAGAGGCCGTGGCGGTGCCCCCAGAGCGGGTGGTGGCATCGAGCATTCGGTGACATTAGCGGACGGATGCGAGTGATCGCCCTCTGGCCCGGTTCACGAGTGCGCCGAGTGCGCACGCCCTCGGCGTCCCGGCCAAGTCCCCGAGCCCCAGGCCCTCCTGTCCCGGGAACCGTTCGCCGCACTAAAACCGTTCGACGGGCGGCCGGGTGTCGTGAATGATCGGTCCCATGTTCCGGCACGCCTTCGTCCTCGCAGCATCCGCGGTAGCGGATGCCCCGGAGGCTGCCGTCCTGATCCTCGTCGCCGCAGTCGACGGCGCCCGAAGCTGACCCTCCCCGGATCGTCCGGCGGACCCCTCAGGGGGAGGGTCGGCCATCCCGTGGGGTCCCGCAGCATCTACCAGGCTTCGAGGTACAGCCATGCCCAAGACGGCGTACGTACGCACCAAACCGCACCTGAACATCGGCACGATGGGCCATGTCGACCACGGCAAGACCACGTTGACCGCCGCCATCACGAAGGTGCTGGCCGAGCGCGGCTCCGGCACCTTCGTCCCGTTCGACCGCATCGACCGGGCCCCGGAGGAGGCCGCGCGCGGCATCACCATCAACATCGCGCACGTCGAGTACGAGACCGACACCCGGCACTACGCGCACGTGGACATGCCGGGCCACGCCGACTACGTCAAGAACATGGTCACCGGGGCCGCGCAGCTCGACGGCGCGATCCTCGTCGTCTCCGCGCTCGACGGGATCATGCCGCAGACCGCCGAACACGTGCTGCTCGCCCGGCAGGTGGGCGTGAACCACATCGTCGTCGCCCTCAACAAGGCCGACGCCGGCGACGAGGAGCTCATCGACCTCGTCGAACTGGAGGTCCGCGACCTGCTCACCGAGCACGGCTTCGGCGGCGACGCGGTACCCGTCGTACGGGTCTCCGGGCTCCGCGCCCTGGAGGGCGACCCGCGCTGGACGGCGTCGATCGAGGCGCTGCTCGACGCGGTGGACACCTACGTGCCGATGCCCGAGCGGTACCTGGACGCGCCGTTCCTGCTGCCGGTGGAGAACGTGCTCACCATCACCGGCCGCGGAACCGTGGTGACGGGCGCGGTCGAGCGCGGCACGGTCCGCGTCGGCGACCGGGTCGAGGTACCGGGTGCCGGCCTGGAAACGGTGGTCACCGGCCTGGAGACCTTCGGCAAGCCCATGGAGGAGGCACAGGCCGGGGACAACGTGGCGCTGCTGCTGCGCGGGGTGCCGCGTGACGGGGTCCGCCGCGGCCACGTCGTCGCGGCGCCGGGCAGCGTGGTCCCGCGCCGGCGCTTCACCGCGCGGGTGTACGTGCTGTCCGCGCGCGAGGGCGGCCGTACGACACCGGTGTCCACCGGCTACCGGCCGCAGTTCTACATCCGCACGGCGGACGTGGTGGGCGACGTCGACCTGGGCGAGGCGGCCGTCGCGCGGCCCGGCGACACGGTCACGATGACGGTGGAGCTGGGGCGCGAGATGCCCCTGGAGCCGGGGCTGGGGTTCGCCATCCGTGAGGGCGGCCGCACCGTCGGCGCGGGGACCGTGACCGCCGTCGTGTGAAGGGAACCGCTGAGTCCGGGGACCCGCCGGCCGGTGCCTGCCGGCCGGCGGGTCCCCTCGCCGCCTCTCGCGTGACGGAGGGGTCCGGTGCGTGACGGGGCCGTCCGGGGTGTGACGGCCCGGCACAATGGACGCGTGAACGAGCCGATACCCGTGACCCGAGCCGTCGATCACGGGACCGCCAAGCTGATGCCCGACGTCGACCGCGAGCGGGCCTGGCTGCTGACCGTGGACGGTGCGCCGCAGTCGTACGTCGACCTGGACGCGCCCGCCCACCTGGAGTTCGAGTACGCGCGGCGGCTCGGCCACGCCCTGGACACGGTCGCGCGGCCGGGCTCGCCGCTGGACGTGCTGCACCTCGGCGGGGGTGCCCTCACCCTGCCGCGGTACGTGGCCGCGACCCGGCCCGGCTCCCGGCAGGACGTAGTCGAGGCCGACCGCGGCCTGCTGGAGATGGTCGTCGCCCACCTTCCGCTGCCCGACGGCGCCGACGTCTCGCTGCACGCCGCCGACGCCCGCGCCTGGCTGGAGGCCGCCCCCGACGACTCGGCGGACGTCCTGATCGCGGACGTCTTCGGCGGCTCCCGCGTCCCGGCCCACCTCACGTCCCTCGGCTACGTCCGCGAGGCGGAGCGCGTGCTGCGCCCCGACGGGGTCTACCTCGCCAACCTCGCCGACGCCGCCCCGTTCGCCTTCCTGCGTTCCCAACTCGTCACCCTCGCCGAGGTGTTCGAGGAGATCGCGCTGATCGCCGAACCCGCGGTGCTGCGCGGCCGCCGTTTCGGCAACGCGGTGCTGATCGCCGCGCACCGCCCGCTCGACGTGGCCGCGCTGACCCGGCGGACCGCCTCCGACGCGTTCCCCGCCCGCGTCGAACACGGCGCCGCACTAAGGGAGTTCACCGGAGATGCCGGGCCGGTGCGGGACGACGGGGCCGTACCGTCGCCCGAGCCTCCGGACGGCGCGTTCGGCATCGGCTGACCGGCGCCGCCGCGGGTGCCGCTCAGCCGCCGGTCGGGGTTCCGTGCAGCCGGACCGTGCTGAGGATCTTCATGATGGTCGCGGTGGGGACCTCCTCGCCGACGCCCTTGGCGCCGTAGAAGTTCCAGGACACGAAGTCCCCGGCGGAGTTCTTGAAGCCGAAGGAGAGCGCCTTGCCGTCGCTCGCGCACTTGCCCTTCTGGGGCGTGTTGTTCGACTGGGCCCAGGCGATGCTGCCGTTGATGCCCGACGTGGTCGTGTAGGGCTTGGCCTTCTGGTCGAACGTCAGGCTCTTCTTGTCGGGCTGGGTGTAGCCGCCGTAGACCCACCAGCCCACGGTGTTCACGGCCACCTCGTTGGTGTCTTTGGCGCCGTCGGCACCCTTGGTGCCCACCGCGGCGAGCGACGTGTCCTCCTCGCGGCCGTCCTTGTCGTCGTCGGACGTGCACCACTTCGACTTGTACTCGGCCACGCCGGACATGATGGTGATCAGCTTGCCGTCCTTGTGCTCCTCGAAGCCGATGCTCACCCCCGCCGACTGGACCTCCCAGTCGGCCGGGACGTCGAAGGCGACGCCCCGCTTGGGGTTCACGACGACCTTCCAGCCGGGGATCGTCGGCTTCTCGGTCTCCGTGCCGCGCGGGTTGTCGTCCGAGCCCGAGTCCGGGGCGCTCGGGTCGGCGGAGGCCGAAGCGGTGGGCGACGGGCTCGACTTGGCGTCGGCCTCGTCGTCCTTGTTCCCGCCGAGAACCAGGAAGCCGGTCACACCGGCGGTCAGGGCCACGGCCGTGACGCAGAGGATCGCGACGAGCTTCGTCCGGTTGGCGCCCCCGCCCGGCTGCTTCGGCGACTGGGGACCGCCCATCTGTGTGGGCGCACCCCACTGCGGTTGCTGGGCATATGGGTTGGGCTGCTGGTAGCCGGGCTGCTGATAGGGATTGGGCTGTTGGTATCCCGGCTGCTGGTACGGGTTGTTCTGCGGGTTCTGCTCGCCCCCGGGCGGCTGCTGTCCTGGCCACATGGCCAGTAACCCTAGTGGCGCCAGGGACACGATTCGGTCACCGCCTTTTGTCAGGGACGTACCAGTGACGGGTGCAGATACCGGCCCGCCCCGTCTGGCCCGAACGGCCTACTGGTGAGTAACATTCTGGTATGAGCGCTGACCAGATGTCGATCGGCGAGATGCTCGCCGCGACCGTGCCGATGGCCCGGACCCTGAACCTCGAATTCCTTCAGACCACGCCGGAGAAGGCGGTGGTGACCCTGCCGGACCAGGCCGACTACCACAACCACGTGGGCGGGCCGCACGCCGGCGCGATGTTCACGCTGGGGGAGTCCGCGAGCGGGGCCGTCGTGCTGGCCGCGTTCGGCGACCAGCTCTCCCGTGCCGTACCGCTCGCCGTGCGGGCCGAGATCGCCTACCGGAAGCTGGCCATGGGAGCCGTCACCGCCACCGCGACCCTGGGCCGTCCCGCCGCCGACGTCGTCGCGGAACTGGACGCGGGACAGCGGCCGGAGTTCCCGGTGCCGGTCGAGATCCGGCGCGCGGACGGGGCCGTCACGGGAGAGATGACCGTCGTCTGGACCCTGCGGCCCAACGGCTGAGCGGCTGCCGCCCGCCCTCCACGCGGCCGCGGAGCACCAGGCGGACATCCGGCGATCCCCGGGCCTCGGGCGAGCCCCCCGAGCCTGCGTTCCCGTCCGCCCAGGTCGCGGACGGGAACGCGGGCGCGATCCGCGGGATCGGCCCGGCCGGGCCGAACCGGTAGGCTTCCCGGGGGGTGCGTCTTCGTGGCGCTCCGCAGCACATGCACGCGAAACGGGGAGGAACCGGCGGTGCACGTCCAGGAATGGCTCGACACGGTACCCGCGGCCGCCGTCTACGCCGTGGTCGGCCTGGTCATCGGTCTGGAGAGCCTGGGCATCCCGCTGCCCGGCGAGATCGTCCTGGTCTCCGCGGCGCTGCTGTCCTCGCAGCACGCGGGCATCAACCCGGTCGTCCTCGGCGTGTGCGCCACAGTCGGCGCGGTCGTCGGCGACTCCATCGGCTACGCCATCGGCCGCAAGGGCGGCAGGCCGCTGCTCGCCTGGCTGGGGAAGAAGTTCCCCAAGCACTTCAGCGAGGGACACATCGCGACCGCCGAGCGCTCCTTCGAGAAGTGGGGCATGTGGGCGGTGTTCTTCGGCCGCTTCGTCGCCCTGCTGCGCATCTTCGCCGGCCCCCTGGCGGGCGTGCTGCACATGCCGTACTGGAGGTTCCTGGTCGCCAACGTCCTCGGCGGCATCTGCTGGGCGGGCGGCACCACGGCGGTCATCTACTACGTGGGTGTCGTGGCAGAGTCCTGGCTGAAGAAGTTCTCCTGGCTCGGCCTGGTGGCGGCCGTGCTCTTCGGGCTCGGCTCGATGCTGGTGCTCAAGCGCAGGGCGAAGAAGGCGCAGGCGGGCACGCAGAGCGAGACCGAGGAGCCGGAGCCGGTTCCCGCCGCGGAGTAGCCGGGCGCCCCCGAAGGGGCGCGGGTCCCGGGTCCTACGCGTGCACCTCCCGGTGCGCCTGCGCGAGCTGCGTGTACATCGTGCCGTTCAGGGTGATCCCCTGGCGCTCCTCCTGCGTCAGCTCCCGCCTGACCTTCGCGGGGACGCCCGCGACCAGCGATCCCGGCGGCACCCGCATGCCCTGCGGCACCAGCGCCTGCGCCGCCACCAGGGATCCCGCGCCGATCACCGCGCCGTTCAGCACGGTCGCCCCCATGCCGATCAGGCAGTCGTCCTCGACGGTCGCGCCGTGCACCACGGCGTTGTGCCCGATCGAGACGCGCTCGCCGACGCCGACCGGGAAGCCGGGGTCGGCGTGCAGCGTGCAGTTGTCCTGGACGTTGCTGCCCGCGCCGACGGCGATCCGCTCGACGTCGCCGCGCAGCACCGCGCCGTACCAGACGCTCGCGCCCGCGCCCAGTGCCACGTCACCGATCACGGTGGCCGTGGGCGCCACGAACGCCCCCTCGTCCACCTGCGGCTCGCGGCCCCCGATGCCCGCGATCAGCGCCTTGTCCGTCATCCTCGTCCTCCCTTTCACCGCGTGGGTCCGACGGCACCGTACGTCATCCGGTAGGGCGAAGATCACAGACGTGCGGCGCCATGGGCGTGGCCCGGGCTGAGTACGGTGAGCGGGTGCCCACGCGTAGGAACACGTTCTCATCATGGTGGCGCCGCCTCGCGCAGCGCGCCGTCCACGCGGGCTGGGCCTGGGTGCAGCGCACGGGCTCCGTCACGGCCGAGCGGCCCGGACGCCTCCGCTTCGGCGCGATGGGAACAGGTACCAGGCTGGCCTTCCCGCTCGGCACGGTCTTCGGCGAACCGTGGATCCACCTCGGCGCGCACTGCATCGTCGGCGAGCAGGTCACGCTGACCGCCGGTCTGATGCCCGACCTGGACCTCGGCCCGCAGCCGATCCTGCGCATCGGGGACGGGGTGGTGCTCGGCCGCGGCAGTCACGTCATCGCCGACACCACGGTGACCATCGGCAGCGACTGCTACTTCGGCCCCTACGTCTACGTCACCTCACTAGACCATGAGTCACGTAACACCCTCTGACCTGGGGAAACGAGACATGAGAAGACCCCCCGGCAAGGTTGCCAGGGGGTCTCTCAGGGGCTCTCAGGGTCAGTCGGTCAGGTGGCGGTACAGGGTGGCTCTGGAGACTCCGAGAGCCTTGGCTATGGCAGTGACACTCTCGCCCTTGGCTTTCCTTGCCTTGGCCACGGTGAGGAGATCATCAGTGATGACAGTGGGACGTCCTCCGGTACGCCCCTGAGCCTTGGCAGCGTCCAATCCGGCCCGGGTCCTCTCAACGATCATGTCTCTCTCAAGCTCAGCAAATGCAACCATCATCGTGAAGAAGAACTTTCCCTCTCCCTTGGGGGAGTAGCTACCTGCGAGAGTGCCAGTGAGGATGCGGAGAGCAATCCCTCTGCTGTGCAGCTCCTCAGCGATGGTGAGCACGTCCTTTGTGGACCTCCCAAGCCTGTCCAGCTTCCAGACGCAGAGGGTGTCTCCCTCTCTCATGTAGTCCAGGGCTGCAAGGAGTCCAGGACGCTCGGTGTTCTTGCCAGAGAGCTTGTCTTCAAAGACCTTGCTGCACCCTGCCTCTGACAGGGCGTCAGTCTGAAGCTGTGCGTCCTGAGCCTTGGTGCTGACTCGCTTGTAGCCGATGAGGTGACCGGTGTTGGTGGTGTTCGTCGTCATGCCCTCAGTGTCTCATAACTCGTCTCAGAACCTCAAGTGATCCAGAGGGGTTGTGAGACGGGTTTTGAACACCCCTCAGGGCCTCTGTGGGCTCTGCCATGCCCTGTCTCGCAAACCATCGTTTCTGAGACGGTCATGAGACACCCCCCCCTGTGCCCTCATGGCGTGCACCCCCGGGGGTAATGCATGAAAAGACCTCTCCTGGGGACCGCAGGGGCACCATCCTTCGACGCTGTACGGGTTTGAAGGCTCTGTAAGGCGCTCTGAGAGCCTTTGAGGCTCTGGATGGACAGAGAGGCCAGGGAAGGGGTGTTAGGCCGTTAGAACGGCGTACAGAGCTTTCTAGGGGCATCCTGGGGTGTTGGCTCCCTACGGGATTCGCCTTGGCTGGTGAATCTCTGCCCTGACGGTACCTCTTCGTGTGACCTGCCTCTCACTTTCTGGGGATCGCGTCCTGTTTTGCTCAAAGTGACACGTACATACAGGGTGAGAGTAAATCTCGGGGACCATGCACACTCGGCGGTGTGCCTCTGGTGTGGCCAGTAGGCCAGGCAGTTCCCAAGTCGTTATGGGGCTCTACACGGATACCTCCCTGTGACAGGGACAGCGTAGAGAAACACTCCTCCCTACCCCTTGCTTAGCTAGTTTCACTGTGGGGGGTAGGGGGGCAGTGTCTTCTCTAGCCGTTGTCCTCTTGTGAGTTACTTAAGACTGTCTCTTAGAGATGTAGTTCTCTACAGGCATCCCCTCAAGAGGGATGCCTTTTTAGTTCTCTCAGTGTGTAGGTGGGTCTAGACCTCCCATGAGAGAAGAGATAGGCCCCGGTGTAACAACCGGGGCCTTTTCTCATCTCCACAGTCACCTATCAAGGAGTATCACTATGCCTCAGCACTATGACGCAAACTTTGAGATCGAACCTCCAAAGGATCTCCCCCTCTCCACCAAGGTCAAGAGCCTTCGCAAGGTGTACGAGGATGCCAAGGAGTCTCACGAGAAGTATGTCCAGGAGAACTCTCGATAGCGCACCATGGATGTTTCGGAGCTGTGGGAGTCCAAGCGACGGTATAGCTCCCTTGCCTTGGAAGAGGCTAAGAGGGAGCTTAGGGATGCCGAGATTGCCGCTGTAGGGGCTGGGAAGCCGCTCCCTGATGCGGATAAGTTCCTGGCTCGCACCAAGGCGAAAATGGATGAGTATAAGCGGACGGTAGAGGCTCTGAAGGTCTTGGCCGCCAAGGCTAAGCGGGAGTATTCAAATGCTCTGCTCGGTGAGCTGAAGTCAATGGGGCTTAAGGAAGCTGAGAAGGCTTATACGGCACGCCTTGAATGGGAGAAGGCTTACGCGGCTATGCTTGCTGCCAAGGCCACTTTGGACCGCCATGCTGATCTGTTCACTTGGTGTGTGACTGCTGGTGGTATGGAGGACTTCCCCCGGAAGGGTCACTATCACGGGGAGAATCTGGAAGCCTGGGAACTCGCTGGGGATGGACGCCTTACGTATGAGTCGTCCCTGGCATTGGATTACCAGCATACCGAGGCATACCTTACTTCCCTGGTGAAGGTTGAGGGGCTTATTGAGCCAGACCCGAATCCTCCTGCCCCTGTTGCTGAGGAAGTGGAGTACGTTCCGGCACAGCACTACAGCAAGGAGCCTTGGGAAGGCGGGAACTACGTGGGAGAGATTTAGAGAGCATGAGAAAGCCCCCCGGTATTGAGCCGGGGGGCTATCTTTGTTTGTGCTCCCTGTCAGGGTTCTTGGTAAGGCCTGAACCCTTCAAAGGGATTGGGTGTGTCCTTGAACGGTCTCCAGCCCTGGGGTACTGGCTTCCCGTTACCTTCCCAGGTCTGCCACGTCCTGTAGCAGCGTCGCAACCATGCTTCTGCCCCGGCCCTGTTGTTCCATTCGAGAGGGAGCAGGCTTGAGGGGTCTCCGTTGTCTGGCAAGGTGCAGTAGCCGTAAAGCTCTCTGTCCAGGATCACCCACTTCCTACGGTCAGGGGTCATGGTGGGGACGTATCTACCCGGCATAGGGTCACCTCCTGAGCCAAGGCTAGTCAGGTTAGATACTGTCTGCCAAGGCATCGAACGTTGTTACGACTTGTGTTTGATGTGCTTAGCGAATCGCTGTTGGAGGTCACGTGGCACAGAGAGCTTGTGTCCTCCCTTTTCCATGGGGTGGCATTCCATGGAAATGCCGGCCGCTATGAGATCCTCCGTGACTGTGGCCAGGGGCTTACCTTCCCATCTCTGAGCAAAGGTCATGCCTAGTTCCTGGTATTCCCACCTGTCCTTTGCCTTGTGGCCAAGGGCTGATAGTTCCTCGTATTGCTTGTTGAGAGACGCTAGGGCTTCCTCACCCTTCTTACGGAGTAGGCCTGTGGCGTAGAGCCCTCCAGGCTTCAGGTACTCCACATGCTGAGTGATGGACTCCTCTAGCTCTGTGAGACGTTCCGCAGTGTCATCGCCCTTTACGTAAACCCTGCGGGTTACGGGTTCGTTCCCTACAGCCTCCGTCACTGCTGCCATGAATGGCCCGACAATCTCTGTCTCAGGGACGAATGAATACCCCTTGCATCCTGGAGAGCCTGGAGTAGACAGGCACCGGTACCGAGAGCCCTCCCAATAGGTTCCATCCTTACGCTTCTTACGTGTGGTGTGTAGGAGCAGGTTCTTTCCGCACCCTCCGCACTTCAGTACGCCAAGGAGAGGGGTCTTATCCTCCTGCCGATTGGCGGTAGGTGAGGGTTGGGCCAAGGCTGACTGAAGTTGCTTGAATTCTGCCTCTGTGAGGATTGGCTCTGCCACACGTACTTTCTCGCCTTGGCCGTTGTAGATGGGAACCTTCCGGCTGTACTTCTTTCCTGGCACCCTCTCGCTCCTCAGCTTCCAGCCTAGGAGAGCTTCAGAGGTGAGAATCTGCTTTAGGTTGGTTGTTCTCCACACAGGGGTTCCCCATGCCTCAGGACGCTTCCAGAGAGCCCCAGGGGTAGGAATCTCCCTCTCGGTGAAGTCCTTGCACACAGAGGCCAGGGATTCCCCTGTGAGGACTCTTTTACGGGCCTCATGGATGATCTCGGAATGCTCAGGGCTTATCTCCAGATAGCGGCCTCCGTCCCTCTCATAGGTCCGGTAACCGTAGGGAGGGTGACCACCTGCCCAACGCTCTGAACTCAGCAGGTGTTGCCTCATGGAAGTGACACGCTCTGAGATTGCCTGAGCTTCCATCCTGGCAAAGGCAGCGATCATCGTTGCCATTACCTCACCCATGGGAGAGTTGAGGTCGAATGGTTCCGTGGCAGAGACGATTCCCTTGTCTCCGTGTTCCTTGGCCCACTTGATCATTTCGTGCAGGTCACCGACCTTACGAACGAACCTGTCAAGCCTCCAAAACACGATCACATCAAACTCAGGTGCCCTGTCGAGCCACTTGGAGAGTTCGGGTCTCTCCCAAGGGGCATAGCGGGTTGCCGACACGTCAAGGTCTTTGGCTATGCCCACCACTTCCATTCCCCTCTGCTGACAGAAGGTGAGGCAGTGCTCTAGCTGACGCTCTGGGCTGGTGGTGGCGTCGGTGTCGATGGACAGGCGGACGGCGATGAGGGCTCTCGGTTGCTTGATCACGGGGGCATCGTACGTGAGTGATGGATCATGTCCACCAACCACTCCTACGACGACCCGCACCAGCCCATCGGCAAGCAGTGGCCCAGGATGGAGCCGGTGGAGATCGGTCCCGGCTGCTGGATCGGCACCGGCGCGGTGATCCTGCCGGGCGCGCGGATCGGGCGGAACGTCGTGGTGGCGGCCGGCGCGGTGGTCCGCGGCGAGGTCCCCGACCACGCGGTGGTCGCGGGGGCGCCCGCCCGGGTCGTACGCCGCTGGACCGCCGCGGAGGGCTGGCAGCCGCCGCTGCGGACCCCGGCCCCGGTGCCGATACCGCAGGGCATCACCCCGGAGCAGCTGCTGGCGCTGGCGGAGCTCGACGAGGAGAGCGCTGCCCGGCCGGCCGAGTGGGACAAGGAGTCCGGTTCCCGGCTGGCCGGGATGGAGACCGAGGGCGGCTGATCCGCTCCCGGTCGTCCGCCGGCCGGTCCAGCGCTCAGCCCGTCGCCAGCAGCAGGGTCCCCACGAGCGCCAGACCCGCCCCGGCCGCCTGGACGGCCCGCAGCCGTTCGCTGAGGAAGCCGCGGGCGGCGAGCGCGGTCACCACCGGGTAGAGGGAGGCGAGCACGGCGGCCACCGTGACCGGGCCGTGCTGGGCGGCGACGCAGTACGTGCCGTTGGCCGCGACGTCCGCGAGTCCGACGAAGCCGAGCGCGGGCAGTGAGCGCCAGGGGAATCCGGCCTCGGGCAGTACGGACCCGCCCCGCCGTGCGGAGGCGTACAGCGCGGCGCCGCCCGCCGCCACGTTGGTCACGCGCTGCACGAAGAGCGCGAGGAACAGGCCGGTGACGGTGGTGGAGGCCTCGGCGATCAGTGCGAACACCGTGCCGAAGCCGAGGGCCGCGACCAGGGTCAGCCCGATCGCCCGCCGCTGCACGGCGGCGCCTCCCAGGCGCGGCCCGCCCGCGAGCACGACACCGGTGACGGCGACCGCGATCCCCGCGACCTGGAGCAGTCCCGGCCGCTCGCCGAGCACCAGTCCGACGGAGATCGGCACGGCCACGCCGAGCGAGGCCAGCGGTGAGACCACGCCCATCGGGCCGAGGGCGAGCGCCTTGTAGAAGGAGAACATCGCGACCGGGCCGACCAGGCCCGCGGCGAACGCGAACCACAGCCGCGGTCCGGCCTCGCTCCAGCCGCCGGTGGCGACGACGACCACGCCCAGCACCGCCGCCGCGACGGACTGGGAGACCACGACGACGGTAAGCGCGGGCATGCGCCGGGTGAGCAGTCCGCCGCCGAAGTCGGCCAGCCCCCACAGGAGGCTGGTGGCCAGGGCGAAGAATGCTGTCACGGCGTGCCTCGCAGTACAGTTCGGTGAACGATCGGGTGCAACCCACCGTAGTTCAGCGAAGTAAACTCTGTCATCCAGAATATTGGACGGAATGTGTCGGACCTCGAACTGCTGACCCAGTCCCTGGCGCGCAACGTCAAACGCTGGCGTACCGAGCGGGGCTTCACCCTGGACACGCTCGCCGCACGCGCGGGAGTCAGCCGCGGCATGCTCATCCAGATCGAGCAGGCCCGCACCAACCCCAGCCTCGGCACCGTCGTCAAGATCGGTGACGCGCTCGGCGTCAGCATCACCAGCCTGCTCGACTACGAGCAGGGGCCCCGGGTCCGCGTCGTCCCGGCCGACCAGGCCGTCCGCCTGTGGCACACCGACGCCGGCAGCTACAACCGGCTCCTGGCGGGAGTCGAGGCGCCCGGTCCGCTGGAGATGTGGGAGTGGCGCCTGATGCCCGGCGAGGGCAGCCCCTCCGACCCGCACCCCGCCGGCACCGTCGAGCTGGTCCACGTCACCGCGGGGGAGCTGACGCTCACCGTCGACGCGGTGGAGTACCGCGTGCCGGCCGGCGCGAGCGCCTCCTTCGAGGCCAACACCCCGCACACGTACGCCAACGACGGTGCCGAGCCTATGGACATGGTGATGGCCGTGTCGGTCCCGCCCGTGCACTGAGACGCCCCGCCGCACAGCCCGGCGCGGCTGTTAGCGTGCGGTCATGCGCGCACCCATCGGGAACTTCGACCAGGCCACACCCGCCCCCGACTGCCTCGACGAGCTGACCCGCCCGGTCGCCGACGCCGTACGCCACTGGCACGGCGGTGTCCCGGCCGACGAGATCGTCTACGTCGAGACGGACCCGGAGTGGGCCGACACCGCCGTCTTCGTCGAGCACTACGGCCGGGACCTGCTGGAGACCTCCGCGAACTGCGTGGTCGTGGCGGGCCGGCGCGGCGGCGAGACCCGGCTGGCCGCCTGCCTGGCCCTGTCCACCACCCGCGTCGACGTCAACGGCGTCGTGCGCCGCCAACTCGAAGCCCGCAAGGCCTCCTTCGCGCCGATGGAGGTGGCGACCGGGGAGACCGGCATGGAGTACGGCGGCATCACGCCCATCGGACTCCCCGCCGACTGGCCCCTCCTGGTCGACTCCCGCGTCGTCGACCTGCCCTACGTCCTGGTCGGCAGCGGCCGGCGTCGCGGCAAGCTCCTGGTGCCGGGCAAGGCGTTCGCGCAGCTGCCCGGCGCGGTGGTGCTGGACGGGCTCGGGGTCTGATCCCGTCCGCGGCGCTCAGGCCGGCGCGTGGTGGGCGAGGCGCAGATGCGGGTCGGCCTCGCCGGGGGCCGGGGCCGGGTCGGCGTGGACCAGGGCCGCGATGAGGCCGGGTACGGCGTGGAGCAGGGCGTGTTCGGCCTCCACGGCGGTGGTGTGGGCCTGGCGCACGGTCGCCTCGCCGTCCACGACCACCGCGACCTCCGCGCGCAGCCGGTGGCCGATCCAGCGCAGCCGGAGCTCGCCGACCGCCCGCACGCCCGGCACCTCGGTCAGTGCCCGTTCGGCGCGGTCCACCAGGGCCGGGTCGACGGCGTCCATCATCCGCCGGAACACCTCGCGGGCCGCGTCGCGCAGCACCAGGGCGATGGCCGCCGTGATCGCCAGCCCCACGATCGGGTCGGCGGCCCGCAGCCCCAGGGCCGAGCCGGCGGCGCCCAGCAGGACGGCCAGTGAGGTGAAGCCGTCCGTGCGCGCGTGCAGTCCGTCGGCGACCAGCGCGGCCGAGCCGATGGCGCGGCCCACACGGATCCGGTGGCGGGCCACCCACTCGTTGCCCGCGAACCCGACGAGGGCCGCCAGCGCGACCGCGGGCAGGTGCTCGACGGGGCGCGGATCGAGAAGCCGCTGGACGGCGGCCCAGGCGGAGAAGGCGGCGGACGCGGCGATGGTCACCACGATCACCAGGCCCGCCAGGTCCTCGGCGCGTCCGTAGCCGTAGGTGAAGCGCCGGGTCGCCGCGCGGCGGCCCAGCACGAAGGCGATTCCCAGCGGTACGGCGGTCAGGGCGTCCGCCGTGTTGTGCACCGTGTCGCCGAGCAGCGCGACGGAGCCGGACGCGACCACCACCACCGCCTGGGCGAGCGCGGTGGCGCCGAGCACGGCCAGCGAGACCCACAGCGCCCGCATACCGCGGGCGGAGGACTCCAGCGCGCGGTCCAGCCGGTCGGCGGAGTCGTGGGAGTGGGGTGCGAGGAGGTGCGCGAGGCGGTGGCGGAGAGAGGGTCCGTGCGCGGGCTCGTGCTCGGGTCCGTGGTGGTGCCCGCGGTGGTGCCGGTCGGTCACGTGTTTCCCCTTCCGTGCGCGCGGAGGTGGACGCGTGCCGCCCACGACGCCATTATGTGCGTATGAGCGCACGCATGCACCTGTCATCTGCGCACGATGCGCACCCGCGCACCCCGGGCGAGGAGCAGCTGGCGCTGGCCGCCGAACTCCTCGCCCTGCTCGGCGACCGCACCCGGCTCGCCCTGCTGCACGCGCTGACGTCCGGCGAGGCCGACGTCACCACGCTCACCGAGGCGTGCGGGGCGGCCCGTCCGGCGGTCAGCCAGCACCTGGCCAGGCTGCGGCTGGCCGGGCTGGTGAACACGCGCAAGGAGGGCCGCCGGGTCGTCTACTCCCTGCGCGACGGCCACCTGCGCCGGCTGGTGGACGAGGCGCTGAACGTCGCCGACCACCGGCTCGGCGACCGGCCCCTCCACGACTGAGGCGCCCCCGACGGGTGAGGGCGGCCGGTCCCGGAAAGAGGCGGCGAAGGTCAGCCCAGACGGGGGATCTCGATGGCCGGGCAGTGGTTCATGACCATGTCGAGTCCCGCCGCACGGGTGCGCTCGAAGGCGGCCTCGTCGACCACCCCCAGCTGGAACCAGACGGCCCTCGCGCCCTTGGCGACCGCCTCGTCGGCGACCTCGCCGGCGAGATCGCTGTTGACGAACACGTCGACCACGTCCACGTCGAACGGGATGTCCGCGAGGGAGGGGTACCCCTGTTCGCCGTGCACCGTCTCCGCCTTCGGGTGGACCGGGACGACACGCTTGCCGAAGCGCCGCAGCACCTCCGCGACGCCGTACGCGGCCCGGCCGCGGTTCGAGGACAGGCCCACGACCGCCCAGGTGTCACCGTGTTCGGTCAGGATCTTCCGGATGGTCGCTGCGTCGCCGTGCACCAGGGGTCTCCTCGTCTCGGGAAGGGTTGCCGTCCGGGCAACGACGGGCGCCGCCCGGCGATTCCCGGCCGGTACGGAACCCGCCGACCTGTCCGGAACCTGCGGCCTCGGCCTGCGCGCGGCCGTCCGGCGGCCTACGCTCGGGCCGTGCTGCGCATCATCGACGCCCGAACCGGCGAGCCCGTGGACGCCGCCCCCGCCCGCCGCGGGCTGACCCGTGTCGAGGCGCACGCGTCGGGCTGCGACGCGTCGGGCCTGCGCGTGCTGCTGGTCGCCGACATCCTCGTCCGCGCCCTCGAACTGAGCGGCACGCCCGTGTGGTCGCTGCTGTCCGGCGGCCGGGAACAGGCGCAGGAACTGCGGGCGGCGGCCGCCGACCTCGGCATCCGGCCCTTCGAGGACGGCCGCGGCGCCGGCACCGCCCTGGGCGAGGCCCAGATCGTCCATGTGGCCGTCGAGGGCGCCGATACCGCGGCCGGGGGCGTCCGGATCGCCGTCGCGTCCGTCGACGCGACGGTGCCCGCCGTCCCCGCGCGCGACGACGACCCCGCCGCCTGGCGCCTGGCACTGCTCGCCCGCCGCCACACCCGGCCCGTACGGCTGGACGAGGCCGCGCTGGACGACGCCCGCCGGAACCTGGCGCGTTGGCGCGCGGCGGTCGCCGACTGGGCGCGGCGGCCCTCGCGGCCGGTCCCCGACGAGGTGCGCGGACGGCTGCGCGGCGCCTGGGAGGACGACCTGGACGTGCCGGCGGTCCTGCGGGTGCTGGAGGGGGCCGGGACCGATCCGGACCTGGCGGACGGCGCGCGCTTCGAGACGTACGCGTACGCGGACCGGCTGCTCGGCCTCGACCTCACGCGCGACCTGGGGCGTGCGGCGTGATCGCCCGCGCGGGAGCCGGCCCGCTGCGCCGCCTGGTGGTCCTGCGGCACGCCAAGTCCGCCTGGCCCGAGGGCGTCGCCGACCACGACCGCCCGCTCGCGCCCCGCGGCCGCCGGGACGCGCCCGCGGCGGGCCGCGCCCTCGCCGAGGCCGACTGCCTCCCCGACTTCGCGCTGTGCTCCACCGCGCTGCGCGCCCGGCAGACCTGGGAACTGGCCTCGGCCCAGTGGGGCACCCCACCGCCGGTGCGCTACGACCGCCGGCTGTACGCCGCCGACGCCCCCGATCTGCTCGCCGCCGTGCGCGAGGCGCCGCCCGAGGTCGGGACGCTGCTCCTGCTCGGCCACAACCCGGGCCTGGAGGAACTGGTCCTGGAACTGGCCGGGGACGGTCTGGACGACGCGCTGGACCGGCTCCGGACGAAGTTCCCGACCTCCGCGATCGCCATCCTGTCCTGGCACGGCCCCGGCTGGCCGTCCCTCGCCCCGGGCGCCGCCCTCCTGACGGACCTGACCGTGCCGAGGGGCGCCAAGAAACGGCGGTGAACCGGGCGCGTGCCCGGCGGCCGGTTCTCCCTCCGGCCGGCCGGGGCGAACCCTCGTGCGGCACGCGCGTCGGCGCCGCATAGGCTGGACCGATGCAGGACGAGTACCGCACAGTCGCACGCGCGGGCGTGCACGAGACCGAGGTCAACCGCTCGCGCTTCCTGTGCGCTCTCGCCCCCGCGGCCAACGAGCGGGAGGCCCAGGACTTCGTCGCCGCCGTCCGCAAGGAGCACGCCGACGCCACGCACAACTGCTGGGCCTACGTCATCGGCGCCGACGCCGGGATCCAGAAGGCGAGCGACGACGGCGAGCCGGGCGGTACCGCCGGCGTCCCCATGCTCCAGATGCTGCTGCGCCGCGACATGCGGTACGTCGTCGCCGTCGTCACCCGTTACTACGGTGGCGTCAAGCTCGGCGCGGGCGGGCTCATCCGGGCCTACGGCGGAGCCGTCGGCGAGGCGCTGGACACGCTCGGGACCCGCACCCGCCGCAGGTTCCGCATCGCCACCGTGACCGTGGACCACCAGCGGGCCGGCAAGGTGCAGAACGACCTCAGGTCCACCGGGCGCGAGGTGCGGGACGTGCGCTACGGCGAGGCCGTCACCATCGAGATCGGCCTCCCGGACGCCGACGTGGACGCCTTCCGGGGATGGCTCGCGGACGTCACGGCCGGGACCGCGGGGTTCGAACTGGGCGGCGAGGCCTACGGAGATGCATGACATATCGGGCATCTCGTGCCATTTGGCCTGCCCGGTGCCGTGCATGACGGTCGATACGGGAGTAACCGCCCGTGATGTCAGACCCGGCCGTTAGTCTTCGGGGATCATGAGGCTCCTGCACACTTCCGACTGGCATCTGGGCCGGGCGTTCCACCGCGTGAACATGCTCGACGCCCAGGCCGAGTTCATCGGGCACCTTGTCACGACGGTGCGCGAGCGCGACGTCGACGCGGTGGTCGTGTCGGGGGACGTGTACGACCGCGCGGTGCCCCCGCTGGCCGCGGTCGAGCTCTTCGACGACGCGCTGCACCGGCTCGCCGGCCTCGGCGTGCCCACGGTGATGATCTCCGGGAACCACGACTCGGCCCGCCGCCTCGGCGTCGGCGCGGGGCTCATCGACCGCGCGGGCATCCACCTGCGCACCGAGCCGTCGGCGTGCGGGACCCCGGTGGTCCTCGCGGACGCGCACGGCGAAGTGGCCCTCTACGGTCTGCCCTACCTTGAACCGGCCCTGGTCAAGGACGAGTTCGGGGTCGACGGCGCCGGCCACGAGGCAGTACTGGCCGCCGCCATGGACCGGGTCCGCGCCGACCTCGGCACACGGGCGCACGGCACCCGTTCCGTCGTCCTCGCGCACGCCTTCGTCACCGGCGGCCGGCCCAGCGACAGCGAACGGGACATCACCGTCGGCGGGGTCGCCGCCGTCCCCGCGGGCGTCTTCGCCGGCGTCGACTACACCGCCCTGGGCCATCTGCACGGCTGCCAGACCATCACCGAGCGCGTGCGCTACTCCGGCTCCCCACTGCCGTACTCCTTCTCCGAGGCCGCCCATCGCAAGAGCATGTGGCTGATCGACCTGGACGCCGACGGCTTCGCCGGCGCCGAGCGGGTCGACTGCCCGGTCCCGCGCGCGCTGGCCCGGATCCGGGGCACGCTGGAGGACCTGCTCGCCGACCCGGACCTCGCCCGCCACCGCGAGGCGTGGGTCGAGGCGACACTCACCGACCCGGTCCGCCCCGCCGAACCCATGGCCCGCCTCACCGAGCGCTTCCCGCACACCCTCAGCCTCGTCTTCGAGCCCGAACGCGCCCCCGGCGAGCCGGAGGTGTCCTACGCCCGCCGGCTCGCCGGCCGCGGCGACCAGCAGATCGCGGAGGACTTCGTGGCCCACGTACGCGGTGCCGCACCCGACGAGCACGAACGGACCGTGCTGCGCGAGACGTTCGACGCGGCGCGCGCGGACGAGGCGGTACGGGAGGTGGCGCGGTGAGGCTGCACCGGCTCGACATCACCGCCTTCGGCCCCTTCGGCGGCTCGCAGACGGTCGACTTCGGCGCGCTGTCGGCCGCCGGGCTGTTCCTGCTGCACGGTCCCACCGGCGCCGGCAAGACCTCCGTGCTGGACGCCGTGTGCTACGCGCTGTACGGGGCGGTCCCCGGCGCCCGGCAGAGCGGGCAGGGCACGACCCTGCGCAGCGACCACGCCGCCGCGGGCACCCGCACCCAGGTCACCCTCGATCTCACCGTCGCCGGACGCCGGCTTGAGGTCACCCGCCTGCCGCCCTGGGAGCGCCCCAAGAAGCGCGGCACGGGCACGACGCTCGACAAGGCCCAGAGCCTGCTGCGCGAGTACGACGCGACGGCCGGTGCCTGGAAGGACCTCAGCCGCTCCCACCAGGAGATAGGCGAGGAGATCACCCAGCTGCTCGGAATGAGCCGCGAGCAGTTCTGCCAGGTCGTGCTGCTGCCGCAGGGCGACTTCGCGCGGTTCCTGCGCGCCGACGCCGAGGCCCGGGGCAAGCTGCTCGGCCGGCTGTTCGACACGCACCGTTTCGCCGAGGTGGAGAAGCGCCTCGCCGAGCGCAGGCGCGCCACCGAGGCCCGGGTGCGCGAGGGCGACGCCGCGCTGCTGGCCGACGCGCACCGTATGCAGCAGGCGGCGGGCGACGCCATGGAGCTGCCGGAACTCGCACCCGGCGAGCCCGGCCTTGCGCAGGCCGTCCTGACCGCGGCCGCCGTCGCCCGTACCACCGCGCGCGAGCAACTGACCGTCGCACGCTGCCGGCTCATGTCCGCCGAGTCCGCCCACGCCGCCGCCGAGGCGTCGCTGCACCGGGTACGCGAAGTGGCCCGGTTGCAACGGCGGTCCGCCGAGGCCCGGGAGCGCGCCGAGCGCCTGGCGGAGCGGGCCGGCGCCCACCGGGAGGCACAGGCGCGGATGGAGCGGGGGCGCAAGGCCGGGACGGTGGCACCGGCCCTGGAACTGCGCGAGGCCGCCGACGCCGCGCACCGCCGTGCGGCAGCCGCCGAGGCACGCGCGCGTGCGGTGCTCCCGGCGGAGTACGCCGACGCCGGCGCCGCCGGACTGGCCGCCGCCGCGCGCCGCGCCGTCGAGGAGCTGGGCGGACTCGAGTCGGCCCGCCGCGCCGAGCGGCGCCTGGCCGACGTCGTCGCCGAGCGCGCCGCGGCGGACCGGCAGGAACGCGTCGACGACGACGTCCTCCAGGAGGCCGAGGCCTGGCTCGCCGGATGGGAGACGACCCGGCCCGCGTTGCAGACGCGCATCGACACCGCCCAGGAGGCGGCAGGCCTGGCCGAACGGCTCGCCCTGCGGCTGGGACCCGCGCGACAGCGGCTCGCCGCCGCCCGGGTGCGCGACTCACTGGCCGCGGACACCGAAGAGGCGCGGCGGCGGGCGCTCGCCTCCGCCGAAGCCGCCGCACGCGCCAAGGACCACTGGCTGGACCTGAAGGAGCAGCGCCTGAACGACATCGCGGCCGAACTGGCCGCGAGCCTCGCCGACGGAGAGCCCTGCGCCGTCTGCGGCGCCACCGAACACCCCGCGCCCGCGCGCAAGGTCGCCGGGCACGTCGACCGCGAGGCGGAGGAGCGCGCGCTCGGCGACCACCAGGCCGCCGAGGAGCGGCGCACCCGGGACGAGCGCCGCCTCGGCGCCGTACGCGAGGAGCTGGCCGCCGCCACCGCCGAGGCGGGCGACACCCCCACGGCACAACTCGCCGATGAGGCCGGGGAACTGGAGGCCGAGCTTGCCCGGGCCCGCCGGGACGCCTCCCCCCTGCACGCGGCACAGCAGGAGCTGCACCGCGCCGAGCAGGAGCGCGAGCGGCGGCTGACCGAACGCAGGCAGGCCGAACTCCGAGCCACCTCCCGGCTGGCCCAGCGGGACGGGCTGGAGCGCGAGAAGGCGGCCCTGGAGACGGAGTTGGCCCAAGCCCGGGGAGCCGCCGAGACCGTCGCCGCGCGCGCCGCTCAACTGGAGCGGCGGGCCGCACTGCTCACCGAGGCGGCCGACGCCGCACGCACCGCCGAGGACAGCGCCGAGCGGCTCAAGGACGCCGACGGACGGCTCGCCGAGGCCGCCTTCCGGGCCGGCTTCGACACCCCCGAGGCCGCGTCCGCCGCCCTCCTCGACGACGCCGCCCACCGTGAGCTGCAACGGCGCCTGGACGTCTGGCACACCGAGGAGGCCGCCGTGCGCGCGGTCCTCGCCGAGGCCGACACTGTGGCCGCCGCCGGGCTGCCGCCCGCCGACCTCACCGCCGCGGAGGCGGCCGAGGCCGCCGCCGGCCGGCGGTTGCGGGAGGCCTCGTCCGCGCGGGACGCCGCCGACCGCCGCTGCGCCGAACTCGACCGGCTCTCCGCGCGCGCCGCGACCGGCATGCGCCGGCTGGCTCCGCTGCGCGAGGAGTACGACCGCGTGGCCCGACTGGCCTCCCTCACCGCGGGCACCTCGGCCGACAACGGGCGCAAGATGCGCCTGGAGTCCTATGTCCTCGCGGCCCGCCTGGAACAGGTGGCCGCCGCCGCGACCGCACGCCTGCGGCGCATGTCGTCCGGCCGGTACACCCTCGTCCACTCCGACGACCGGGCCGGCCGCGGCCGCAGCGGTCTGGGACTGCACGTCGTCGACGCCTGGACGGGCCGGGAGCGGGACACGGCGACCCTGTCGGGCGGCGAGACGTTCTTCGCCTCTCTCGCCCTCGCCCTCGGCCTCGCGGACGTCGTCACGGACGAGGCCGGAGGGGTGCGCCTGGACACGCTCTTCATCGACGAGGGCTTCGGCAGCCTCGACGACCAGACCCTGGACGAGGTCCTCGACGTCCTCGACGCCCTGCGCGAACGCGACCGCAGCGTCGGGATCGTCAGCCATGTCGCCGACCTGCGGCGCCGCGTCCACGCCCAACTCGAGGTCGTCAAGGGCAGGTCGGGATCGACCGTGCGGCTGCACGGAGCTGGCTGAGCGTCCCGGAGCGGCGGTTCAGAACCGCGGGGACGGCGCTCGCACCCGGGACGGGCGGGAGACGTGGGACGGCTCGGCTGGGAGCCGCTGGGAGCCGCTGGGAGCCGCTGGGAGCCGCTGGGAGCCGCTGGGAGCCGCTGGGAGCCGCTGGGAGCCGCTGGGAGCCGCCGGGAGCCGCCGGGAGCCGCCGGGACCAGCGGGGGACGTGGGACCGGCGGGGGCGCGGGTCAGACGGCAGAGCGAAAGCGGCGCGGGGCGAGGGTCAGGCGTGGGGAGCGGGTCCAGCGCGGGATGCGGGACTGGCGGGGGACGTGGGATCGACGGGGGCGCGGGTCAGACGGCAGAGCGAAAGCGGCGCGGGGCGAGGGTCAGGCGTGGGGCGAGGGTTCGGCGCGGGACGCGGGACTGGTGGGGGAGCGGGTCCAGCGCGGGACGCGGGGTTGGCGGGAGACGTGGGACCGGCGCGGGACGCAAATCCGGCGGAGACGCGGAACCAGCGGGGGAGCGGGTCAGGAGGGTGAGCGAAACCGGCGTGGGACGTGGGTCAGGCGTGGGGCGAGGGATTGGCGCGGGACGTTGGATCGGCGGGGGAGCGGGTCCAGCGCGGGACGCGGGACTGGCGGGGGAGCGGGATCGGCGGGGGACGTGGGATCGGCGGGGGAGCGGGACTGGCGGGGGAGCGGGATCGGCGGGGGACGTGGGATCGGCGGGGGAGCGGCACAGGCGGGGGAGCGGGTCCAGCGCGGGACGCGGGACTGGCGGGGGACGTGGGATCGGCGGGGGCGTGGGTCAGACGGCAGAGCGAAACCGGCGTGGGACGTGGGGCAGGCTTAGGGCGAGGGATCGGCGCGGGACGCGGGGTTGGCGGGAGACGCGGAACCAGCGCGGGACGCGGGACCAGCGTGGGCGCAGGGTCGGCGGGGGCGGCCGGAGGCCGGCCGCCCCAGGGGCTCACAGCTGGGAGAGTTCGTCCACCAGGTCGTCCAGGCCCAGCGAGCCCTGCGACAGGGCCGCCATGTGCCAGGCCTTCGCGTCGAACGCGGCACCATGGCGCTGCCTGGCCTTCTCCCGGCCCAGCAGCCAGGCCCGCTCGCCCAGCTTGTAGCCGATCGCCTGGCCGGGCATCGACAGATAGCGGATCAGCTCGCTCGCCACGAAGTCCCTCGGACGGCTGCTGTGCGCGCCGAAGAACTCCCGCCCCAGCTCCGGCGTCCAGCGCTCACCCGGGTGGAACGGCGAGTCCGCCGGAATCTCCAGCTCCAGGTGCATGCCGATGTCGATGATGACGCGGACCGCGCGCATCATCTGCGCGTCCAGATAGCCGAGCCGCCGCTCCGGGTCGGTGAGGAAGCCGAGTTCGTCCATCAGACGTTCCGCGTACAGCGCCCAGCCCTCGGCGTTGGCGCTGACCCCGCCGACGGTGGCCTGGTAGCGCGAGAGGTTCTCGGCCACGTGCACCCACTGGGCGAGCTGGAGGTGGTGGCCGGGGACACCCTCGTGGTACCAGGTCGAGACCAGGTCGTAGACCGGGAAGCGGGTCTGTCCCATGGTCGGCAGCCAGGTCCGGCCCGGCCGGGAGAAGTCGGCGGACGGCGCCGTGTAGTAGGGGGCCGCGGCGCCTCCGGGCGGCGCGATGCACGACTCCACCTTCCGCACCCGCTCGGCCAGTTCGAAGTGGGTGCCGTCGAGCGCCTCGATCGCCTCGTCCATCAGGTCCTGCAGCCACTGGCGGACCTCGTCGACGCCCTCGATGTGCGTGCCGTGCTCGTCGAGGTGCGCGAGGGCCGCCCACGGGCTCCCGGCGCCGGGCAGGACCTTCTCGGCCTCCTGCCTCATCTCGCCGAGCAGGCGGTGGAACTCCGACCAGCCGTACGCGTACGCCTCGTCGAGGTCCAGGTCCGTGCCGTTGAAGTAGCGCGAGAAGCGGGCGTAGCGCTCACGGCCGACCGTGTCCGGTGCGTCGCCGATCGTCGGCGCGTACACGTCGCGCATCCAGTCCCGCAGCTCCACGACGGCCGCGGTCGCCGCGCGGGCGGCGTCGTCCAGCTCCGCGCGCAGGGACTCGGGGCCCTCCGAGACGAAGTCCTCGAACCAGCCGCGACCGTTGCCGTCGGTGTCCGACCACTCGGTGAGCTGCTCGATGAAGATCGCCGTCGGCTGCGGGCCGCCGTACAGCTTGCGGTCCAGGCCGAGGGCGAGGGACTCGCGGTAGCCGCGCAGCGCGTCCGGCACGGCCCGCAGGCGCTCGGCGATCGCGGCCCAGTCCTCGTCGGTGTCGCTCGGGGTGATCGTGAACACCTCGCGCACCGAGTGCACCGGGCTGTGGATGTTGCTCACCGTGCGCAGGCCCTCGTCGGCGTCGTGCACCGCCAGTTCCGCGGTCAGGCGCTCGCGCAGCAGGCGGCCGCAGCGGCGCTCGATGTCACTGTCCGCGCCGGGCTGCCGCTCGGCCTCGTCCAGCCGGGCGAGGGTGGTGCGCGCGAGGTCGGCGAGCGCCTGCTGGCCGGCGGGGGAGGTGTCGGGCAGCCTGCTCGAACTCTCCTTCACGCCGAGATAGGTACCGGTGATCGGGTCGAGGGCGATGAGTTCGTCGACGTAGGCGTCGGCGACCTGACGGGGCAGCGGGCTCTTGGTCTGTGACATGCCGACCATCCTCGTACGGAAGGGCGGCTCGCGTCAGCCCGGTTTACCGGGGATCGGACCGTATTCAGTCCGATTTCGCCGAGGGCGTGCCCGGCTGCGCGCCGGGCGGCAGCAGGGGGCCGCAGTCCCACTGCTGGAAGATCAGCCGCGTCTCCACCCGGGCCACTTCCCGCCGGGCCGTGAACTCGTCCAGGACCAGGCGCTGGAGATCGGCCATGTCCGCGACCGCGACATGGACCAGGTAGTCGTCCGGACCGGTCAGATGGAACACGGTCAGCGACTCCGGCAGGGCCCGGATCCGCTCCACGAACGGCCCCACCAGCTCCCGCCGGTGCGGCCTGACCTGCACCGACAGCAGCGCCTGAAGACCTCTGCCCAGCTTGGCGGGGTCGAGCCGCAGCCGGTGGCCGAGAATGAGCCCCGAGCGGCGCAGCCGGGTCACCCGGTCCAGGCAGGTCGACGGAGCGACCCCGACCTGCGCGGCGAGGTCGCGGTAGGTGGTCCGGGCGTCGTTCTGCAACAGCCGCAGCAGATGCAGATCCACCGGATCCAGTACGACGGATTCGGCCATGTGGCGAACGTAGCACGGCCGTCGGCCCCGCGATCCCGGCCGCTGTTCACCCTTCGGTCATGGACACGCCCTTGGACTCCGCGAGCACGCCCGCGTACGACGACGTGCGCACCGCACCCAGAGCACTGGCCACCGAGGCGGTGCACGCCGGCCGTGACGACCTCGCCCGGCAGGGACTGCACGCCCCGCCGATCGACCTGTCCACCACCTACCCCTCCTACGACAGCCGCGCCGAGGCCGCCCGCATCGACGCCTTCGCCGCCGACGGCGCCGAACTCGACGGCAACCCGGTCTACGGACGGCTCGGCAACCCCACCGTCGCCCGCTTCGAGACCGCCCTGGCCCGGCTGGAGGGCACCGAGGCCGCGGTGGCGTTCGCCAGCGGCATGGCCGCGCTGAGCGCGGTGCTCCTCGTCCGGTCCGCCATGGGCCTGCGGCACGTCGTCGCCGTGCGCCCGCTGTACGGCTGCAGCGACCACCTGCTCACCGCCGGGCTGCTCGGTACCGAGGTGACCTGGACCGACCCGGCCGGGATCACCGACGCGCTGCGCCCGGACACAGGCCTCGTCATGGTCGAGACACCGGCGAACCCGACGCTCGCCGAGGTGGACCTGCGGGCCGTCGCCCACGCCTGCGGCTCCGTGCCGCTCCTCGTCGACAACACCTTCGCCACCCCCGTCCTGCAGCGCCCGGCCGAGCAGGGCGCCCGACTGGTGCTGCACAGCGCCACCAAGTACCTGGGTGGCCACGGCGACGTGATGGCGGGCGTGGTGGCCTGCGACGAGGAACTGGCCGGACGGCTGCGGCAGGTGCGGTTCGCCACCGGCGGGGTGCTCCACCCGCTCGCCGGCTATCTGCTGCTGCGCGGGCTGTCCACGCTTCCGGTCCGGGTGCGGGCCGCCTCCGCCACCGCGGCGGAACTGGCCGCCCGCCTGGCGGACGACCCCCGCGTCGCCCGGGTGCACTACCCGTCCATCGGCGGTGCCATGGTCTCCTTCGAGGTGCACGGCGACCCGCACGCCGTCATCGGCGGCGTCGGCCTGATCACGCCGGCCGTGAGCCTCGGCAGCGTCGACACCCTGATCCAGCACCCGGCGTCCATCAGCCACCGCATCGTCGACGCGGACGACCGGCGGGGCGCCGGGGTCGGCGACCGGCTGCTGCGGATGTCGGTGGGCCTGGAGGACGTCGAGGACCTGTGGGCGGACCTGGACCGGGCGCTGGGGGCGCGGCCGGGCCAGCCGCAAGTGAAGGGGCTGCACCAGGCGATGAGCTGAGTGGGGCCGGCCCGGAGGGCGCGCGGCCGGACCCTGTGCCTGGCCGCGGACCCTCCGGGGCCGCGTTCAGTCCAGCGGGCGGGCCCACTCGTACTGTGTCTGCTCGTACTGTGCCTGCTCGGCCTGTGCCCGCTCGGCGTCGTACGGCAGCCGGGAGGCCACCGGGGTCGCGTCCAGCCGGGCCGTGATGACCAGGGTGCCCTCCTCGATCTGGAAGTCGAGCGGCAGGCCCAGGCCCCGCATGGCGGCGACCATGCCGGTGTTGGCCGCCTGCGTCACGGCGTACACGGTCGCGCAGCCCGCCTCGACGGCCATCGCCACCAGCCGGCCCAGCAGTTCGCCGCCGACACCGCGGCGCTGCCAGGCGTCCTCGACGAGCAGCGCGACCTCCGTCTCGTCGCCGTCCCACAGCAGATGACCGAGGCCGACGATCCGCCCGGAGGCGGTCCGCGCGGCCAGTGTGCGGCCGAACCGCGGGCTCAGCAGGTGGTCGAGATAGCGGTCGGCGTCGCCGGCCGGCCCGTGGTAGCGCAGGCCGAGGGTGCGCGCCGAGCAGCGCGCCTGCATCGCCCTGGCCGCCGCGAGGTCGCCGGTGTCGGCCCTGTGCACGGTGATCGCCTCGCCCTCGGGCAGCGTCAGCACGTCCTGGCCGCGCGGAATGCGCGGTCCGAGCCGGGCGTCCAGCTCCACCAGGGCGCGCGCCCGCGCGAACTCGGTGGGCGTGAAGGGCAGATACGGCCGCTCCACGGTGATCGTCCCGCCCTCCGGCGCCCGCAGCCGCATCACGGTGTCCTCGAGCATCCCCTCGGCCGGCACCTCCTGCGGGTCTCCGGCCGCCGCCGGCCGGTGCGGCAGTGAACGGATGGTGCACCGGCCCAGCAACTGCCGCAGCGCCAGCGGGAGTTCCGCTGCGTCGAGCGCCGTGCGCGCTGCCAGGCCCAGTACCCGTGTCGGCGCGTCCACCAGGTCGTGCGCGTCCGCCCGCTCGATCCATGTCTCGGCACCGCCGGCCAGTGCGACCGCCCGGGTGATGCCCGACGCCTCGAGCCCGCCGGGAGCGCGCAGCAGGAACTCGTCCACCGTGCCCTCGGCCAGCGGATGCGTCTGCAGGCTCAGGATGTCCACGTGCCGGGCCGCCAGCGCCGCGCAGAGCGAGGCCAGCGAACCGGGCGCGTCCCGCACGGTCGTCCGCATCCGCCACAGCGTGCGGTCGCCCGGCGCCGCTTCGGCCGCCGCGGGGCCGGCGGCGGACGGCCCGGCCTGCTGGGCTGCGAGTGGCCGGGCGCCGGTGTCGTCCGCGGGCGGTGCGTGACCGTGGCGCCGTGCCCACCAGGTGTGGAAGGCCGCCGTGGCCACCAGTGCGATCGCCGAGATCACCAGCAGGGCCGGACCGTCGGGGCCGTGACCGATCAGGTTCGCCACCCCGTCGGCCACGGCGACAGCCGTGAAGAGCGCGGCCAGTTCGACCAGGTCCCGCCGCCAGTGATGCGCCCGGCGACCGTGCTTCGCCCACGTCATGTTCGACACTTCTCGAGTCATACGGCCACTGTGACGGAACGGTGTTGCGTGATCACGAACGCGCTGTGACCGATGAGTAAAGCAATATTCGCACCTTTCGTAGCTGTTTTTCGCGGTTGTGTCCGGCGGCCCTTCCCGGGAGTGAGCCCGACGGGCGCCGGGTCAGGCGGCGACTTCCGTGGCCAGGGCGCCGCGCAGCCGGCGGGCCTCCACGACCAGGCGCGAAGAGCCGCGCCGGTCCGCCGCCCGTGCCAGGTGCGGCAGGTCGCCCCGAGCACCGGACCGCTCGGCGCACTCGGCCGCGACGGCCAGCAGATCACCGAGCCCTCGCACCGGACCGGCCGGTCCGTCGGCGACGAGGTCGGAGAGCAGCGGCGGCGACGCGTGGCCGAGCAGGCTCCACACGGTGGCGTACGCCCCGGTGGATGCGGCCGTGCGCAGCGACTCCGCCAGCCGTATCGGCTTCACCGCACCGTGCCGCACCAGCTCACCGAGGTCCGCGCCGAGGCGGGCGGCGTCCAGCTGTCCGCGCGCGGCGAGGACGAGCAGCGCGTCCACTGCGGCCAGCCGGTCCTCGGAGTGCCGGGCACCCAGTCCGTACGCCACGCACAGGTGCGTCGCCTCGCCCGCCTCGCCGCCGGACTCGGCGAGCAGCGGAAGGACGGAGGCCGCGCCCCGGCTGTCGTCCACGGCCACGGCGGACAGGTCCCGCAGGATCCGCACGGCCACCAGTTCACGCAGTTCGGGCAGCACCGCCAGCCAGTGGGGGTGCGCGGAGCCGCTCCAGTGGGCGCAGTACCGCCTTTGCGCGAAGGCGCTGGACGGCGTGCCCAGTGCGCGGAAGGCGTCGGGGAAGTCCGCTTGCAGCGTGGGAAGCTCACCGGACTCCGTCAGTATGTGCGGCCCCGATGAGCGGCGCCGGATCGCCGGCAGCGCGGGAGCGCCGGCGGTCAGCCAGTGGGCGAGTCGCCTCCCCTCCGTCGTACCGAGGGCCGCCGCCCGCTCCGCCGCGGCCGCTGCCGCCGGACGGTCCTCGCGCCGCACCCGCAGCAGCGCCTGCGCGAAGTCGGCCGCCGACACGCGCGCCCCCAGACGACGGTACGCGTCGAGCCGGTCCACCAGCTCGTCCGGCTCCAGCAGGCCCGTGCTCCAGGTGGGCGTCGAGAGCAGGAACGGCAGGGGATCCGTGCGGATCCGGTACGCCACCTCCCACAGGCGGGCGTCGAAGGCCCGGGAGAGTGCGCCGTGCACGCAGGTCCGGTGCGGTGCCCCCGGCCGGATCGCGGCGTGCAGCCTCGCGGTGCTCAGCTTTCCCCGCAGCGTGATGAGCAGCAGATCCAGGCCCGTGAACCCGTCGAAGCCGCCCCGGGCGTCGCCGAATTGATGTTCCAGCCGCAGGTCGTGGAACGGATCGGCGCCGTCCCACCATCGGCGGGAGACCACCGGTTCCAGCGCCTCCAGCAGGGCGTCCCGGTCCCGGTGGGCGTGGCGCACCAGCCCGTCCAGGGCGCGTTCAAAGCCGGTCACGTCGGTGTCGGACGCCAGTGCGGCCCCCACCTCCTCGGCGAGCTCGACGGCCGAGGCCGCCGCGGGCGCGAGACGTGTCGGCTCGGGAACCAGGGGGAGCACCTCCTCGTACGCCGCGGCCGCCTCCGCCGGTGCCGCGCCCAGCGACCCGACCGCCTGAGCGCGCAGCGGCGGAATCAACTCACCGGCTGCCGAAGCGAGTTCGGCGTTCACTTCGGCGGAGCGGACCTTCTTCACATGCCGCTGGGCGAGCTTGAGCGCCCGCTCCTGCACACCGGCGTCCTCGTGCCCGAAGGCCTGCGCGACGGCGGGCAGCAGCTCGTCCGCCGCCGCGGCGTCCCGGGCGAGCACCTTGCCCAGCAGCACGAGCTGCGCCCGCACCAGCTTGCGCTCCGGCCGGAACAGCACCGCCTGCGACACGTCCGCCAGGCGACGGTGCGTCAACTGGCCTTCCAGGGCCAGCGCCCCGAGCACCGACTGGGCGTGCGACGCCACCGGAGAGACCGCGTCCGAGGCCAGCGCCGCCCAGTCGGCCACCCGCTCCCGCTGCTCCTCGCGCGTGAGCGCCAGGGATGTCAGTACCCGGAGGAACGCCCGGTGGTCGGCGTTCGTTCCACCGCGCAGCAGGCGGGCCACGCACGCGTCGACCGTGGCCCTCCGGTCGAGCGGTCCCTCCGCGGTGAGCTGTGCGAGGGCGCCGTGCCAGCCGGCGGGCCCCTCGTCGGCCGCCCATTCCAGCAGGCCGCCGATGTCGTTCACCTCGAAGAGCGCGGCCACGAGCGGCGCGAGGTGCGGGTCCGTACGCAGCCTCTCCAGCAAGGTGTTGCCGCGCCGCCAGTTGCCGCCGACCTGCTGCACCCAGCCCCGCACATAGGCGTCGGTCGTCGGCACCGGGCAGCCCGCCAGACGTACCAGGGCGGACATCAGCTCGTAGGGCACCTGCGCGGTGGCGGGCCGCTGGGCGAGCCGGTTCGCCAGATCGGCGAGCCAGTCGGTCTCCCGGTCGGCGAGGACGCGGAGCAGCACCGCGGGGGAGACCCCGGACCAGCGCATGTCGGCGGCCGCGATCCAGCTCGCCACGCCTGCCGCGCCCGTCTGGCACGCCACCCCGGCCACGTACAGCGCCGGATACGCGCGGCGGGACGGCGCGTCCCAGCGCGTCGCCCTCAGTTCCTTGCGCAGCGCCTTCAACTCCGTAAAGAGAGACCGGCGTTCGGCGTCGTTCATCGCGTCCAGCAGACCGACCACCTCGGCCGTCCGCCCGGCTCGCACCGCCCCCGTCAGCGTTGTCATCGCGCACCCCCGTCGACTCGTGCCAGGTCCCGCTCCACCACGGGGGCGCCCCGCCGCGCCATCCGCACCGCCAGCGCGTGCTTGCACGGCCCGCGCCCGCCCCGGTACTTCGCCCACCACTGGCAACTGCAACTGAGCACGCCCTTCTCCTCGCGCACCCGGTGCGCGTGGCCGTCCTCGGCCGTCACCGTCGCCAGGGCACCGTCCAGGGCGACCGCTCCCGCGGCGACGAGGGCGCGGGCGGCCCGCAGGCGCGGGTTGTGCCGCTCGGCGCGATCCGCGTCGTAGGGCAGCTCCCGGTGGAAGTACGCCGCCTCCGCGGTGTCGTATCCGACCCGGCCCGAGGTGCCGAGCCGGACCAGCGCCGCGCGGACCCGTTCCGGGGCGAGCCCGGAGGCGGCGGCGAGGTCGGTGACGTCGACGCGGGGCTCCCAGGCCAGCAGCACCGCGATCAGCTCCGCGTCCTCGGCCGCCTCGTCGGTGGCGAGCGCGTCCAGCACCCCTCCCTCGCCGGAGAACCCGCGCGAGGCGTCGGGCGACAGCGTCAGTGTGAGCCGCATGCCCGGCAGGACCGCCTCCCAGGCACTGGCCGTGGCGGCGGCGCCCGCGACCGCCGGGCCGTAGACGCGCAGGGCGGTCGCGTGCCGCAGCACCCGCTGGAGCGCGGCGAGCCGCTCGGGCCCGGGCAGGCAGACCGCGCCCGGCACGGGCCGGGTGGTCGGCCGCAGCGCACGACCCGCCGGAACCACCCACCGCGGACCGCCCCCGGCACCCCGCGGCCCGCTCCGCGGCAGCGACCGCAGGAACCGCACGGCCTCGGCCGCCGGCAGCTCGGCCCGCAGATCGAACCCGGAGGCTATGACCTGGGCCTCCGCGAACCCGCGCAGCCAACGGTCCGGCAGCGGCACCTTCTTCTCCACCACGGGTCCGTCCACCGTGGTCACGGCCAGCTCCTCCGGACCCACCCGCATATGGAGCGGATCGTCCGAGCTGATCCGGGACAGCGCCTCGCGCAGCGGGTTGTTGACGTCGACGTTCGTCGTGCCGTGCCCCACCTCGCCGCCGTCCAGGCCCGGGCGCAGCACGTCCAGGCGCGCGTACACCCCGCAGCAGCCGGAGAAGGACTCGAAGCGCAGCCGGTCGCCGTTCCCCGTCACCACCGGGTCGAGGGAGGCGCGCAACTGCGGCTGGTAGTAGCGGGCGGCCGCCACGTCCGCCACCGCCAGCAGCCCGGCGGACGCTACTTGAGGGGACGTCAGGAAGCCCGAGAAGAACCGCGGATGGTCCTGGATTCCCGAGGGCGTCGCACCCCGGGACGTCTCGAGTCCCAGGCGCTGTCCGCCCGTGGCGGGCTCCAGCACGGAGGGTCGGGAATAGGCCACGGCCTGCAAGGATCGCGTCATGGAAAAACCGTAGGGGCGACCACTGACAACCGGCCGTGGCCCGCGGAAACACCCTTCGCGAACGGGGAGTTGCGACCTGGCCGCGGCGCCCATTTCCACAGCGGGCCGCGGGCCGCCGTGGCGGGGCTCGCCCGCCGGGCCCGGCACGCGCCTCCCGGTCCGGAGGAGGTCAGGCGCCGGCCGCCTCCGCCATCAGCCGCACCCCCGCCCGGATCCGGGCGGGGGAGAGGTGGGAGTAGCCGAGAACGAGGCGCACGCCGTCGTGGCCGGAGCCGGCGGCATCCGCGTGCCGGTACGCCGACAGGGCGCGCACCGCGACGTGGGCCTCGGCCATGCGGGCGAGGAAGCGCTCCTCGGGGCCGTACTGGCCGGGCAGCGCGGCGATGAGGTGCAGGCCCGCGGCGATCCCGGACAGGCGTGCCCCGGGAAAGTGCTCGTCCAGGGCGGCGACGAGCGCGTCGCGTCGTTCGCGGTAGGCGCGCTGGCACCGGCGCAACTGCCGGTCGTAGTCGCCGCGCTCGACGAACCGCGCGAACACCGCCTGGTCGACCGTCGGATGGCCGAGGTCCATGGTCCGCTTGCGCTCGACGACCTCGTCGGCCAGCGAGTCGGGCAGGAGCAGCCAGCCCAGCCGCAGACCCGGGGCGAGGGACTTGCTGACCGACCCGGCATAGGCGACGCGCTCGGGATCCAGACCCTGGAGGGCGCCCACCGGGGCGCGGTCGTAGCGGAAGTCGCCGTCGTAGTCGTCCTCGAAGACGATGCCGTCCACCGCCCGCGCCCAGTCGAGGAGTTCGGCGCGGCGCCGGGCGGAGCAGGCGATGCCGGTCGGGAACTGATGGGCCGGTGTCGTCACCACGGCCCGTACCCCGGACCGGAACAGCGGGCCGACGGCCGGACCCTGCGCGTCCAGGGGCAGGGGGACGGTGCCGACTCCGGCCGAGGCGTACAGGGCGCTGTGCTCTGGGCTGCCGGGATCCTCGACGCCCACGGTGCGTATCCCGCGCGCGTGCAGCGCCGAGCCGACCAGAGCGCTCGCCTGGGCCACCCCCGAGACGACCACGATCCGCTCCGGGTCCGCGACCACGCCCCGGCGCCGTGTCAGCAGTTCGGCCAGTGCCGTGCGCAGCCGGGGCAGTCCGCGCGGGTCGGGGTAGCCGAGGTCGTGGTGCGGCAGGTCCGTCAGCACGGAGCGGTGCGTGGCCGCCCAGGCGGTCCGCGGGAACAGCGACAGGTCCGGCGTGCCGGGCACGAAGTCCGCGCGGGCGCCGGGGGAGCGGGGAGCGAGGTCACGCGCACGCGTGCGTGCGCCCCGGACGGCGTCGCCCACCCAGGTCCCCGCACCCCGGCCGCTGCGGAGGTAGCCCTCCGCAGTCAACTGCTCGTATGCCTCCGTGACCAGCCCACGCGAGACCCCCAGGTCCGCGGCGAGGTCCCGGCTGGAGGGCAGCCGTGTGCCCGCCGCGAGCCGCCCCGAGCGGACCGCCTCGCGCAGCGCGGCCCGCAAGGAGCGGCCACGCGCGCGTGCCGGGGCGGAGGCGGCCGGAAGGAGCAGTTCCCAGGCGGCCGAGCCGGTGAGTCCGCCCGGATTGGTCCCCGATGACGTCATGGAAGTGGACCTTAAACCGGACCGCCGTGCTTCCTAGCGTCGCTGCCATGAACGCCACCACCTCGCGCGGCACCCTGCTCGCCGCGCTCGCCTGCGTCCTCGTCGGGGCGTCCTTCACCGCCAACAGCGTCCTCGGCCACTACCCGTACGCGGGCGGCCAGTTCCTGCGCTACGGACTGGCCTGCCTGCTGCTCCTGCCGCTCGTTGGGCGGGACGCCCCGGCCCGGCTGCGGAGGCTCACACCCCGCCGGTGGCTCAGGCTCGCGCTGCTCGCGGCGGTCGGCATGGTCGGCTTCAACCTGGCCGTGCTCGCCGCCGAACGCAGCGCCGAGCCGGCGGTACCGGGGGTCTTCGTGGGCTGCGCTCCCGTGGTGGTGGCGGTCGTCGTTCCCGTACTGGAGGGACGCCGGCCCCGGCGGACGGTCCTCCACGGCGCCCTTCTGGTCGCCGCCGGGGCCTTCACCGTGCAGGGCTGGGGGCGGACCGACGGCACCGGAATCACCTTCTCCGCCTGCGCGCTGGCCGGCGAGGTCGGCTTCGCGGTCCTCGCGGTGCCCGTGCTGCGTCCGCTCGGGCCCCGGCTGCTGTCCGCCGTCGTGTGCGGGCTGGCGGCCCTGGAGTCGGCGGTGGCCGGGGCCGTCCTCGGCGGCGACTGGCTCAGGCGTCCGGACGCGGCCGAGGCCGCCGCGTTGCTGTGGCAGGCGGCCGTCGTCACCGTCGTCGGCTTCGTGTGCTGGTACATGGGCGTGCAGCGGATCGGCGCCGAGCGCGCCACGCTCTTCTCCGGTCTCATCCCCGTCGCGGCCGCCTGCACCGCGCCGATCGCCGGCGCCGGCTCGTACGGGGCGGTCCAGGCCCTGGGCAGCGCCCTGGTGGGCGCGGGAGTCGCCCTGGGGGCGGGGGCGTTGAGGCCGGCCGGACGCCGGCGGCGGTCAGCGGCTGCCGTCCAGGAGGACGCGCGCGACCAGGGCCGGGTCGTCGTTCATGGGGACGTGCCCGCAGCCGGGCAGGCGCACGAGCCGGGCCTTGGGGATGATCCGCTTGGCGCGCACTCCCTGACGCCGCACCAGCAGCCGGTCCTTGGTGCCCCAGGCGACGGTGACCGGGATACCGGGCAGGACGTCGGTGAAGTGGACGCCGACGCCCGCCCGGAGGGTCTCCTCGAATCCGTCCGCCCCTGCCAGGGCGAGCGTCTCGGCCACCACGGCCTCGGGCGAACGGCGGGCCGGGCGGGCGTAGATGGTGCTGGTCAGGACGGTGCGGCCGGCCGCCGTCCGTGAGAGCCGCTCGACCAGCGGGAGCGGCATCCGCCGGGCGAGCGTGCGCATCGTCCGCAGCACGCCGAAGGCGTAACGGCGCTCGGCCCGCGTCCAGAACCCCGCCGGGGCCAGGGCGGTGACGGACCGTACGAGCTTCTCGCGGCCCAGTTCCAGGGCCAGCAGGCCGCCCAGGGAGTTGCCGGCCACATGGGGCCGTTCTATCTCCAGCGCCTCGCACAGGGCGCCCAGCACCACGTTCATCGTGGGCAGGTCGTGCCGGAGCCCTTCCGGCAGCGCGGGGGAGGCCCCGAAGCCCGGCAGGTCCACGGTGATCACCTCGCGTTCGGCCGCGAGCAGGTGGACCACCGGATCCCAGGCCTGGCGGTGGTGTCCGATGCCGTGCAGCAGGAGCAGCGGCTCGCCGCCGCCCACGCGCGCGTAGGAGAGGGTCACGGTCCGCGGGCCGTGCGCGGAGGGGACCTCGAAGGAGACGGTGGCGGACATGGATGCTCCTCGTGGGGAATCGCCGACAACGACGGTAGACAGACTGTCAGCAATTGCTACCGACGGGTAGCCCCCGGGTCTGAGGCGAACCCCGAAACGCCGGCGCCCCTCCGCGGTCACGGCGCCCCGGCCCGGTGCGCCTGGACACGGACGCCGGACGTCGGCTGGGATGAGGGCGTGACCACCGATACCGGGACCGAAGTCTTCGAAGAGCACCGCCCCGCCCTCATGGGTGTCGCCTACCGCATGCTCGGGCGCGTGACGGACGCCGAGGACGTGCTCCAGGAAGCCTGGTTGCGCTGGTCCACCGCCGACCGGGGCGCCGTGCGCGAACCGCGCGGCTACCTGGTGCGGGTGACCACCCGGCTCGCCATCGACCGGCTCCGCCGGATCAAGGCGCGCGGCGAGTCGTACGTCGGCCCCTGGCTGCCGGAACCGCTGGTCACTGACCTAGCGCAGACCGTCCCGGACACGGAGGAGCGGGCCGTCCTCGCCGACTCCGTGTCGCTCGCGGTGCTGGTCGTCCTGGAGACGCTGTCACCGCTCGAACGCGCGGTGTTCGTGCTGAGAGAGGCCTTCGGTTATCCGTACGCGGAGATCGCCGTCCTGCTCGACCGAGGCGAGCCCGCGGTGCGCCAACTGGCCGGCCGGGCCCGCAGACACGTGGGCGAACGGCGGCCGCGCTACGAGGTCGACCCCGACCAGCGGCGCGACCTCACCGAGCGGTTCCTGGCCGCCGCGGCGGGCGGCGACCTGGACGGGTTGATGTCGCTGCTCGCGCCCGACGCCCGCCTGGTGGGCGACAGCGGCGGCAAGGCCCGGGCGCCGCTGCGGGTCCTGGAGAGCGCCGACAAGGTGGGCCGCTTCCTGGTCGGCGTGGCGCACAAGGGCATCCCGGATCCGTCCGTCCGCTTCCTGGAGGTCAACGGCGGCCCGGCCGTGCTGATCCTGTCCGGAGGCGAGCCCGACAGCGTCTTCCAGCTGGACGTGACCGACGGGCGTGTCCAGACCGTCTACATCGTCCGCAACCCCGACAAGCTGCGGTCCCTGGCCGGCTGAGCCTCCCGGCCCCGACGCCCGCACGGCTGCCGCGGCCCCCGGTCCCAGGCGTCTGCGCGGCCGCCGCGGCCCCGTTCCGGACGGCGGGGGCCGCGGCGTGGTGCCCGGAAATCCGGCCCCGTGCGAACGGGTCGTGAACACCGTGCGACAGGCGTCTGTGCGCCGTCCGAGGGAACGAGGATTGGTCTTGACCAAGGGTGGGGGCCGCCTTATCGTCGCAGATAAGTACAACAACCTTTAATAAACAAGGGCGCTAAAATGCGGCCGGATCACGGCGATTGCGGAGGACAGGGTGGGGACCACGCAGCTGGAATCGGTGCCGGAGCCGAAGTACTGGCATCTCAAGACCGTGCTCAGCGAGGCACTGGACTCCGAGTTCTCGGTGGGCGAGATCCTGCCCAACGAACGGGAGCTCGCCGCCCGCTTCGGCGTGGCCCGCGCCACGCTGCGCCAGGCGCTGGAGCAGCTGGAGCTGGAGGGACGGCTGCAGCGCCGCCGCGGCGTGGGTACGACCGTCGCGCCGCCACGCGTGGGCGTGGCCGTCGGCACCGAGCAGCACGCCTGGCCGGGAGCGGCCGGTGACGCCTGGCAGAGCGTCGACTGCACCCTGGCCGTCCCGCCGGCCGCGATCGCCGACGCCCTGGAGACCGGCCACGAGGAGTCCGTGCACATGGTGCGCCGGTCCCGGATGAGCCACGGTCAGCCGGTCGCCGCCGAACTGCTCTACGTTCCGGACGGATCGGTGCCCGACCTGAGCGCGATAGACGCGCCGTCCGGGCCGGCACGCGCGCGTGCCGTGCTGCGTGAGCTGCACCGCCTCGAGCTGGAGGGCCAGGACCGCTCGGTCGAACTGGGCTCGGCCCGCGCGGACGACGCCAAGGAACTGGACCGGCTGCCCGGCGCCCCCGTGCTCGTCGTCACCACCCGCTTCGTCGTCCGGGGACGCACGGCCGCGATCTCCGTCGCCACCTACCGCGCCGACACCTGCCGGCTGACCTTCGGGGACTCGGGCGGCGTGGAGATACACCACGGTCCCCACCAGCAGGCCTCCTAGCCCGCCGGTCCTCCGACCGGCAGGTCCCCTGGCCGGCGTTACCCGCCCTCGGCGGCAGGCCGTCACGGTGGACGGCCTGTCGTCACTGGGAGGGGCGGGTCGGCACCGGGACGGGTTGGTCATCACCGGGAGAGTGGCCCCCCGGACCCCTCACCGCGGGGACACTGACGGCGACGGCTCGTCATCGGGAACGGTCAGTCGTCGCCCGGAGGAGCGGACCCCCGGCGACGACTCACGGCGGCCTCTTCACGGCGACCCCTCACGCGGACCAGCAGGTCGGCCGTGACCGGGTCCGGTGTCCCGTCACCTGGTCCGGCGGCCCGTCACCGGGTCCGGCGGCGCGTCACCGGGTCCGGCGGCGCGTCACCGGGTCCGGCGGCGCGTCACCGGGTCCGGCGGCGCGTCACCGGGTCCGGCGGCCCGTCACCGGGACCGGCGGCCCGTCACCGGGTCCGGCGGCCCGGCGCCGGAAGAAGCCGGGCCACACCCCCCTACGGCGGCCCTCACGGGGACCGGCGCGCCGTCACCGTGCCCTCCACCGCGAACAGCTGCTCCTCGACGTGGTCGAGGGCCAGCCGGAGCGCGCCCGTCGCCACGGCCGCCTCGCCGAGCATCGACAGGGTGACCTTGGGCGGCCGCAGGCAGTAGCGGTCCAGTTCGCGCCGCAACGGCTCCAGCACGCCGTCCAGCCCGGCCGCCCAGCCGCCGATGACGACCAGTTCCGGGTCCAGGGCCAGCACCAGCGCCGCCACATCGTGGACGAGCCGCTGAATGAACCGCTCGACGGCCGCGCCGGCCCGCCGGTCACCCCGGCGGGCCAGCGCGAAGACCTCGGCCACCGCCCGCTCGTCCAGCGGGTGCAGCGGCTGGTCCGTCGTCGACAGCAGCGTCTCGGGGGTCGCCTCCCGGCCCAGCAGGTGGAGCGCGCCGATCTCCCCGGCGGCCCCGCCGAACCCGCGGTGCAGCCGCCCGCCGATGAGCGAACCGGCGCCCGGGCTCAGCCCCGCCAGTACGAAGACCATGTCGTCGGACTCGGTGGCGGCCCCCTTCCAGTGCTCGGCCACCGCCGCCGCGTTGGCGTCGTTCTCGACGAGCACCGGGCACTTGAACGAACGGCTCAGCCGTTCGCCCAGGCGCAGGCCCGTCCACCCGGGCAGCGCGGTGCCCAGTCGTACCGTGCCGTCCGCCTCGACGATCCCGGGCGTGCCGACCCCGACGGCCCGCAGCGAACTGCGCGGGACACCGGCCCTGCGCAGCAGTTCGGCGACCGCGCCGCGCAGCCGCTCCAGCCGCTCGTCCGCCTCGGCGGTCTCCTCCACGTCCTTGGCCTGAGCGCCCACCACACGGCCGTCCAGGTCGGCCAGCAGCGCGGCGACCCGGTGCGCGCCGATCTCCAGGCCCAGCAGGTGCCCGGCCTCGGCCCGGAACCGGAACCGGCGCGCGGGCCGTCCCTGCCGTCGTGCGGCACCCTCCTCGGCCGCCGTCTCGACGACGAGTCCCGCCTCGATCAGGCCCTCCACGACGCCCTCGACCGTCGGCCGGGACAGCCCCGTCACCCGGGTGATCTCCGTGAGCGTGGCACAGTCCGTGGCACGCAGCGCGTGCAGCACCACCGCGGAGTTGATCCTTCGCAGCAGCGAGGGATCCCCGCCGGTCAGCCGCCCCACCGTCCGTCCTCCCAGCTCGTGCGCGTGTTGGGCGGATCGTACTCGGCACGGGCCGGGGCAGCGAGCGCCGGGGACGGCACGAGCGCGCGCCCGGCGGAGCGCCGCCCGCCCGGGGTGCGGTCGCTGACGCCCCGCCAGCTGTCAGTGGGGGCCGCTTTACTGGAGCGCATGGACATCGCGAAGGCTCTCGCCGTCATCGACCGGCTGCGCTGCGGGGAGTATCCCGCTCAGCGCACCCGGACGGACCTCGGCACGGCCGGCCCCGGTTACCGGATGGCCGAGTTGGAGACGAGCGACGACTTCTGGGAGGACGACGGCAGCCGGCGGGAGGCGACGGCGGGGCAGTACGAACTCGACCGGGACGGACTGGGGGAGCGGCTCACCGGACGCTGGGGCCCGCCGCAGGCGTTCAGCCTGTACAGCGTGCTCGAACGGACCCTGGCGGGTGAGGACGTGCCCGAGCCGTGGGCCTCGCTCAGCGGGCACGTACCGGACGTCCAGCTGTGGAGGGCGCAGGAGAGCGGCCGGTGGATAGCGCTCGGGGTCTCCCAGTGGGGCCGGGAGTTGCCGTTCCAGCTCCTTGCGGTCGTCACCGACGTCGATCCGCCGTGACCCGTCCGCTACGACGTCTCCGCGGCCACCCTCAACCGCGCGAACTCCTCAGCCATCGTCTCGGCCGTCCAATGCGCGTTCAGCCCGCTCGGATTGGGCAGCACCCACACCCGCGTCTCGCCGAACGTCCGTTCCTGCCGCCCCACTTGGGCCGTGCGGTCGCCGAACGCCGCCCGGTAGGCGGTGACGCCCACCACGGCCAGCCACCTCGGCCGCAGCCGCGCCACCTTCAGCGCCAGGAGCCGTCCGCCCTCCCGGTACTCCAGGGGCGTCAGCTCCTGCGCCCGGGCCGTCGGCCGCGCCACGACGTTCGTGATGCCCAGCCCGTACGACAGCAACTCGCCCTGCTCCGCGGGCTTCATCAGCCTCGGGGTGAACCCCGACCGGTGCAGCACCGGCCAGAACCGGTTGCCCGGCCGCGCGAAGTGGTGGCCGGTCGCGGCCGTCATCAGACCGGGGTTGATGCCGCAGAACAGAACCCTCAGGCCGTCCGCGACGACATCCGGGACCGGACGGTCGCGGGCGGCCTGGAGCTCCGCCGGGGTGAAACGGGTCAGAGGATCGCCCCCGGCGCGTAGGCCGCGGCCTCCGGGTGCTGCTTCACGATCTCCTCGATCCGGCCCACGACCGCGCCGACCTGGTCGGCCGCCGCACCGGTGAAGGACAGCTTGTCGGCCATCAGCGCGTCCAGCCCCGCGCGGTCGAGCGGGAGGCGGTCGTCGTCGGCCAGCTTGTCGAGCAGGTCGTTGCGCTCGGCGCCCTGCTCGCGCATGGCGAGCGCGGTCGCGACGGCGTTCTCCTTGATCGCCTCATGGGCGACCTCGCGGCCGACCCCGGCCCGCACGGCGCCCATCAGCACCTTGGTCGTGGCCAGGAACGGCAGGTAGCGGTCCAGCTCGCGGGCGATCACCGCGGGGAAGGCGCCGAACTCGTCGAGCACCGTCAGGAACGTCTCCAGCAGGCCGTCCAGCGCGAAGAACGCGTCCGGCAGCGCGACCCGGCGCACCACCGAGCAGGACACGTCGCCCTCGTTCCACTGGTCGCCCGCCAGCTCGCCGGTCATCGAGGCGTAGCCGCGCAGGATCACCATCAGGCCGTTGACGCGCTCGCAGGAGCGGGTGTTCATCTTGTGCGGCATCGCCGAGGAGCCGACCTGGCCCGGCTTGAAGCCCTCGGTGACCAGCTCGTGCCCGGCCATCAGCCGGATCGTCTTCGCCAGCGAGGAGGGCGCCGCCGCCAGCTGCACCAGCGCGGTGACGACCTCGTAGTCCAGCGAGCGCGGGTAGACCTGGCCGACCGAGGTGAACGCACGCGAGAACCCGAGGTGCCCGGCGACGCGCCGCTCCAGCTCCGCGAGCTTCGAGGCGTCGCCCCCGAGCAGGTCCAGCATGTCCTGGGCCGTGCCCACCGGGCCCTTGACACCGCGCAGCGGGTAGCGTCCCAGCAGTTCCTCGACCCGTCCGTGCGCCACCAGCAGCTCGTCCGCCGCGGTCGCGAAACGCTTGCCGAGGGTGGTCGCCTGCGCGGCGACGTTGTGCGAGCGGCCGGCCATGACCAGCTCGCCGTACTCGGCGGCCAGCCTGCCCAGCCGGGCGAGGACGGCGACCGTACGGTCCCGCATCAGCTCCAGCGAGAGCCGGATCTGCAGCTGCTCGACGTTCTCGGTCAGGTCGCGGGAGGTCATGCCCTTGTGCACGTGCTCGTGCCCGGCGAGGTCGTTGAACTCCTCGATCCGCGCCTTCACGTCGTGCCGGGTGACCTTCTCGCGCTCCGCGATCGAGGCCAGGTCGACCTGGTCGAGGACCCGCTCGTAGTCGGCGATCGCCTCGTCCGGCACCTCGATGCCGAGGTCCTTCTGGGCGCGCAGCACGGCGAGCCAGAGCTGCCGCTCCAGCCTCACCTTCTGCTCGGGCGACCAGAGCGTGGCGAGCTCGGCGGAGGCGTAACGTCCGGCGAGGACGTTCGGGATGCGGGGCTTGGCGGGCGCTGAAGTCACGTAAACGGATTCTACTGGCGATTCGTGCAGGCCAGCGCCGCGGGGGTGTTCGTGGGAAGCTACGAGAGCTCCGCGTCGGCCGCCGTCGGCGGCTGCGCCGGGCCCTCGTAGGGCAGCAGTTCGGGCCGCTTCGCGGGGCGGCCGTCGCCCGAGGAACGGCCGGTCACGCGCCGTCCTATCCACGGCAGGAGATGCTGCCGGGCGAAGCGGGCGTCCGCCACCCTGCGGGTGCGCCAGTCCGGACGCGCGGTCGGCGGCATGGGCGTACGCCACTCGGCGTCCTCGGGCGCGTGGCCGAGCGTCTGCCACACCGCCTCCGCGACCCGGCGGTGGCCCTCGGCGGTCAGGTGCAGCCGGTCCACGTCCCACAGCCTGGGGTCGGCGAGCGACGGTGCGCCGTACAGGTCGACGACGAGCGCGCCGTGCCGTTCGGCGAGCTCGTCGACGCAGGCGAACAGCTCCTCCATGCGGGGCCGGAAGCGCTCCAGGACGGGGCCCTGGCGGCCGGGGCTGCGCATCAGCACCAGCCGCTCGCACGACGGTGCCAGCCGCTCCACGGCCTCCGTGAGCAGCCCCTTGACCCTGCCCATGTCGCACTTGGGCCGCAGTGTGTCGTTGAGGCCGCCCACCAGCGTCACGACATCGGCCCGCATGGCCGCCGCCGTCTCCACCTGCTCGTCGACGATCTGTCCGATGAGCTTGCCGCGTACGGCGAGGTTGGCGTACCGGAAGCCGGGCGTGCGGGCGGCCATCCGCGCCGCGAGGAGGTCCGCCCAGCCGCGGTACGAACCGTCGGGAAGCCGGTCCGACATGCCCTCGGTGAAGGAGTCGCCGACCGCGACCAGGCTGGTGTACGTGGGATTCGTCTGCATGGCGTGAGCGATGGTATCCCCGCGACCCGGCGCCATACCAAGCGGTCGGTCCGCGCGGTCAGGCCATCCCGGTCACTCCCGCCGGTCCGAACAGCTCCCGCAGCACGTCCTCCATCGTCACCAGGCCCGCCAGCCGGCCGTCAGCACCCAGGACCGCCGCCAGATGCGTACGGCTGCCGCGCATCGCGGTCAGCACGTCGTCCAGCGGAGTGCCCTCGCGGACCCGGGCGATCGCGCGCATGTCCCGCAGCCGGAACGGCTCTCCTCGCGGCGAGGCGTCCAGGGCGTCCTTCACATGCAGGTAGCCGACGATGTGGCGCTCATCGTCGACCACGGGGAAGCGCGAGAAACCGGACTCGGCCGACAGCCGCTCCAACTGCTCGGGAGTGATTCCCAGACGCGCGTGGACCACCCGCTCCAGCGGGAGCACCACGTCGCGCACGGGCCGGCTGCCGAGCTCCAGCGCGTCGTGCAGCCGCTCCTGCGCCCGGTCGTCGATGAGGCCGGCCGCGCTGGCGTCCTTGACGATCTGGGCCAGCTCCGCGTCCGTGAAGGTCGACGAGACCTCGCCCTTGGCCTCCACCCGCAACAGCTTGAGCAGGCTGTTCGCGAACGCGTTCACGGTGAAGATCACCGGACGCAGCGCCCGGGACAGCGCGACCAGCGGCGGTCCGAGCAGCAGCGCGCTGCGCACGGGCTCCGCGAGCGCGACGTTCTTCGGCACCATCTCGCCGAGCAGCATGTGCAGATACGTCGCCAGCGCGAGCGCGATCACGAACGACACCGCGTGGCCCGCCCCCGCCGGCACGCCCACCGCGTGGAACACCGGCTCCAGCAGGTGCGCGATGGCCGGTTCGGCGACCACACCGAGGACCAGGGTGCACAGGGTGATGCCGAGCTGCGCCGCGGCCAGCAGCGCGGACACGTGCTCCAGGCCCCACAGCACGCTCCTGGCGCGCCGGTCGCCCTCCTCGGCGTACGGCTCGACCTGGCTGCGGCGCACCGAGATCAGCGCGAACTCGGCGCCCACGAAGAAGGCGTTGACGAACAGGGACGCCAGGCCGATCAGGATCTGTACGGCGGTCACCGGCCGGCCCTCTTCTCGTCGTGCGCGTCACCGCGCGGATGATCGGCCCGCCGTGGGGGTCCCTCGCGGCCGTCGCCGTCCTCGTCGTCGAGCGGCGCGTGCAGCAGCACGCGCGCGGCCCGGCGGCCGCTCGCGTCCACCACGTCCAGCCGCCAGCCCGCGACCTGGATGACGTCGCCGGTCCCGGGGATCCGGCCGAGCTCGGTGGCGATCAGGCCGGCCAGCGTCTCGTACGGGCCCTCCGGCACCCGCAGCCCGACGCGTGCGAGCTGGTCCATCCGCGCGGAGCCGTCCGCCGAGTACAGGGCTCGGCCCTCCTCGTCGGTCCCGGCCGGGGCGAGGTCGGGCGTCTCGTGCGGGTCGTGCTCGTCGCGCACCTCGCCGACCACCTCCTCGACGATGTCCTCCAGCGTCGCCACGCCCGCGGTGCCGCCGTACTCGTCGATGACGACCGCCATCGTGCGTTTGCCGGAGAGCCGGTCCAGCAGCCGGTCGACGGTCAGCGACTCGGGGACCAGGAGCGGCTCGCGCATGATCTCGGAGACCCGCGTGCGGATGCGGCGCTCGGCGGGCACCGCCAGCACGTCCTTGATGTGGGCGGTGCCCACGACCGAGTCGAGACCGCCCTGGTACACGGGGAACCGCGACAGCCCGGTCGCCCGGGTCGCGTTCGCCACGTCCTCGCAGGTCGCCTGGGCATCGAGGGCCACGACCTGGACGCGCGGGGTCATCACGTTCTCCGCGGTCAGGTCGGCCAGGTTGAGGGTCCGCACGAACAGCTCGGCGGTGTCCGCCTCCAGGGCGCCCTCCCTGGCGGAGTGCCGGGCCAGGGCGGCCAGCTCCTGGGGGCCGCGCGCGGAGGCGAGTTCCTCGGCGGGCTCCACGCCGAGCCGGCGCACCAGGTGGTTCGCCGTGTTGTTCAGGTGGGTGATGAAGGGGCGGAAGGCGGCGCTGAACCAGCGCTGCGGATTGCCCACCCGCTTGGCCACGGCGAGCGGCGAGGAGATCGCCCAGTTCTTGGGCACCAGCTCGCCGACGACCATCAGGAACACGGTGGACAGGGCCGTACCGAGGACCAGCGCCACCGTGGTCGCGGCGGACCGGGACAGGCCGAGCGCCTGGACGGGACCCGCGATCAGCTTGGCGATCGACGGTTCGGCGAGCATGCCGACCACCAGATTGGTGACGGTGATGCCGAGCTGCGCGCCGGAGAGCTGGAAGGTCAGGTTCCGTACGGCCTTCAGCGCGCCGGCCGCGCCGCGCTCACCGCGCTCGGCCGCCCGCTCCAGGGCACCGCGCTCGACGGTCGTCAGCGAGAACTCGGCCGCGACGAAGGCGCCGCAGGCGAGGCTCAGCAGCACCGCGACCAGCAACAGGAGCACTTCGGTCATCGGGTCACCCCCGACCCATGGTCGGGCAGGACAGGGACAGGCGCGCTATGTCGCGCTCGAGGAGGCTCGCCCATGGGCGGACGCTCACAACCTTTCATGAAGGACCGGGTGTCCTCCAAGAGTAAAGGAAGGGCAAAGAAGAGTTCGAGGCCGGTCCGTCAGGGCCCATGGTTCAGTCCGCCAGGGGCTTCACCCAACGCCGCCAGCGCTCCTCGGGCGCGTAGCCCGCCGCCCGCCAGGCGTGGTGCGCGCTCTCGTTGCGGGTGAGCACCATGGCGTCCCCGCGTCGCCCGCCGAGCCGCACGAACCGTTCCTCCGCGGCCGCCAGCAGGGCCGAGCCGATGCCCCGGCGCCGCCGGTCCGGGTGCACGGCCAGCCGGTACAGGTGGCAGCGCCAGCCGTCGAAGCCCGCGATGACCGTGCCGGCCAGTTCGCCGTCCTGCTCCGCCAGCAGCAGGGCCTCCGGATCGCGGGCGAGCAGGCGGGCCATGCCGTCCCGGTCGTCGCTGATGCTGGTGCCCTCCGCGGCCGTCGTCCAGAAGGCCAGCACGGTGTCGAGGTCGTCGGCGGTCGCGGCGCGTATGTGCAGATCGCTCATGCGGTGATCACACCACGCACCGCCGCCCGCCGGGCCCAATTCCAGCATCCGGACGCTCGCGCACCGCCGCGACCGCGTCACTCGTGCGCGATCGCCGCCAGCACGTTCATCCGGGAGGCGCGCAGCGCGGGCAGCAGGGCCGCGACGACGCCCACGAGCGCCGAGCCGACCACCACCGCCACGATCGTGCTCCAGGGGATGGCCAGCACCTTCATGCCCTGGAGCGCCAGCACCCGCTGGGTGCACAGGCCCCACACCAGGCCCAGTGCCAGCCCCAGGACCGCGCCGAAGACCGCGATCACCACCGACTCCAGCCGGATCATCCGCCGCAGCTGCCGGCGGGCCAGCCCGATGGCCCGCAGCAGACCGATCTCCCGGGTGCGCTCCACCACCGACAGGGCGAGCGTGTTGACCACGCCCAGAACCGCGATGACGATCGCGAGGCCGAGCAGCGCGTAGACGAGGTAGAGCAGTACCGCGATCTGGTCGTGGACCAGCTTCTTGTAGTCCGCCTGGTCGCGCACCTGCACATTCGGGTACGGAGCGAGGGCCTTCTCCAGGTGGGAGCGCAACTGGTCGGTGCCCGTGCCCGGAGCGGCGTTCACATACACCGCGGCGTCCGGGGTGCCCGGCACGTACTTCTCCACGGTTCCGATCCCGAAGTACACGCCGCCCTGGACCCCGAACCCCTCGGCCGGGTTCTGGTTGGTGAGTGCGCCCACGGTCAGCCGGGCCTGCCGTCCGCCCTGGAACTCGACGGGCAGCACGTCCCCGGGCCGCACCCCGTGCTTCCTGGCGAAGCCGGCGTCCATGGCGAGGTGTCCGTCGGCGAGCGCCGCCGCGGTGTCGCCGTGGACGTACGACATGCGGACGACCGAGTCGAACCGCGGATCGTATCCGGAAGCGGTGGTCTCGACGCGCTTGCCGTCCGGCAGTCTCATGGCGACCGCGGCCAGCCGCTGCCGTACGACGGTGCCGGCGCCCCGGGTGCCGCGCACCGCGTCCGTGACCTCCGCGGAGAACGGCAGGAAGCTGCGGTTCTGCACCACGTAGTCGGCGCCCAGCACCCTGTCGATCTGACGGTCCAGGGAGCGGGTCATGGAGGCACTGGCCACGGACAGCCCGCCCACCAGGGCCAGGCCCACCATCAGCGCGGCCGCCGTGGCTCCGGTCCGGCGCGGGTTGCGCAGCGCGTTGCGCTGGCTCATCCGTCCGATGGACCCGAACAGCGCCGGGAAGGCTCCGCCCAGCACCCGGATCAGCGGGCGCACCAGCAGCGGCCCCGCGACGACGACGGCGACCAGGGTGAGGACGATGCCCACGCCCAGCAGCGAGGCGGCGGTCGCGGTCCGGTGCGCGGCGGCGCAGCCCGCGAGCGCGGCCGCCCCGGCCGCGCCCGCGCCCGCGCCCGCCACCGCGCGCACCCGCAGCGGCCGCCCCGTCCCGGCCACCTCGGTGTCCGCCAGGGCCGCCATGGGTGAGACGCTCGCGGCGCGACGGGCCGGCAGGTAGGCCGCCAGGAAAGTGACGCCGATACCGACGGCGTACGCGGCGACGGGCGTGATCCACCGCACGACCATCGCCGCGGTCGTCAGGTTCATGCCGAAGGCGCTCATCAGCCGGATCAGCCCGGCCGCGAGGCCGATCCCGGCCACCAGCCCCACCGTGGAGCCGACCACGCCGAGCAGCACCGCCTCGGCCAGCACCGAGCGGCGAACCTGCCGCCGGTCGGCGCCCAGGGCGCGCAGCAGGCCCAGCTCGCGGGTGCGCTGGGCGATCAGCATGGAGAAGGTGTTGACGATCAGGAAGACGCCGACGAGGACCGCGATCCCGGCGAATCCGAGCATGACGTACTTGATGATCTTGACGAATCCGCCGAGCCGGGCGGCGGCGGACTTGGCCTGCTCACCAGCCGTCCTGAGGTCGTAGCCGGTGGTGCCGACGGCCCGGCCGACGCGCTGCTTGAGCTCGGCGTCGGTGACACCCCTGACCGCGTCGACCGAGATGCTCGTCGCGCGGTCCGTGGAGCCGAGCAGCCTGGCCTGGGCAGTGGGGGTGTCCAGGAAGAGCCTGGCCGCGCCCGGGTTGGTGGTGGTGAACGTGGCGATGCCGACGACCCGGACGCGGAACGAGCCGGGCTGCGCCTGGATTGCGAGCACGTCGCCGATCCGTACGCCGTCGTGCCGGGCAGTGTCGGCGTCCAGCAGGGCCTCGCCGGCGCCGTGTGGGGCGTGGCCGGAGGTCAGCTGCACCGGGCTGCGGTCGGTGACCTGCCAGTTGGAGACGATCGTCGGGGCGCCCGTGGTCGGGCCGACCGGTTCGTTGCGGCTGTCGACGACCATGGCGTTCTGGACGGCCACGTCCACGTGCGTCGCCGCGACGCCGTCGACCGCGGCCACCCGCTGGGCGAGGGACGCCGGCACGGTCTGCACGACCCCGGTGGGCAGGGCGGACTTCAGCTCCTGCTTCGGGGCCACCGTCACATCGGCGGCGGTGGAGGCGAAGAGCCGGTCGAAGGTGCGGGCGACGGTGTCGGAGAAGATCAGGCTGCCCGTGACGAAGGCCACGGACAGGATGACGGCCAGGGCCGAGAGCAGCAGCCGCCCCCGGTGGGCCAGGAAGCTGCGCAGTGTCGCCTTGAGCACGGGGTCAGGCCTCCTCGACGGCGACGCCGTTCCCGTCGAACCGGCCGTGCACCATGTCGAAGCCGGGGGTGGGGCCGGGGGTGAGGTCGGGGGTGGGCCCGGAGCTGGGGACGATCCCTCCGGCGAACAGGCGCATGCGCTCCAGCACGGCCTCCGCGGTCGGGTGCTCCATCGTGTCCACGATCCGGCCGTCCGCGAGATACAGCACCAGGTCGGAGTGGGCGGCGGCGTTCGGGTCGTGGGTCACCATGACGACGGTCTGCCCGAGGCTGTCGACGGCGTCGCGCAGGAAGCCGAGCACCTCCAGACCGGCCCGTGAGTCGAGATTGCCGGTCGGTTCGTCGGCGAAGATCAGCTCCGGCCGGGAGGCCAGGGCCCGCGCGCAGGCCACGCGCTGCTGCTGGCCGCCGGACAACTGGGACGGCCGGTGCCCCAGCCGGTTGCGCAGCCCCAGCGTGTCGATGACCTCGTCCAGCCACTTCTCGTCGGGTTTCCGGCCCGCGATGTCCATCGGCAGGGTGATGTTCTCCAGCGCGTTCAGGGTGGGGATGAGGTTGAACGACTGGAACATGAAGCCGATCCGGTCCCGGCGCAGCCGGGTCAGTTCGCGGTCCTTCAGTCCGGTGATCTCGGTGTCGCCGACCCAGACCTGACCGGCCGAGACGGTGTCGAGCCCGGCCAGGCAGTGCATCAGTGTGGACTTCCCGGAGCCGGAGGGGCCCATGACCGTGGTGAAACGGCCGCGCTCGATGTCGACGTCCACCGAGTCCAGCGCGAGCACGGCGGTCTCGCCCGATCCGTACGTCTTGGTCAGTCCGCGGGCGCGGGCCGCGATCCCGTCGACCGACGCCTGGGCCGTCGGCGCAGCAGGTGTGGACACGGGGGCCTCCTTGGGGGTCCTTCGACCCGTTACGTCCTGGCTCATGACAGGTTTGTCCCCGGACGAGCGTAATGTGATCGGGCCCACAGTCGGTATCCTCCGTTGGGCCCAGCAGCGGTCTCCGCCTTCAGGACGGGGCCCCGATGCCCGTGTCAGAGGCATGTGGGCTCCACGCCGTGCCCGTGCCCGCGCGGCGGAAGCGCGAGTGACCACCTGATGGGCCGATCAGGTGGTCGGCCGGTCACCGAGGCCGGTGGAGACCGGTCGCCAGGCGGTGCCCAGCGCGCAGTACGAGGAGGGCTGGACCGGACCCTGCTCCGGAACCAGCATCCGCCGATAGGGACCGAGCTCGAACCCGGCGTCGCGCAGGGCGGAGACCGGATCGCGGGACAGGTGGCAGCCGCCGCACAGCAGTGGCCACACGGTGAGGTCCAGGGCGCGCTGGGTCAGGTTCATCGCCCGGCCGCCGCCCCTGCCGTGCTCGAAGAACCGCACCTCGCCGCCGGGCTTCAGCACCCGCCGCGCCTCGGCGAGCGCGCGCGGCACGTCGCGCACGCTGCACAGCACCTGCGCGAGCACCACCGCGTCGAACGCCTCGCTCTTGACCGGCAGCGCCTCCGCGCGGCCCGGCACCACGTCGACCGGCACCTCGGCGCGCACGGCGGCCTCGACCGCCCGCTGCCGGAGCAGCCGCTCCGGTTCGATCGCGACGACCTCCGCGACGGAGCCCGGATAGCGCGCGAAGTTCAGCCCGTTGCCCGCGCCGATCTCGATCACCCGCCCGGACAGCCCGGCCAGCAGCCGCCGGCGCAGCCCGGCCATGCCCATGCTGGTCTCCGCGGCCACGCTGGCGCGGGCGTAGTAACGGGCGAACACCGGATGCCGCACGGCATCCCGCGCCGTCTTCCCGGAGCCGACGGACCGCAAGAACATGGCACCCTCCCCGACCATGACGGGCCTACGGTGAGTGTCCCCCGCGCCCACCCACCGCACGCCCACCGATGCCGACCCCCAACCCCGCGCGCACATTCCGGGTGTCCGGGTTGGCCTGACGAGCCTGCCGGCACGGGTGATGGTCCGGCGCCCGGCTGCCGCGCACGGGCCGGCTGCGGCTGCCACTCGGCTGCCGCCGGGGCCCGGGGCCGCCCGATGCGCGTTGGGTGGGCGTCGCGGTCGACCGCGTTGGACGGCGTAAGCCGCATCCGTCCCCGGTGCGTTCGCCCGCGTCGTCGGCCGTGTGCTCGTCCAGGTTGGCCCGACGGCTCAGCCCCGGCCGCCGTGCACGGGTCCGCCGCGGCCGTCACCCGGCCGCCGGGGTAGGGGCCCGCCCGAGGCCCGGCCGCACACGGGCGGCGTACGGGCGCACCCGGGCCGGGTGCCCGTACGTCCGCTGTCCCGGGTGCGGCCGGGCCCCGTCCCGCTCAGGCCCCCCGTGCGAACGGCGCGGGTGCCTCCCGGGTGGTGAACTCCTCCGCGTTCCACCTGCCGCTCAGACAGGGGGCCAGCCACTCGGGGGCCATGGACCGGAAGGTGCCCGGGGACAGGGCGCCCGCGGCCTCGGGGAGGGCGCCGAGCAAGGGGGCGCCGGCCGCTTCGGGGAGGTCGGTGACGTTGCAGCGGCAGGCGAGGTCGGGCTCGGCGGGCCAGCTGCCGATCACCACGCCGAGGAGATCCAGGTCGCGGGCTCGCAGTTCACGGGCCGTCAGCTCCGTCGTGTTCAGCGTGCCCAGACCCGCCGTGGCCACGACCAGCACCGGGGCGCCCAGCAGCTTCGCCGCGTCCGCCAGAGTGCCGCCGTCCGCGTCGAAGCGGACGAGCAGCCCGCCCGCGCCTTCCACCAGCACCAGATCGTGCTCGGTGGCCAGTTTGGCGGCGGCCTCGGCGACCTCGTGCGGGCTCACCGGCGCCCGCCCGGCCCGCAGGGCCGCCGTCGCGGGCGCCAACGGCTCGGGATAGCGGGCGAGTTCGCGCGCGGTCACCGCACCGGCCAGCCGAGCGACCTCGTCGGCGTCCCCGCGTTCGTCCGGCCCCACACCGGTCTGCGCGGGCTTCAGCACGGCCACCGACCGACCGGCCGCGACGGCCGCCGCGGCGACGGCGGCCGTGGCCACCGTCTTGCCGACCTCCGTGCCCGTGCCCGTGATCACCAGTACCGGCATCTCAACCCTCCCGCGCCGCCGCGCACACCGCGCGCGCGATCCGTGCCACGTCCACGTCACCGGTGACGTACGGCGGCATCGTGTACACCAGGTCACGGAACGGCCGCAGCCACACGCCCTCGCGCACGGCCGCCCGGGTGGCCGCCGCCATGTCCACCGCGTGGTCGAGCTGGACCACGCCGATGGCGCCCAGGACCCGTACGTCCCGCACCCCCGGCAGCTCCGCGGCCGGAGCCAGCCCGTCCCGCAGACCCGCCTCGATCCGGTTGACCTCCGTGCGCCAGTCCTGGCCGAGCAGCAGCCCGATCGACGCGCAGGCCACGGCCGCCGCCAGCGGGTTGGCCATGAACGTCGGGCCGTGCGCGAGCACCGGCACCTCGCCGCGTGAGATCCCCTCGGCCACCCGAGCGGTGCACAGCGTCGCCGCCATCGTCAGATAGCCGCCGGTCAGCGCCTTGCCCACGCACATCACGTCCGGCGTGACGGCGGCGTGCTCCGCCGCGAACAGGGCGCCGGTGCGCCCGAACCCGGTCGCGATCTCGTCGAACACCAGGAGCACGCCGTGCGCGTCGCACACCTCGCGCAGCACCCGCAGATAGGCGGGGGAGTGGAAGCGCATCCCGCCCGCGCCCTGCACCACCGGTTCGACGATCACGGCGGCCAGTTCGCCGGCGTGCCGTTCGACCGTCTCCCGCAGATGGTCGGCGTACGCCTCCTCGTACTCGGCCGGTGGCGCGTCCGCGAAGACCTGACGCGGCAGCACACCGGACCACAGCTCGTGCATCCCGCCCTCGGGGTCGCACACGGACATCGGCTGCCAGGTGTCCCCGTGGTAGCCGCCCCGCCAGGTCAGCAGCCGCCGCTTGTCCGGGCGGCCGAGCGAGCGCCAGTACTGGAGGCACATCTTGACCGCGACCTCCACCGACACCGAACCGGAGTCGGCGAGGAACACATGCTCGAGGCCCTCTGGCGACATGTCGACAAGGAGCTTCGCGAGCCGGACGGCGGGCTCGTGCGTGAGCCCGCCGAACATCACGTGGCTCATCCGCTCCAACTGCTCCCGCGCGGCCTCGTTCAGCACCGGGTGGTTGTAGCCGTGGATCGCCGCCCACCACGACGACATGCCGTCGACGAGTTCGCCCGAGCCGTCCGCGAGCCGCAGCCGTACCCCGCTCGCCGACTCCACGACGAGCGGTTCGTGGCGGCCGGGCATGGGCCCGTACGGGTGCCACACGTGCCGCCGGTCGAGCTCCAGCAGCTCGGGCACGCCCGGTCCGGGCGTGGCGCGCGGTTCAGGCATTGGGCGCGAGGTCCGTTCCGGCGCCCCGGCGGCGTACGGAGACGAGATCCGTGCGCGGCTCGTTGCCGGCCGCGGTCGCGGCCGGTGCTGATGCCGGTTCCTCCGCCGGCGCCGCGGCGGAACCGCAGACCCCGCCATCCTGGTGCGACCCGCACCCGGTCCCCTCGTGCGATCCGCATCCCGAGCCGTCGTGGGACCCGCACCCCGTGCCGTCGTGGGACCCGCACCCGCCCCCGGCCGACACCCGGTGCCCGGGCAGCGTCACCTGGTCGGCGCCCTCCACCTCGAACCCGGCGTCCGCGATCATCTCCAGGTCGGCCCTGCCCGCCTGTCCCTCGCTGGTCAGGTAGTCGCCGAGGAAGATCGAGTTGGCCAGGTGCAGCGCGAGGGGCTGCATGGTGCGCAGGTGCACCTCGCGGCCGCCCGCGATCCGTACCTCCACGTCGGGGCAGACGAACCGGACCATCGCCAGGATCCGCAGGCAGCGCTGCGGGGTCAGGTTCCACTCCTTGGCGAGCGGTGTGCCCTCGAACGGGATCAGGAAGTTCACCGGGACGGAGTCCGGGTCCAGCTCGCGCAGCGAGAAGACCACGTCGACCAGGTCCTCGTCGCTCTCGCCCATCCCGGCGATGAGCCCGGAGCAGGCGGACAGCCCGGCCGCGTGCGCCTTGTGCACCGTGTCCACCCGGTCGGCGTAGGTGTGGGTGGTCGTGATGTCGCCGTACGTCGCCTCGGAGGTGTTGAGGTTGTGGTTGTAGGCGTCGGCCCCGGCCTCGCGCAGCCGTTCGGCCTGGCCGTCGGAGAGCAGACCGAGGCAGGCGCACACCTCGACGCCCTCGTTCTGCTCCTTGATCGCCTTGATGGTGTCGGAGACCCGGTCCACGTCGCGGTCGGTCGGACCGCGCCCGCTGGCCACCAGGCAGACCCGCTTCGCGCCGCCCGCCAGCCCCGCCGCGGCGGCCCTGGAGGCGTCGTCGGGCTTGAGCCAGGTGTACTTGAGGATGTCCGCCTTCGAGCCGAGGCGCTGGGAGCAGTAGGAGCAGTCCTCGGGGCACAGGCCCGACTTGAGGTTGACGAGATAGTTGAGTTTCACCCGCCGGCCGAACCAGTGGCGGCGCACCTTCCCTGCCGCGGCCACCACGTCGAGCAGGTCGTCGTCGGAGGTGGCCAGTACGGCCAGAGCTTCCTCGCGGGTCGGCGACTCGCGCCGAAGCCCCTTGTCCACCAGCGTGTTCAGCAGGTTCATGAGAGCTGATCCTGTCCTACGGCCCGGTCCGCGGCCAAGGAGACTCCGCACAACGACGGGCGCATCGACATGTGGGTATTGCCACATCATGGGCGGCCGGCCCTGCCGCTAGGGTCTGTCCACTGCCTACAAAAGCCCCGGAGGACCCATGGCGTTCGGCTGGATCGAGGAGCAGGTGGACGCACGCCGCCGGGCCGGACTCGTACGGACCCTGCGGCCCCGCCCCGCCGACTCACCGCTGCTCGACCTCGCGGGCAACGACTACCTGGGGCTGGCCCGCCATCCGGAGGTGACCGAGGGGGCCGCGGCCGCGGCGCGTACCTGGGGCGGCGGCTCCACCGGCTCCCGGCTGGTCACCGGCACCACCGAACTCCATGCCGAACTGGAGCGCGAACTGGCCGGATTCTGCGGCTTCGAGGCTGCGCTGGTCTTCTCCTCCGGATACGCAGCGAACCTGGCCGCGGTCACCGCGCTCGCGCCGCACGGCTCGCTCGTCGTCTCCGACGCGGGCAACCACGCCTCGCTCATCGACGGCTGCCGGCTGGCCCGGGGCACGACACAGGTCGTCGCGCACGCCGACCCGGACGCCGTGCGCAAGGCCCTCGGAACGCACGAGGGCCCGGCCGTGCTCGTGTCGGACACGGTGTTCTCGGTCGACGGTGACGCGGCCCCGCTGGCGGAGTTCGCCGCGGTCTGCCGGGAGCACGGCGCCGGTCTCGTCGTCGACGACGCCCACGGGCTGGGCGTCCTGGGCGAGGGCGGCCGCGGCGCCGCGCACGCGGCCGGGCTGGCGGGCGCCGACGACGTGGTCGTCACGGCCACGCTGTCGAAGTCGCTCGGCAGTCAGGGCGGAGTCGTCCTCGGGCCCGCGCGGGTGATCGACCACCTGGTCAACGCGGCCCGGACGTTCATCTTCGACACCGGTCTCGCGCCCGCGGCCGCGGGTGCCGCCCTCGTGGCGCTGCGACTGCTGCGCCGCGAGCCGGAGCGGGCGGCACGCGCGCGTGCGGTGGCGGCCGAACTCCACGCACGCCTGACCGCCGCGGGCCTGGAGGCGGTACGTCCGGACGCCGCGGTGGTCTCGGTGCGCGCTCCGTCCCCGGAGCGGGCCGTGCGATGGGCGGCCGACTGCCGGGCGGCCGGGCTGGCCGTGGGCTGCTTCCGTCCTCCTTCCGTGCCCGACGGCATCTCACGGCTGCGGCTGACCGCCCGCGCGGACCTCTCCGGGGCGCAGATCGAACACGCTGTAGGGGTGATCGGTGGAACACGACCATGAGTCGGCGTGACACGGCCGGGCGCCACCGGGTGTGGATATGACTGGATTGTCCGTCAGGTGCGGTGTGCCGCGGCCGTGAAGACTGCCCAGCTCGCGGGGGAGAAGAGCAGCGCGGGCCCGGCCGGGGTCTTGGAGTCGCGCACGGCGAGCAGCCCGGCCCACGGTCCCGTGGCGGGCCGGGCCGTCTCGACGCAGTTGTTGGCTCCCGTGCTGTAGCTGCTGCGCAGCCAGTGCACGCCGTGCAGATCGGTACTGGAAGGTACGTGCCGAGGCGGAGTGGACATGGGGCCTCCTTACGCGGTACGCGGTTGTGCGCCGTCAGGGGGTCTGGCGTATCCCGGCGATGAAGTCCAACGAGTCCTCGGGAGAGAGGGCGTGGATCCGCAGGGTGTCGAAGGCCTCGGCGTAGGCCTCTAGGTCTTCTTTCCGCTCGAGGTGGAGGCTACTCGTCAAGTGGTCGAGAACCACCACGTTCAGATCGGAAGCGTTCGAAAACGAGAAGATAACGAAAGGGCCGGTGATCCCGATGTGCGCGCCGGCGGCGAACGGCAACACCTGGAGCCGTACTTGGGGCAGCCGGGCCGCCTCCGTCAGCCGCTCCAGCTGCCGCCTCATGACCTCGGGCCCGCCCACCTCCCTGCGCAGCACCGCCTCGTCCAGCACCGCGTCCAGCTCCAGCGGCGGTCGCGAGCGCAGCACGTCCTGGCGGGCCAGCCGCACCTCCACCAGCGCGTCCAGCCGGTCCTCGTCCAGCCCGTCCACGGCGGCCCGGGTGACCGCGCGGGCGTACTCGGGTGTCTGGAGCAGTCCGGGGACGACCGAGGTCTCCAGGGTGCGCATCCCGCTCGCCTGCGACTCCAGGCTGATGAAGTCCCGGTAGGTCGGCGGCAGCACTCCGCGATAGGCGTGCCACCAGTGGTGCCGGTCGCCGCCGTCGTCCAGCCCCGCGAGCACCAGGAGCAGCTCGCGCAGCTGGGCGTCGTGGACCGCGTACGCGTCCAGGAGCGAGCGCACGTCGGCCGGTTTCACCCCGCTGGTGCCGGTCTCGATCCGGCTGACCTTCGACTGGTGCCAGCCGACCAGGCGGGCCGCCTCACCGCTGGTGAGACCCGCGCCGGTGCGCAGCGCGCGCAGTTCGGCGCCCAGCTTCCGGCGGCGCACCTCGGGACCGTGCTGCATGGGCTACTCCCTCGCTCCCTCTGAACGCTCCACGCGACCCGCTCCGGATACGGTCTGCCGTCGCAGAGTTCACCGCATCGAGCGACAGATATATGCATATCTCGGTGGATCGCCACCGAGACCGGAGAGGTGATGGCAGTCTGACGGCGAAGCACCAGTGCGGGACCGTACTCGAACCATCCGCCAAGTGTCGGACTCCGGCCCCGTGGGAAAGGGACGACATCGCCATGGCAGACCATCTGGAAGCATCCGTCACTCTGCCGAGCGATCCCGCCTCGGTCTGCGCGGCCCGTGCCTATGTGGCCGGCACGCTCGCGGAGTGGGGCCTGCCGCCGTCCGCGGACACCGCCGAGACGGTCCGGCTCATCGTGTCCGAACTCGCCACCAACGCCGTACAGCACACTTTGGGGCAGTCACCCACCTTCACGGTGGACCTCGTCCTCGTGCGTGACGAACGACTGCGCATCGGGGTCACCGACAGCCACCCCCGGTTCCCGAAACGCCTGCCGGCCGCCGTCCAGCAGGACAACGGCCGGGGCATGGTGATCATCCGGTGGCTCACCGCCGAGTGCGGCGGCAGACTGACCGTGCGGCCGACGCGGGAGGGCGGCAAGACGGTCTGCATCGAACTTCCGTGGACGGTTCCCGCCCGCCCGGTGACTGCCGCGGGTCAGGAACCGTAGGAACGTGCGGTGACGACGTCGAAGCTCCGCCACCGCACGGCACCGCACTGCGGCCGGGTCAGCTGACCCGGCCGTACCAGACGCTCTTCGTCCAGATCTTCTGGAGCTTCACCACGTCCCCGGTCTTCGGAGCGTGCCAGATCTTGCCCTTCCCGGCGTAGATGCCCACGTGGTAGACGTGCGAGCCCGAGTGGAAGAACACCAGGTCCCCGGCTCGGCGGCTGCTCGCGGAGATGTGCCGGCTGTTGTTGTACTGCTGTGCGGCCGTGCGGGGGAGCTTCTTGCCCGCCCTCTTGAACGAGTACAGCGTGAGCCCGGAGCAGTCGAACCTCCGCGGCCCCGTGGCGCCCCACTGGTAGGGCGACCCCTGCTTGGACGCCGCGATCCGCAGTGCCGTGTTCGCGGTCGTCACGGCCGAGGCCTCGGAGGCCACACCCGGGACCACGATCGAGCCGCCCACGGCGGCCAGGGTCAGGGCCGAGGCCGTGCCGGCCCGGGCCATCAGCGACGGGACACGATTGAGCGCAGTCATGCGCAACCCTTCGTCAGCCGCCTGTGAAGGATGACCTGTCGGATTCGGGCTGGCGAAGTTGCCCGGCCGCGTTGTCGCGGCTTCACCCCAAGGGCTGCTCGGACCGGCCATGGCGTGACCGTTCCGGCGACCCGTCGTGCTTGGGTCCTCCACTCCTGCCGATCCACTTCTGTCGACCGGTCATCCTGGCGGCGGCAGGACTCGGCGTCCGCCCGGACCGCCCCGCCGTTGTGGCGGGGGCTTGTCGTCAGACAGGGATCTTCACCTACGGATGTCCGAAAATCCCAATGGAACCGCGTGTTTGTGTTGTTACTCACCACGCGCCCGTTCGGGTGGACACCCTCGCGATCGAACGGCTGCCCCCGCCCGCGACGACCCCCGGACCAGCACCGGAGCACCTCATTCCGCCATTCGGGGAGGCGTGTTGGGCGACTGCGGCGGTCTCGAAAAGGGAGTTGAACCTACACCGAAAGGCGGTCGGTCATTCGGGGTGATTTCACCCCGTGTCCAGACAGAAGGGTCCCTTCACCCGCCAAGGCCGCGGCTGTGGACGACGTCAACTTCCGCAGTCGGGGGGAAGGGTGACACGGGCCGTGCGCCGCTCGCCGTCCAGCACCCGCAGGGCCCGGGCCAGAACGTCCGTGTGCAGCTCGGTCTCGTCCCGCCGGTGCACCAGCGCCAGGGCGTCGCGCAGCTCCACCGCCCTGCCGGCGAGCGCCTGGGCGGCCCTCAGGGCCCGGCAGGTGTCTCCGGGCCGTCCCGGGTTGACGCGGCCCAGCAGGTCGGCCGCCTCCAGGTATTGGTCGATCAGCTCCGCCTCGGCGCGGGTCGGCGCCGGCAGGGGTGGCGGCTCGGGCGGCGGCATCGGCGGCTCACTCCGCGTCCGGCGCGGTGCGCGTGGCCCCGCGGTTCTGGATGATTCGGTCAATCAGGCCATATTTCAGGGCCTCTTGTGCGTCCAGCACCTGCTCCCGCGCCAGGTCGGTCCGCACCTGCCGCGCGGACCGCCCGGTGCTCAGCGCGAGCAGCTCCTCCAGGCGGGCGCGCATCCGTGTCAGCTCGTCCGCCTGGATCGCCAGGTCGGACGCCTGGCCCTCGACCGGCTCGGGCAGTGACGGCTGTCGCAGGATGACGCGGGCGCCCGGCAGTGCGTACCGTTTGCCCGGGGTGCCCGCGGCCAGCAGCACCGCCGCGGACGCGACGGCCTGGCCCAGGCAGATCGTCTCCACGTCGCAGCACACGTACCGCATCGTGTCGTGGACGGCCGGCGTCGCGCTGAACGAGCCGCCCGGGGAGTTGATGCAGAGCGAGATGTCCCTTTCGGGCGTCCGGTGCTCCAGGTGGACGAACTGCGCGATCACGTCGTTCGCCGCGGTGTCGTCGATCGGTGTGCCGAGGAGGACGATCCGCTCCTCGAGCAGTTTCGCGTACGGATCAAGGGAGCGCCGGCCGACGCTGGTGATCTCGGTGAACTCCGGCAGGACGTAGCGGGCGGACGGTCGCGTCATGGCACACCCCTCCATGCGGCAGCGCCGGCTCCGGTTGGAGCGGCCTCTGTTAAAAACGTACAGGACGTACATAAGTCGCGGAGGGCTTCCCCGGGCCGGATGCGGGAACGGTCCCGGGTCGTGCACGGCCTCCTGCGGGGTGAAGCTGGAAGCACGGCGGCTCGACGACCCAGGGGACTGGCCATGGTGTTCTTCGCGATGTCCGAGCGGCACCCTCTCCCGCCGCTCTCCGCCGCAGATCTGGTGCTGGAGCGTGAGCGGCTGCACCGGGAGATCGATCAGCTCCAGCGGGCCCTGACCTCGCACGCCGTGATCGACCAGGCGATCGGCGCCGTGGTGACCTTCGGGCGGATCCCGCCCGAGGACGCCTGGCAGGTCCTGCGGGAGGTCTCCCAGCGGTCGAACACCAAGCTGCGCACGGTGGCCGAGCACGTGCTGAAGTTCGCGCAGGGCGGTGCTCCGCCCGACATCGAGCTGGAGCAGCTGAGGCGGGCGCTGGGGCGGTACTCCGCAGGCTTCTCCGGCGGGCGGTCGCAGCCCTGAGACCGGCGCGAACGCCCCGTAAGGTGGGGGTATGGCCTACGAGATTCCGGTGACGCAAGCCAGGGCTGAACTCGCCGACCTGATCAACCGGGTGGTGTACGGCGGTGAGCGCGTGGTCGTCACGCGGCACGGCAAGCCGCTCGTCGCCCTGGTCTCCGCCGCCGATCTGGAACGACTCGAGCAGCTCGCGGAGCCTGCCGGGGACCCGGTGGTCGGTGCCGTCTCGCAGGTCCGCGACGCCCCGTCCGCCCCTCGTGAGCAGCAGCGCTTCGGCATCACGGCGGACCATCGAGGGCCGGAGGTCCGCTAGCGGGTGAGGCCCGGGGCGGCGCGCGTCCCGCGTCGTCGGCGGGTCTGAACTGCACTGCCCGGCGGGGCAGTTGAATTTACCGAGAGGGTCGCGAGGGGCCCCGCTGTGCCGTCACGCCCCAAGGCGGCACGCTCCGGCGGCCGGGTGAGCGGCGAACAGCCCCAGGGCCCCGGGCCGTTGCCGAGCCCCTCGGAACTCCGCTCAGCGGGACACGTCGCGCCGCTTATCGGATTGGCAAAGAAGGTCAACGCCCCCTGTTCTCAGGGACCTCACAGCCGCAAGGATCCCCGTACACAATTCGCAACGATGTACGGGGAGGTCCCACTTGAGGGACGTGAGACCCAAGAGCCGTGCGCTGGCGCTCGGTTCGGCCGGCGCGCTGGTCACGGCGACCCTGATGGCCGGTGCCGTGGCGACGCCCGCGGCCGGCGCGAACAACGGCCAGGGCCAGGACCGCGAGACGCGTGGCGCGGCGATCGCCGCGGAGCGTGCCGCGAAGGCCGGCGTCGACTGGCAGGACTGCCCCGCCGACTGGGGGCTGGTCAAGCCCATCCAGTGCGGTTACGTCTCGGTGCCGCTCGACTACGCCGACCCGTACGGCAAGCAGATCAAGCTCGCCGTCGACCGTATCGGCAACACCGGCACCAAGGAGGAGCGCCAGGGCGCCCTCGTCTACAACCCGGGCGGCCCCGGCGGTTCGGGCCTGCGCTTCCCGACCCGGGTCACCAACAAGAACGCCATCTGGGCCAACGTGGCGAAGGCCTACGACTTCGTCGGCTTCGACCCGCGCGGCGTCGGCCACTCGGCGCCCATCTCCTGCGCGGACCCGCAGAAGTTCGCAGAGGGGTCCAAGCTGGACCCGGTGCCGGACTCCGAGGCCGACAAGAGCATCCAGCGCAAGCTGGCCCGCGAGTACGCGCAGGGCTGCTACGAGCGCACCGGCCGCGCCATGCTCCAGCAGATGACCACCGCGAACACGGTCCGCGACCTGGACGTCATCCGCGCCGCGCTCGGCGAGCAGAAGCTCAACTTCCTCGGTGTCTCCTACGGCACCTACCTCGGCGCCGTCTACGGCACGATGTTCCCGGGCCACGTGCGCCGGATGGTCGTCGACAGCGTCGTCAACCCGGCGCGCGAGAACATCTGGTACCAGGCCAACCTGAACCAGGACGTCGCCTTCGAGGGCCGCTGGAAGGACTGGCAGGACTGGGTCGCCGCGAACGACGCCACCTACCACCTGGGCGCCACCCGCGACGCCGTCCAGGGGCAGTGGCTGAAGCTGCGCGCCGCCGCCAAGAAGAGCCCCATCGGCGGGGTCGTCGGCCCCAACGAGCTGATCTCCTTCTTCCAGAGCGCGCCCTACTACGACTCGTCGTGGGCGCCGGTGGCGAGGGTGTTCAGCAAGTACGTCGCCGGTGACACCCAGGCGCTGATCGACGCCGCCGCCCCGGACATGTCCGACATCGCGGGCAACATCTCCTCGGAGAACGGCAACGCCGTCTACACCGCCGTGGAGTGCACCGACGCCAAGTGGCCCACCAACTGGCAGACGTGGGACCGGGACAACACGAGGCTCCACAAGACCGCCCCGTTCATGACGTGGGCCAACGCGTGGATGAACCTGCCGTGCGCCACGTGGCCGGTCAAGCAGCAGAACCCGGTGGACGTGAAGACCGGCAAGGGCCTGCCGCAGGTGCTGATCGTGCAGTCCACGCGGGACGCCGCCACCCCGTACGCGGGCGCCGTCGAGCTGCACAAGCGCTTCAAGGGCTCCCGTCTCATCACCGAGAAGGACGCGGGCTCCCACGGCGTCACCGGCCTGGCCAACCCGTGCATCAACGACCGGGTGGACACCTACCTGCTCACCGGCAGGACCGACGCGGCGGACGTGACCTGCGCGCCGCACGCCACGCCGAAGGCGTAGCGACCGGCGGAAGGTGACGACGAGGGGCGGCCGGGATGCCCGGCCGCCCCTCTCTCGCGCACGGCGTGCCCCGCGGCGTCAGGTGAGCGGTGCGCGCGGGAACCTGCGCCTGTCGCCCTTCGCCTCGGCCTGCTCCGCCTTGGCCACGGCCGCGTACTGGTCGACGTACTCCTGCCCGGACAGCGACAGGATGGCGTACATGATCTCGTCGGTGGCGGCGCGCAGGATCGCCTTCTCGTTCTCCATGCCCGCGTAGCGGGAGAAGTCCAGCGGCTCGCCGAAGCGGATCTCGATCGGGTGCGGGCGCGGGACGACCTTCCCGGGCGGCTGGGCCTCGAACGTGCCGATCATCGCGCACGGGACGACCGGCACCCCGGCCCTGAGCGCCATGACCGCGACGCCGACCTTGCCCTTGTACAGGCGGCCGTCGTGCGACCGGGTGCCCTCCGGGTAGATGCCGAGCAACTCGCCCTTGCTCAGCACCCCGAGCCCCTCCCGGATCGCGGACTGCCCGGCCTCCTTGCCCGAGCGGTCCACCGGGATCTGCCCCGCGCTGCGGAAGAAGGCCGCGGTGAGCCGGCCCTTGATGCCCGGTCCCGTGAAGTACTCGGCCTTGGCCAGGAAGGTGATCCGCCGTTTGAGGATCGCCGGCATCACGAAGTGGTCCGAGAACGACAGATGGTTGCCCGCGACGATGGCCGCTCCCGAGGCCGGCACGTGCTCCAGCCCCTCGATACGTGGCCGGAAGACCAATCTGAGCAGCGGTCCCAGCAGAACGTATTTGAGCAGGTAGTAGAACACGGTTCGCCCCTCACTCCGACCAGCTCGGCTTCAGACCGGTGTTTTGCCAGGTAAAGGGCAGGATCCCGGAATTGGTCCACGTGCGTCAGTAGTCATCTGTAACCGCCTTCGGCCGTGCTCATGCTGACCCGTCGCCCCCGTGCCGGACGGACGTACCGGTATGCGGCAGACGGGTGGCGCGGACCTGCGAGAATGAGGCCCATGCCAGGGTCCGAGGGTTTTGAGTCCGAGTCCGAACGCGTCACGCGACAGTTGCGCGACCAGATCCTCGACGGTGACCGTCAGCCCGGCAGCAAACTCGTCGAACGGGAGCTCGCCGCCGAACTCGGGGTGAGCAGACTCCCGGTCCGCGAGGCTCTGAGGGCGCTGGTGGCGGAGGGCCTGGTCACACCGCGCCCGCGTACATGGGCCGTCGTGCGCGAGTTCACCTCCACCGACATCTCCGACCTCGACGAGGTCCGCTGCGCCCTGGAGACGCTGACGTTCCGGCTCGCGGCTCAGCGGCGCAACCGCGCCGGCCTGGAGAAGCTGCGCGCGGACCTGGACTCCGAGCTCGAAGCCGCGCGCGAGGGGGACGCCGTCAAGGCCCGGCGCGCCGCGGCCGACTTCCACGAGACCGTGACGTCGATGGCCGCCAACGAGCTTCTGAACGAGCTGGGGTCCACTCTCCGCAGCCGTATGCGCTGGCTGCTGGCCCAGCACGACGACCTGCTGACCGTCGCGAAGGAGCACGAGGCGCTCTACGAGGCGATCGAGGACCGGGACGTGCCGAGGGTCGAGGACCTGGTCATGAAGCACCTGGCCACCAGCCGCGACGTGGCCGCGTCCCATCGCAGGCAGTTGCCGGGATAGCTGGAGGACGCGCTCGGCGGCGGCCGGACGGACGGGAACCGGTGCTTCTTCCCGGAGTCCTCGACGAGCCGGCCGGCGGGGGCTGCGGCGGCCCGGCCCCGGGTCGGAAGACACGCCGGAGGACACGTGGGTGGCCGGAAGACGTGTGCGTGGCCGGAAGACCCCCGGCGGCAGGGCCGAGGGCTGGACCTGGGCTCTGGGGATTCCTAGGCTTCTGACGTCGTCAGATGACCGAGAAGAGGGTCGGATGGAAACGGTGGGGCGCGTATCGATCGTCGATACCGTGATCAGTGAGCTACGCGCGGAGATCGCCCGGGGCGTGTGGCGGGTCGGCGAACGGATCCCTCCGGAGGGCCAGCTGGCCGAGTCTCTCGGCGTGAGCCGGCTCTCGGTCCGCGAAGCCGTCCGTGTGCTGGTGCACTCCGGACTGCTGAGCACCCGCCAGGGGGCCGGCACCTACGTGACCGCCACCGACGAGGGACAGGTCGCGCTCCGCCGTCACCTCGGCGGGGTGACGGCCGACGACATCCTCGACGTGCGGCGCGGCCTGGACATCGTCGCGGCCCGGCTGGCCGCCACCGCGCGCACCGAGGAGGACCTCACGGCGCTCCGCCAGGCCATGGACCGGCGCACCGCCGCGGGGCTGGCCACCGACCTGGATGCGTTCACCGACGCCGACGTCGACTTCCACCTGTGTGTCGCGGAGGCCGCGCACAACCCGCTGCTCGGGGACCTGTACCGGAACATGAGCGACGCCCTGCGGGAGACCGTCAAGGCCGGCCGGTGCATGGACGAGGCCGGCGAGGACCTGTTCCACAGCGCTCTGTTCGAGGCGGTGAGCGCCGGCGATCCGGTCGCCGCGACCAGCGCGGCGCTGGCGATCCTCGAAGGCGGCGACGAAGGGGACGTGTGAGCGCCGCGGCGGCGGTCTGAGGGCGGCTCCCGGCGGCCCCCGGACGGTTGCGGCACGGCGGCAAGAGGCGGCGGCCTCGCAGCTCCGGCCCCAGGGCGTGTGCGAGGCGTCCGGGGCCGTCGACCGCGTTCCGGACCAGGGACGCCGGGCGGGGGAGCGGAGGCGCGGGCTGTCCGGAATCGCCGATAATGGGGGACGAGCCTGTCGGGCGGCTCGGCCGCCAGCGAGGAGCGAGATGAACGGGTTCGACCCCGCCGGCGCCCTTGCCCTCGGCGCCGTGGCAGCCGCCGTGTTCGACGAAGCCGGGACCGTCGTGCGGTGGTCCCACGCGGCGGCCGACCTCCTGGGGCACCCGGCCGCGCACGTCTGCGGCCGCCCGGTCGGGGAACTTCTCGCCGATGCCCCCGACGAGCCGCACCACTGCGCGCTCGCGGCGGACGGGTTTCCGGCCGCCGGCCGGACACGGCTGCGGCACCGCTCGGGCCGTGCCGTGGAGGTCGCCTTCCGGATCGTGCGCCTGGAGGGATCCTCCGAACTGCTGGCACTGGCCGCCCCCGCGGCCGACACGACCGAGCGGGAACAGGGCCTGTCCCTGCTGCGCGCGCTCTTCGCCCAGGCCCGGATGGGAGTCACCCTCCGCGACACGGACCTGGCCCTCGTACGGACCAACATCACCCTCGAGACGCTCGGCGGACCTCCGGGCGCCGCCGGCGTGGAGATGAGGGAGGTGGCCAACGCCAGGAACGCCGAAGCCGCGGAGGCGGCCCTGCGCCGGGTGCTGGAGACGGGCACGCCGCTGATCGGGGAGGCACAGGACGTGCGCTCACCGCTCCTCCCCGGGCGGCACCGGACGCTCTCCCTGTCCGCTTTCCGGCTGGAGGACGCGCGGGGGGAGCCCGCGGGCGTCGTCACGCTGGTCACCGACATCTCCGAGCAGCAGCGGATCCGCGACCACCTGGACCTGCTGCGCGACGCCTCCACCCGCATCGGTGGCTCACTGGACGTCGTGCGCACCGCGCAGGACCTCGTCGACGTCCTCGTGCCCGCGCTCGGGGACCTCGCCTGGGTGGAGCTGGCGGACCCCGTCATCGAGGGGGACGAGCCCGCCAATGTGCTCGGCGGCGCCTGGCTGAGCTGGCGGCGGGTCGCGGTCGCCTCGGCCGACGGGACGTGGCCCTCCCGTCTGCTGCAGAAGGGCGCGGCGGCGCCCCGGCAACCGGACATGCCCACCCTGCTCGCGGTCCAGCGCGGTGACGTCATCGTCGTCGACAGCGAGACGATGAGCGCCATGTTCGGCGAGCCGCACCTGATCGAGTTGCTGGTGCCGGAGAACGCGCGCTGGCTCGCCGTGGCACCGCTGTTCGCGCGCGGCACGATGCTCGGCATCGTCGGGATCAGCCGCAACGAACAGGGGCAGCCCTTCGAAGAGGACGAGGCGGACCTGCTGAAGAAGATCGCGTCCAGGGCCGCGCTCAGCGTCGACAACGCCCGCCGTTACACACGGGAGCATCGTGCCGCCGTCGCGCTCCAAAGGCGCCTCCTGCCACGCGCGACCACCGAGACGCCCGCTGCCGAGACCATCGGCGTCTACCGGCCCGCGGGCGGCGGAGCGGAGATCAGCGGCGACTGGTTCGACGTCCTCTCGCTGCCCTCGCTGCGGGCCGCGTTCGTCGTCGGCGACGTCATCGGCCACGGCCTGCACGCCACCGCCACCATGGGCCGGCTGCGCACCGCCGTGCAGACCCTGGCGGACCTGGAACTCGACTGCGACGAACTGCTCACCCACCTCGACGACCTGGTGCAGCGACTCGCGGGCGAGGCCGCCCCCGAGAACCGGGACACCGTCGGCGCCACCTGCCTGTACACCCTCTACGATCCGGTCGCCCGCCGCTGCACCGTCGCCAGTGCCGGACATCCGGTGCCCGTCGTCTCCCCCTGCGACGGCACTGCCCGACCCGTGGACCTCTCTCCCGGACCGCCCCTGGGCGTCGGCGGCATGCCCTTCGAGACCGCCACGCTCGATCTGGCGCCCGGCAGTGTCCTCGCCCTGTACACCGACGGACTGATCAAGGGCGACGACGGCGACACCGACGCCGGACTGCGACGGCTGACCGACCGCCTCGCCGCCCACTGCCGTCCCGGCCGGCCGCTGGACGAGATCGGCCGAGCGCTCCTCGCCGGCCTCGACGACCACCCGCCCAGGGACGACATCGCGCTGCTGCTCGTCCGCACCCGCGTGGTCCCCGCGGAGTCCGTCGCCGACTGGGAGTTCCCCGCGGACCCCGCCAGCGTGTCCGACGCCCGGGTGGCCACCACCGGCCAGTTGGCCGCGTGGGGGCTCGACGACATCGCCTTCAGCACCGAACTCATCGTCAGCGAACTGGTCACCAACGCCGTCCGCTACGCCGGCGGCCCCATCGGGCTGCGGCTGATCCACGAGGACGTCCTGGTCTGCGAGGTCAGCGACCCGAGCAACACCCAGCCCCGCCTGCGCCGGGCCCACACCACCGACGAAGGAGGCCGGGGCCTGTTCCTCGTCGCCCAGCTCAGCACCCGCTGGGGCAGCCGTTACAGCCGGCGCGGGAAGACCATCTGGGCCGAACAGGCGGTCAGCCCCGGCCCGGATCAGCTCATGTTCTCCTCGATGATCCCGATGTGACGCGGCATCAGCGATCCCGGGTCGCCGGGCCGTTCTCCAGCAGGGCCAGTGAGGCGGTGGTGGCCTTGTCGGCGTCGCCTTCGGCGATGGCCGCGGCGAGGGCGTTGTGCCAGGTGTCCCGCCCCTGGGTGAAGACCTTCAGGCAGCGGTCGTCGCGGATGCTGTCGGCCAGTGCCCTGGTGAAGGTCGAGTAGAGCTCGACGAGGAGTTCGTTGTGGGTCGCGCGGGCGACGTGGAGGTGGAAGTCGACGTCGGCGGTGACGAAGGCGGCTTCGTCGCCTGCGGTTCCGGCCGCGGCGCGTCGGGTGAGCGCGTCGTCGAGGGCGGTGATGTCGTGCCGGGTGCGGCGGGCGGCGGCGAGTCCGGCGGCGAGGATGTCCAGGCCGCGGCGGACTTCGAGGACGTCGCCGTCGTGGGCGTCGTCGAGCCGGCGTCGCAGGGCGACGTCGGTCGCGTCCCTGGCGGCCACGTAGGTGCCGTCACCCTGGCGGGTGGTGAGCAGTCCCATCTGGGCCAGCCCGTGGACGGCGGCACGCACCGATACGCGGCTGAGGCCGAGCCGTTCGGCCAGCTCGCCCTCCGACGGCAGCCGCCGGCCGACCTCCCAGCGGCCGCTCTCGATCTCCGCCTGCAACTGCCTGCTCGCTGCCTCGACCAGAGAGACTCGCTCAATCTTCTTCATCCCCACCCCTTCTCCAAGTCATCAGATGACTGCTAATTATGTCACCAGAGGCCTTCAGACGGCCTCTCGGCAGCCCGACCCCTCGCGTCCTCTCGGGCTGTCCCCTGCCTGGGCTCCTCTCTGAAGCCCGAGCGTCCTCTGAAGGAGGTCGGCTCCATTGCACAGATCGGATTCCCCCACTCCTGACACCGGTGGCTCCGGCTCCGGTGACATGTCCACCCGCTCAACCGGCGCTGCGGCGGTTGACGTGGTGGACGGCAGTTCGTCTCCAGCGGGTTCGGCGGTCGGCCGGGCGCTGGACTCGATCGGTTTCAATCGGGCGCACAAGCTCATCCTGGTGATGGTTCTGCTCGGCGCGTTCTTCGACGTGATGGAGGAGAACTCGCTGGGCGCGGTGGGTCCGGCGTTGAAGGACGTCTGGCACATCTCCACGCCTGAACTGGCCTTTCTGCAGACGGTCACGATCTCGGCGATGATCATCGGCAAGGTGGTCACCGGTGCGATCGGTGACTTGAGGGGGCGCCGGTTCGCGCTGGCGTTCAACCTGTTCGTGTACTGCGCGGGAGCGTTGGTCTGCGCGCTCGCTCCGAATTACGCGGTGCTGGCGGTCGGGCGCTTCGTGGTGGGGATCGGGCTCGGTGGTGAGCTCGCGGCGGGGATGACACTGCTGAGCGAGCTGGTGCCCACCCGGTTCCGGGGCGCGGTGGTGGCGTCCTTGAACGTGGGCGCCGGTGGTTTCGGCAATGTGGTCTCGTTCGGCTTCGCCGCGGTGGTGCTCGGTCCGCTGGGGAACTTCTTCGGTGGTCCGGACAGCAGCTGGCGGTGGATGTTCGGGCTGCTGGTGCTGCCGGCGGTGCTGGTGCTGTTCTACCGCCGGTATCTGCCCGAGACGCCCCGCTACCTGGCTTCCCGCGGGCGGATCGAGGAGGCCAACCAGGTGCTGACGCGGCTGGCGTCGGGCCGGCTGAAGGGCCGTGACCTGCCCACGGTTCCGTATCTGACGCAGCCGGCCACGCAGGAGGGCAAGGCGGAGAAGGTGCGGCTCGGGGAGGTCTTCCGGGGCGAGCTGCTGCGGCGCACGGCCGCGCTGGCGGTGGTGTCCTGGATGACGTTCGGTGCGCAGATCACCGTGCTGGTGCTGATGCCGACGATCCTGGTCAACCAGGGCTACAGCATCACCGAGAGCCTGACCTTCACCATGGTGATGAACGTCGGCAGTCTCCTCGGCGCGGCGGCGGCGACGTATGCGGCATGCACTGGCCGCGCCGGCTGGTGATGACCGGCGGCGCCGTGGCCGCCTGCCTGGCCGCGCTCGCCTTCGGCTTCCTGGCCGGCACCCCGGCCCTGGTCCTGGTGCTCGGCGGCACCTTCCAGTTCTTCGTGCTGCTGCTGAACAGCACGGTGTTCGCGTGGGCGCCGGAGCTGTACCCGACCCGGGTACGCGCCTTCGGCACCTCGATGATCGCCGTGCAGGGCAACGTGGCCGGCGCCTTCGTGCCCATCGGCGCGGGCCTGCTCCTCGACCACGCCGGCGTGGTCCCGGTCTTCGTCCTGACCGCCGCGATGTACGGGGTGATGGCCGTCGCCGTCCGCTTCGCCCCAGAAACCCACGGCCGCCCCCTCGAAGACATCAACGTGGAGGCCTCTTCGCCGGCCGCCGCCTGACCCGCCTGCCGGCCGTGCGCTACGTCCCGCCCGGCCGGTCCGGCAACACCCCATAGAGACCCTGATGTGAAACATCGTCAGAAATGTCAAGGAGAGATGATGGACCGTCTGCACGTCTCGGCCACTTCGCACTGGCCGAACTACCTGCCCGAGTACGTTGCCCGGGAGTTCGGTTTCTACGAGGAGGAGGGGATCGACTTCTCCCGTAGTGCCCCGGACGACTGGACGCGGGTGCTGGCCGATCTGGAGGAGGGGCAGGCCCAGGTCGTTCTCGGGGGGCTGTGGGTGCCGGCGATGTACCACGGGCGTGGCCGTGAGTACCGGGCGTTCGCACAGCTGAACCACCGCAACCCGAAGGCGCTGGTGGTGCGGAAGCCGGTGTCGGACTTCGAGTGGACGGACCTGGAGGGCAGGATCGTGCTGGCCCCGGGTGCGGGCGGCACCGCGCCGTACGTGCACACCGCGGGGCTGATGCGCAAGGCCGGTGTGGACATGTCCAAGGTGCGGTTCGTACGGGACCTGTCCGGGTCGATGCTCACCGAACTGTTCCTGGGCGGCATGGGGGACGCGCTGGTCACCGACGCCGTCAACGCCGCCTTCCTCGAACACCGCGGGCTGGCCCACACCGCGGTCCGCTACGACCGGGCGGGCGGGCTGATGCCCAACAGCGTCTACTACACCACCCGGGCGGTCCTGGACCGCGACGACGAACTCGTCTTCCGCTTCTGCCGGGCGCTCCAGCGCTCGATCGACTGGCTCAAGACGCACAATGCCGACGAGCTGGCCGGCCTGCTGGCCCGCGAGTGGCCGTCCCTGGACACCAAGGTCCTGGTCCCGGTCGTCGACGACCTGCGCGCGAGCGGCATCTGGGACGACATCCGCGTCAGCCAGGACGGCTACGCCGAGTGGCTGCGCATCCTCGCCGAGGACGGGCTCCTGGACGCCCCCGTCCCGTATGCGGACCTGATCGACGCCCGCCCCGCCGCGCGGGCCGCCGCCGAGGTGACGCCGTGACGGACCAGACGGGTACCGGCCGGGCACCCCTGCTGGTGCTGGACCGGGCGCAGGTCGCGAGTCTGCTGGATCTGGGCGAGGTGATGCACGTCGTCGAGCAGGCCCACGCGGCCCTGTCCACCGGCACGGCGCGTCAGCCCGACCGGTCCGCGATGGAACTGCCCGGCGGGGCCGGACTGCTGGTGCCGATGGTCGCCGCGGTCGACCCACTGTCCAGTGCCGGGGTCAAACTCCTCACCGACACCCCGCCCAACGCCGGCCGGGGACTGCCGGTCCAGCAGTCGGTGATCACACTCATCGACCCCGGCACCGGCACCTGCGAAGCGATCCTCAACGGCGCCCCGATCACGCTGCTGCGCACGGCGGCGGCGTCGGCCGTCGCCACCCGGCACCTGGCCCGCCAGGGTGCGGGCGTCCTCGGCCTGATCGGCGCCGGAGCCCAGGCGCGTGCCCATCTCGCCGCGCTGGCACGGGTGATGGACATCGGCCAGGTGCTGGTGTGGAGCCGGACCCGTGCCACCGTCGAGGCGTTCGCCGAGCACGCCCGCGGGCAGGGGTACGCGGTCAAGGTCGCCGACGACCCGGAGCAGGTGGTGCGCGCGGCGGAGGTGCTGTGCACGCTGACGCCGTCGCGCATGCCGGTGGTGCGGGGGGAGTGGTTCGGTCCGGGCCTGCACGTCAACGCGGTCGGGGCGCCGCCGCGGCCGGATCACCGGGAGATCGACACGGCGGGCATCGTCCGCAGCCGTGTCGTGGTCGACAGTTTCTCGGTGTCGTCCCACGAGTCCGGTGAGGTGCTGATCCCGATGCGGGAAGGTGCGATCACCCCGGAGCACTTCCGTACCGAACTCGGTGACGTCATCACCGGCAGGGCGCCCGGGCGGCGTTCCGCGGACGACATCACGCTCTACAACTCGGTCGGGGTCGGCATCCAGGACGTGGCGGCCGCCCGGCTCGTCGTCGACGCCGCCCGGCGCCACGGCATCGGCACCGAAGTACACCTGTCCTGACCGACTGAGGTCCGGCGGGAACCCACCCACCCACGCAGTCCGGCCGGCCCGCTGACCGACGGGCCGGCCGGCGCCGCGGGCGACCACTGGCCGAAAGAGAAAGGACCAAGATGCGCATACTGATCGCCAATGTGAACACGACCGCCTCCATGACCGAGACGATCCGTGCACAGGCCGCGGCGTCCGCCTCCCCCGGCGTCGAGATCGTCGGGCTCACCCCCTCGTTCGGGCCGGAGTCGGTGGAGGGCAACTTCGAGAGCTACCTGGCCGCCGTCGCCGTGATGGACCGGATCGTCCGCTACGACGAGCCCTACGACGCGGTGATCCAGGCCGGGTACGGCGAGCACGGCCGGGAGGGCCTCCAGGAGCTGCTGGACGTCCCGGTGGTGGACATCACCGAGGCGGCGGCGCAGGTGGCGATGCTGATCGGCCGCACGTACTCGGTCGTCACCACCCTGGACCGGGCCGTGCCGCAGATCCAGGACCGGCTGCTGCTCGCCGGGCTGAACGAGCGGTGTGCCTCGGTGCGGGCCTCCGGGCTGCCCGTGCTGGAGCTGGAGGCGGATCCGGCGCGCGCGGCCGACGCGATCGTGGCGGAGGCCCGCAGGGCCGTCGACGAGGACCGGGCGGAGGTGATCTGCCTGGGGTGCGGCGGTATGGCCGGGCTCGACCAGAAGATCAGTGCCGCCACGGGCGTCCCCGTCGTCGACGGCGTCGCCGCCGCGGTCACCCTGGCCGAAGGGCTCGTCCGGCTCGGCCTCAGCACCAGCAAGGCGCGCAGCTACGCACCGCCGAGGTCCAAGACCGTGACGGGCTGGCCGATCGTGCGGTGACGGGCCACGGGGCGCCGTCCGAGCTCCGGAAGTACGCGGCGGCGCGTTGCCGTGTCTGCCGGTGACCGTTCACGCGCCGTCGTACGGTGTGGGCATGGCCCCTCCGCTTCCGGGTCCGCTGGCGCACCTGGCACCGCTGCTCAGCCACTACGGCTACTGGGCCGTCGGCGCAGTGGTCCTCGTGGAGGACTTCGGAGTCCCCGCCCCGGGCGAGACGATCCTGATCGCGGCCGGGGTGTACGCCGGGGCCGGGCAGCTCGACGTCGTGGCCGTGGCCCTGATCGCGTTCGCCGCGGCCGTCGTCGGGGACAACATCGGCTATCTCGTCGGCCACCTCGGCGGACGTCCCTTCGTGCACCGCTGGGGCCGGTACATCTTCCTGACGCCGGAGCGGTTCGCGGCGGCCGAGCGATTCTTCGGCCGGCACGGCGGCAAGATCGTCGTGGTGGCCCGGTTCATCGAGGGCCTGCGCCAGGCCAACGGCATCATCGCCGGCACCACGGGCATGCACTGGCTCCGCTTCCTCGCCTTCAACGCGCTCGGCGCGGCGCTGTGGGTCGGCCTGTGGGTGACCCTCGCCTACGCCGCGGGCACGCACATCGGCACGGTCTACGACGAGATCAGCCGCTACCAGGTGTACGTGCTCGTGGCGCTCGCGGTCCTCGTCGTCGCGCTGATCGTGCGGCACCTGCTGCGGCGCAGGCGACGCGAGGACTGACGGCGTCACGCGCGCCGTCCACGGGGCACGGGCACACCGTCCGGCCCGTGGACACACGTACGGGCGCGCACGCCCACTACCGGCACCGGACCCACGGGTGCGGCCGTGGGCGTCAGCGGCCGTCCCGGCCCGTGGGCTCGTTCAGCGAGCCGGTGTCCCGCCCGCCGCCGTAGTGGCGCGGGGCCCGGTGCGCGTGCCGGTGGTGCGTCGCGGCGCCGGTCAGCAGGCTCGCGCCCAGGCAGAAGAGCAGGGCGAGGGCGAGACCCGCGCTGAAGACCTCGAGCGTGTTCATGGTGGCGATGTGGTTGCCGAGCACCGACACCGGGTAGTGCGGGCCGCCGGACAGGTTGTCGGCGATGACCAGACCGGTGAAGGCGGCTGTCGCCGCAAGGAGGAGCAGGCCGATGAGCAGCATGGGAGTCATCTCCTCGAAGAGTCACTCATCGAGGCGGGTACCCAGCCCACCACCGACCAGCCCACCACCGACCAGCCCACCACCGGCCGGTCCACCACCGACCGGTCCACCACCGGCCGGTCCACCACCGGCCGGGCGACCACGGGCCGGTCCACCACCGGCCGGGCGACCACGGGCCGGTCCACCACCGGCCGGGCGATCCGGCGAGGCGATCCGGCCGGCGTCCTCGGCTGCGACGGAGCCCGGACCGGGACGACGCTCACCGCCGGAAGACCTCCGGCGGTGAGCGTCCGGCGCAGGTGTCCGCCTCAGGCGGCCAGCACCTTCTCCAGTGAGGCGAGGGCCGAGCGCAGCTCCGCCTCGGTGATGGTCAGCGGCGGCGCCAGCCGGATCGTGGAACCGTGGGTGTCCTTGGCCAGGACGCCCTCCCGCATCAGGCGTTCGCCGATCTCCCGCCCGGTGCCGATCGCCGGATCCACGTCCACGCCCGCCCACAGGCCGCGTGAGCGGAAGCCGACGACACCCCGGCCGACCAGCTGGACGAGCCCCTCGTGCAGCACCTTGCCCAGCTCCGCCGCCCGGAGCTGGAACTCGCCCGTCTCCAGGAGCCCGACGACCGCCGTACCGACCGCCGCGGCCAGCGGGTTGCCGCCGAATGTCGACCCGTGCTCACCGGGCCGCAGGACCCCGAGCACCTCCCGGGACCCGACGACCGCGGACACCGGCACGATGCCGCCGCCGAGGGCCTTGCCCAGCAGCAGGACGTCCGGGACGACGTCCTCGTGCTCGACGGCCAGGGTGCGCCCGGTGCGCCCGAGGCCCGACTGGATCTCGTCCGCGATGAACAGGCAGCCCGCCCGGCGGGTCAGCTCCCGCACGCCGGCGAGGTAGCCGTCGTCGGGGATGAGCACGCCGGCCTCGCCCTGGATCGGCTCGATCAGCACCGCCGCCGTCGTCTCGTCGATCGCCGCCTCCAGGGCCGCCAGATCGTTGTACGGGACGATCTTGAAGCCCGGAGTGAACGGCCCGAAGCCCGACCGTGCCGTCTCGTCCGTCGAGAAGCTGACGATCGTCGTCGTACGGCCGTGGAAGTTGTCCGCCGCGACCACGATCGTCGCCCGGTCGGCCGGGACGCCCTTGACCTCGTACGCCCACTTGCGGGCGACCTTGATGCCGCTCTCCACCGCCTCGGCGCCGGTGTTCATCGGCAGCACCATGTCCTGCCCCGTCAGCGCCGCCAGCCGCTCGGCGAACTCGGCGAGGCGGTCGTTGTGGAACGCCCGCGAGGTCAGGGTGAGCCGGTCGAGCTGGCGGTGGGCGGCCTCGGTCAGCACGGGGTGGCGGTGACCGAAGTTGAGCGCCGAGTAACCGGCCAGCATGTCGAGGTAGCGGCGCCCCTCGACGTCCTCCACCCAGCTGCCCTCGGCGCCGGCCACGACCACGGGCAGCGGGTGGTAGTTGTGCGCGAGGACCGGCTCCTCGGCCTGGATCAGCTCTGCGGAGGTACGGGTACGGGCAGGTGCGGTCATCAGCGGATCTCCTGGGTGCAGCACTTGATTCCCCCGCCGGCCTTGTGGAACTCGGACAGGTCGACGGGGACGGGGACGTAGCCGCGGTCGGCGAGCTGCTCGGCCAGGGCCGTGGCCCCGGGCGAGATGAAGACGTGGTGTCCGTCCGAGACGGAGTTCAGGCCGAAGGACATGGCGTCCTCGCGGGTGGCGATCAGCGCGTCCGGGTACAGCCTGGCGAGCACCTCGCGGCTGCCCGGCGAGAACGCGTCCGGGTAGTACGCGATGTTCCCGTCGCCCTCGTCGTCGAGGACGAACAGGGCCGTGTCCAGGTGGTAGAAGTACGGGTCCACCAGGGTCAGGCCGATCACCGGGGCGCCGAGGAACTCCTGCGCCTCCCGATGGGCCTCACGGGTGGTGCGGAAACCGGTGCCGGCGAGGATCCAGCGGCCGGCGGGCACGAAGTCGCCCTCGCCCTCGCACACCGACTCGGGACGGTAGACGTCGAAGCCGGCCGACTTGAACCACGTGTCGTAGGGAAGGGACTCCGGACGGCGCTCGGGCGCGTGGAAGAGGGAGCCGAAGACGCGGCCGTCCACGACCACCGCCGCGTTGGCGGCGAAGACCATGTCCGGCAGGCCGGGTACGGCCTCCACGGTGTCGACGGTGTGGCCGTGGGCGCGGTAGACGCGTGTCAGCTCGTGCCACTGCGCCTGGGCCAGGGACACGTCCACGGGGACGTCGGGATGCATCCAGGGGTTGATCGCGTACTGCACGGCGAAGTGTCTGGGTTCGCAGACGAGGAAGCGCCGCCGGCGCGGCACACGGTTCTCGGGCACAGAGGGGTCCCTCCGCTTCCTGGGTGTCGACTGGGGTGACTCAAAGGTAGGAAGTGGCGAAGACGGACGACAAGAAACAAAAGCTGCGCGTTGAAGCAGCAATGCTGCGTGTATCCGGGACTCAGCGCACGTCCGCTGCGTCCTGCGGGGCAGGCTGGCTGGCGCCCGCCTCAGGACTGTCCGGCAGCAGATGGGACAGCACCATCACGCTGATCGTCTTGCGGATGAACGGCTCGGTACGGATGCGTTCCAGCACCTCCTCGAAGTGCTCCACGTCCCGCGCCCGCACGTGCAGCAGCGCGTCCGCGCCGCCGGTCACCGTCATCGCCGCCGTGATCTCCGGATGGTGGCGCACCACCTCGGCCAGCCGCCGCGGCGGGGCCGCGCCCTCGCAGTACACCTCGACGTACGCCTCCGTGCGCCAGCCCAGCGCCACAGGCTTCACCGTGGCCGTGAACCCGGTGATCACGCCGCTCTCGCGCAGCCGGTCCACGCGCCGCTTGACGGCCGTCGCGGACAGGCCGATGGCGGCGCCGATCTCGGCGAAACTGCTGCGGGCGTTGGCCATCAGAGCGGTGAGGATCTTCCGGTCGAGTTCGTCGAACGGTGCCTGCCTGCTGTTCATGGCGGCACTGTATCCAGCTCGGACGCCGGTGCCCGGCACATGTCACAGGGTGCTTTTCGCCCCTACACTCCACGTTCATGCTGCGCGCCCTCGCCGTCGACGACGAACGCCCCTCGCTGGAGGAACTGCTGTACCTCCTGAACGCCGATCCCCGGATCGCCGGCGTGGAGGGCGCGGGCGACGCGACCGAGGCGCTGCGCCGCATCAACCGGGCGCTGGAGTCCGGCCCGGACGGACCCGACGCGATCGACGTCGTCTTCCTCGACATCCACATGCCGGGCCTCGACGGCCTCGACCTGGCCAGGCTGCTGAACGGGTTCGCCCAGCCGCCGCTGATCGTGTTCGTCACCGCCCACGAGGACTTCGCCGTGCAGGCCTTCGACCTCAAGGCCGTCGACTACGTGCTCAAGCCCGTCCGCAAGGAACGCCTCGCCGAGGCCGTCCGCCGCGCCGCCCAACTGCGCGGCGCCGCCCCGCGGATACCCGTCAGCGAGCCCGATCCCGACCATCTGCCCGTCGAACTCGGCGGGGTGACCCGGTTCGTGGCCGTCGAGGACATCACCCACGTCGAGGCGCACGGCGACTACGCCAGGCTGCACACCGGGAGGGGCAGCCACCTCGTGCGCATCCCGCTGTCCACCCTGGAGGAGCGCTGGCGCGCCCGCGGCTTCGTCCGCATCCACCGCCGGTACCTGGTGGCCCTGCGCCACATCGGTGAACTCCGCCTGGACGCGGGCACCGTGAGCGTCCTGGTCGGCTCCGAGGAACTCCAGGTCAGCCGACGGCACGCGCGGGAGCTGCGCGAGCTGCTGATACGCCGGACCGCGCGCTAGGGGGTGTCTGACGTCATGCCGCAGGACCCGACCGAACGCCGTGTCGTCGTCACCGGGCCGCCCCGCCGCACCCGCCGGGCCCCGGGCCACTACCGTCCGCGCACGGAGATCGACGAGCAGACCACCCTCGGCCACACCTACGTCCGCTCCCTGATGCGCAGCCAACTGCGGGCCGCCCTCACGGTGTTCGCGGTGCTCGTGCTCCTCGTCGGCCCGCTGCCGCTGGTGTTCGCCGCGGCCCCCGACGCCCGCCGGCTGAAGTGGGCGGTCCTCGGCTTCGGCCTCTACGCCCCGCTGGTGCTCCTCGCCCGCTGGTACGTGCGCCGCGCCGAGCGCAACGAACGCGACTTCGTACGGCTCGTCGGAGACCGCTGACCGCCGTGAACTCCGCCTACACCGTCCCCGCCGTCGCCCTCGTCGTGGTGGCCACCGTCCTCGTCGGCGCCTTCGGCCTGCGCATCTCCCGCACCACCTCCGACTTCTACGTCGCCTCCCGCACCGTGGGCCCGCGCCTGAACGCGGCCGCCATCAGCGGGGAGTACCTCTCCGCGGCCTCGTTCCTGGGCATAGCCGGACTGGTCCTCGTCCAGGGCGCCGACATGCTGTGGTACCCGGTCGGCTACACGGCCGGCTACCTGGTCCTGCTCCTGTTCGTCGCCGCCCCGCTGCGCCGGTCCGGGGCCTACACGCTGCCCGATTTCGCCGAGGCCCGGCTCGCCTCCCAGAGCGTGCGTCGGCTCGCGGGCGCCTTCGTCGTCGGCGTCGGCTGGCTGTACCTGCTGCCGCAGCTCCAGGGAGCCGGACTCACCCTGGCGGTACTGACCGGGGCGCCCGCCGCGCTCGGCGGAGTGATCGTCGCCGTCGTCGTGGTGGCCATCGTCGCCGCGGGCGGGATGCGCAGCATCACCTTCGTCCAGGCCTTCCAGTACTGGCTGAAACTGACCGCATTGCTCGTCCCCGCCCTCTTCCTCGTCCTCGCCTGGCAGGGGGACGGGGCGCCGCGCCGCGCCTACGACGAGCCGGCGGCCTTCCGCGAGCAGCGCACCGTGCGCGTCGCGGAAACCCTCGACCTCAGGCTGGAGGGCCCGCTGACCGTCACCGTGACCGGCACCGTCGACGGCCGCGCCCACCACGAGCGGCGGGTGAGCCTGCCGGCCGGGACGCACCGCGTCGAGGGCGGCACCCGGCTCACCTTCGCCCGGGGCGCCGGAGTCCCGGTGGCCGAGCGCGGCGGCAGCGGCGGCATGTCCACCTCACTGGTCGCGGGCCGTGAGGAACGCCCGCTGTACGCCACCTACGGGCTGATCCTCGCCACCTTCCTCGGCACCATGGGCCTGCCGCACGTCGTCGTCCGCTTCTACACCAGCCCGCACGGTGTGGCCGCCCGCCGCACCACGGTGGCCGTGCTCGGCCTGATCGGCGCCTTCTACCTGCTGCCCCCGGTGTACGGCGCCCTCGGCCGCCTCTACGCCCCCGAACTCACCCTCACCGGGAGCGCGGACGCCGCCGTGCTGCTGCTGCCCGACCGGGTGATCGGCGGCCTCGGCGGGGACCTGCTGGGCGCGCTGGTCGCGGGCGGCGCGTTCGCGGCGTTCCTGTCGACCGCCTCCGGCCTGACCATGGCGGTGGCCGGGGTGCTCACCCAGGACGTACTGCCCTCGCGCGGTGTACGCCACTTCCGGCTCGGCACGGTGCTCGCCATGGCCGTACCGCTCGCGGCGAGCGTCCTGGTCGGCGGACTGCCCGTCGCCGACGCCGTCGGGCTCGCCTTCGCGGTGTCCGCCTCCTCCTTCTGCCCGCTGCTCGTCCTCGGCATCTGGTGGCGGCGGCTCACCCCGCCCGGCGCGGCGGCCGGGATGCTGGCGGGCGGCGGCGCCGCGCTCGTCGCCGTCGCCGTGACCATGGCGGGCTTCCCGGGCACCGGGCCGCTGCACGCGCTGCTCGCCTGGCCCGCCCTGTGGTCGGTGCCGCTGGGCTTCCTCACGATGATGCTGGTGTCCCTGGCCACGCCCGGCCGGGTGCCGGCCGGCACCGCGGCCGTCCTGGCCCGGTTCCACCTGCCCGAGCAGTTGCGGGCGGAGGTGAAGGGATGAGCGGCTTCCTCGCCGGGCTGTGCGTGGCCGTGCTGCCGCTGCTCGCCGCCGGGTACTGGCTCGGCCGGCGCACCGCCCGTCCGCAGAGCCTCGGCGGGCTCGGCACCCCCGTCGAGCACGCCACCTTCCAGACCCTGCACGCCGCCTCGCTCGCGGCACCCCCGCTGCGGGCCGGGCTGACGGAGGAGACCGCCCGCAAGTCGGCCCGCCGGCTGCGCTCCCTGCTCGGCACCGACGCCCTGTGCCTCACGGACGACACACGGGTCCTCGCCTGGGACGGCGTGGGCGGCCACCACCGCACCGAGATCATGGAACGCCTCACCGGGCCCCTGGAGACGGGACGCGGCGAGGCCTTCCGGCTCACCTGCCGGACCCCGGACTGCCCGGTGCGCTGGGCCGTCGTCACCCCGCTCACCGTCGACGACCGCGTCCACGGCGCCCTCGTCGCCTGCGCGCCCCGAGAGTCGGCCGTGCTGGCCCGCGCCGCGGCCGAGGTCGCCCGCTGGGTCTCCGTGCAACTGGAGCTCGCGGACCTCGACCGGTCCCGCACCCGGCTGATCGAGGCCGAGATCAAGGCCCTGCGCGCACAGATCTCCCCGCACTTCATCTTCAACTCGCTCGCGGTGATCGCCTCGTTCGTGCGCACCGACCCCGAGCGGGCGCGGGACCTGCTGCTGGAGTTCGCCGACTTCACCCGCTACTCGTTCCGCAGGCACGGCGACTTCACCACGCTCGCCGACGAACTCCACGCCATCGAGCACTACCTGGCGCTCGTGCGGGCCCGCTTCGGCGACCGCCTGTCGGTCACCCTCCAGATAGCGCCCGAGGTGCTTCCCATCGCCCTGCCGTTCCTGTGCCTGCAACCGCTGGTGGAGAACGCCGTCAAGCACGGCCTCGAGGGCAAGACCGGTACCTGCCACATCAGGATCACCGCGCGTGACGAGGGTGCCGAGGCGGTGGTCGTCATCGAGGACGACGGCGCCGGCATGGACCCCGGCCTGCTGCGCCGCATCCTCGCGGGAGAGCACAGCCCCTCCGGCGGTATCGGCCTGTCCAACGTCGACGACCGGCTCCGGCAGGTCTACGGCGACGACCACGGACTGGTCATCGAGACCGCGCAGGGTGCGGGCATGAAGATCAGCGCCCGGCTGCCGAAGTACCAGCCGGGCGTCCACTCGGCGACGCGGCTCACCGGGGAGTGATCCTGCTCAGGTGCCGCGGGTGACGACCATGCCCAGCGTGACCAGGCCCAGCACGACCCAGCCGAACCACAGCCAGCCGTTGCCGCCGAGCGCCACCGTGTAGGCCGTCACCGCGACGAGGGCGCCGACGGTGAGCACCCCCATCGCCTTCGTGGAACCGTCCGTGGAACCGTGCATCGCGGCACCCTCCTCATGGTCCGTAACCTCCATGGTGCCCCGGTTCGGCCCATCGGCATCCCCCACAACAAGCCGCTTCCACTATCACCCCCACCACGGCCCGGCGGAGGACCGCCACGGGGGACGGTGCGAGCCGCGGTTCTGGACGGTGCGCCGAGGCCCCTCGGCACCGAGCCCGCGCTTCACCGTGCCCCGTTCAGGGTCCCGTTGCACCGTCCGGACGCTGACGGGCTCAGTTGCTCCGTGCGTTCAGGGACGCCAGGTAAGCGTTGTACGCCTCGAGCTCCTTGTCGCCGTCACGGTCCGCGGCGCGGTCCTTGCGGCGGGCCTGGCGTTGTTCGGATTTGTACCACTGGAAGAGCAGGGCGAGCAGCACCAGGACCGAGGGGATCTCACTGAACGCCCAGGCGATGCCACCGGCCGCGTTCTGGTCGGTCAGGGCGTCGATGCCGAGCGAGGCGGGCGGGTTCATGAAGGTGCCGACCATGGGCGTGGTCGCCATCATCAGCGCGATGCCGAAGAACGCGTGGAACGGCATGCCCGCGAACAGCTCCAGCATCCGCATGAGGTGACCCGGCCGGTTCGGGCCCGGGTCGACGCCCATGATCGGCCAGAAGAACACCAGGCCCACCGCGAGGAAGTGCACCATCATCGCGATGTGTCCGGCCCGGGAGCCCATCAGGAAGTCGAACAGCGGCGTGAAGTACAGGGCGTACAGGCTCGCGACGAACATCGGGATGGTGAAGGCGGGATGCGTGACGACCCGCAGGTACCGGCTGTGCAGCAGGGCCAGCAGCAGCTCACGCGGCCCCTTGCGGCCCCTCCCGGCCACCGGCAGCGCGCGCAGCGCCAGCGTGATCGGGCCGCCGAGCAGGATCAGGATCGGCGACAGCATGCTGATGATCATGTGCTGGACCATGTGCACGCTGAACATGACCATGCCGTAGTCGTTCAGCTTGGTGCACATCACCAGGGCCACGGTCAGCACACCGATGACGTACGCCACCGTCCGGCCCACCGGCCAGGCGTCGCCGCGCCGCCGCAGCCGCACCACACCCCAGCCGTACAGTCCGAGCCCCAGCAGGCAGGCGACGAGGAAGAACGGGTCCGCGGACCACTCGAGACCGCGTCCCAGCGTGAACGGCGGCAGATCGTTCATCATGCCGTGCCCGCTGTGATCCATCCGCCGGCTCCTGATTCGTGTGGATTGTGCGCTGTCTGTCCACAGCTGTCTGTCCGCACCCAGAGTAGAGCCGCCCCCGGCCGCGACTGCGACCGGGGGCGGTGGGGAAGCGCCGCGTGCTCTACAGCACGCACTCCGCCTCGGCGTACCGCTCCGCGGGGACCGTCTTGAGGGTCGCCACCGCCTCGGCCAGGGACACCATCACGATGTCCGTGCCGCGCAGCGCCGTCATCCGGCCGAACTCCCCGCGGTGCACCGCCTCCACGGCGTGCCAGCCGAACCGGGTGGCCAGCACCCGGTCGTACGCCGTCGGCGTGCCGCCGCGCTGGACGTGTCCGAGGATCACCGGCCGGGCCTCCTTGCCGAGCCGCTGCTCCAGTTCGAGGGAGAGCTGCCGGGCGACGCCGGCGAACCGCTCGTGGCCGTAGACGTCCTTGCCGCCCTCGTCGAAGTCCATGGTGCCCGCCTTTGGCTTGGCGCCCTCCGCGGCCACGACGATCGCGAACCGCTTGCCCGCCGCGAAACGCTCGCCGACCTTCGCCGCCAACTCCTCGATGTCGAAGGGGCGTTCGGGGACGACGATGGCGTGGGCGCCGGCCGCCATGCCGGACTGGAGCGCGATCCAGCCGGTGTGACGGCCCATGACCTCCACGATCAGCACCCGCTGGTGGGACTCGGCGGTGGTCTTCAGCCGGTCCAGGGCCTCGGTGGCGACCGTCACGGCGGTGTCGAAGCCGAAGGTGAGGTCCGTGACCGCGATGTCGTTGTCGATGGTCTTGGGCACGCCGACGATCGGCAGGCCGTTGTCCGACAGCAGCCGGGCCGCCTTGAGCGTGCCCTCGCCGCCGATCGGGATGATCGCGTCGAGCCCCAGCTCCTCGACGTGGCCCTTGGCCCGCTCCACGCCGTCCCGCAGGTGCTCGGGACGCACCCGGGAGGAGCCGAGGATGGTCCCGCCGCGGGCGAGGATGCCACTCACCGCGTCGAGGTCGAGCTTGAGGTAGTCGCACTCCAGGAGGCCCTTCCAGCCGTCGCGGAAGCCGATGACCTCGTCGCCGTGATCGACGACGGCACGGTGTACGACGGACCGGATGACGGCGTTCAGGCCGGGACAGTCGCCGCCGGAGGTGAGGACGCCAATGCGCATAGCCCGAATAACCTTCTCAACATGGGCGCGGGGACCGGACCACACTGTCCGGTCGGTCCCCGCCACCCTAGCGGCACCGGGCGGTGGGGCCGAACCGTGCGTCCGCCTGCTGGACGGGCCCGCTCACCTGTGCGGACACCGTGTCAGACGGGCTCCCGCCGGGGCCGTCCCCACGGGCCGCCGCGGGCCTGCTCCGGCTGCGCGCCGACACGCGCAGCCGGTCCTGCGCAACGGTTCCTACGCGGGCTGCTGCGCGGCTGTCACTACGCAGGCTGCTGCGCAGCTGTCACTACGCAGGCTGCTGCGCAGCCGCGATGCGCTCGTTGCGCAGTGCCTCGTACCAGTGGTCCTCGATCGGCGGCAGCGCGTTGACGTCGAGCGCCAGCTTCAGCAGCAGGTCCGCGATCAGCGGGTTGCGGGCCAGCACCGGCCCGTGCATGTACGTGCCGAAGACGGTGTCGTTGTACGCGCCCTCCGTGCCGTCGCCCGTGCCGTTGCCCTTGCCCAGGCGGACCTGGGCGAGCGGGCGGGCGGTGGGGCCCAGGTGGGTGACGCCCTGGTGGTTCTCGAACCCGGTCAGCTGGGGCAGGCCGAGCCGCGGGTCGACGTCGCCGAGCACGTCGCCGACGCACCGCTCGCCCTCACCGCGCACCGACACGACGTCGAGCAGGCCGAGCCCCGGCTCACGCTGCCCGAGGTCGTTGACGAACTCGTGGCCGAGGATCTGGTACCCGGCGCAGACGGAGAAGACGATCGCGCCGTTCTCCACCGCCCTGTGCAGGCTGCCGTCGCGGCGCAGCCGCTCCGCCGCCAGCCGCTGCGGCCGGTCCTCGCCACCGCCGATCAGGTAGATGTCGCCGGAGGTCGGGATCGGCTGGTCGCTGCGCACGTCGAGACGGGCCACGTCCAGGCCGCGCTGCCGGGCCCGGCGCTCCACCACGAGGACGTTGCCCTGGTCGCCGTAGGTGCTCAGCAGGTCCGGGTAGATCCACACCAGCCGCAGTTGGTTGTCACTCATGAAGTGCTCGTCCTTTGTGGTCAGTTGCCGACGCGGCGGCGCAGGTCCTGGAACGCGGTGTAGTTGGCGATGACCTCGATCCGGCCGGGCGGGGCCTGCTGCACGGCCTGGTCCAGGCTGTCGCAGACCTGGAACTGCTGGCCCGCGACCTCCAGGCGCACCGCGAGGTCCAGCTTCCGGTCACCGAGCACGAAGAGCGGGTGCCCGGTCAGGCGCGTGTAGTCGACGTCCCACAGCCAGGAGGTGTCGGTGCCGTCGGCGCTGCGCGCGTTGACCGACAGGATGACCGGGGTGGGCGGCGGGTCGATCAGGGAGAACGTCTCCAGCCAGCCGGCGGGGTTCTTCGCCAGCAACAGACGCAGGTCGCGATCCTGGAACTGGACGACGTCGTAGCGGCCCGCGACCGCCTGCACCTGGTACATCCGCTCCAGGGCGACCTGCGGCGGCACCCCGAAGACGGCGGCGACGGCCGCGGACGAGGCGGCGTTGGCCTTGTTGGCGCGGCCCGGCAACTGGAGGTGGATCGGCCAGGCCGAGCCGTGCGGGTCGAGGACGTGGTCGCCGGACAGGGCCCAGCTGGGGGTGGGCCGGCGGAAGCCGCACTCGCCGCAGTACCAGTCGTCGCCCGGACGCTGCATCACTCCGCCGCAGGAGGGGCAGGACCAGGCGTCGTCCTTCCACATCTGTCCGGCGGCCACCCAGATCACGTTGGGGGACGAGGACGCGGCCCACACCACCAGCGGGTCGTCGCAGTTGGCGACGAGCACGGCCTTGGAGCCGCTGAGCGCCTCACGCCAGTTCTCGGCGAGCATCCGGGTCTCGCCGGCCCGGTCGAGCTGGTCGCGGGAGAGGTTGAGCAGCGCGATGCACTTGGGATCGGTGTCCCGTGCCACGCCCGCGAGGTACTTCTCGTCGACCTCTATGACGCCGAACTTGGCGTCCGAGCCGCCGGCGAGCGCCGAGGTGATGCCCGCGGGCATGTTCGCCCCGAGCGCGTTGGACACGACGGGGCCCGCGGCCCGCAGCGCCTCGGCGATGAGCCGGGTGGTCGTGGTCTTGCCGTTGGTCGCCGAGACCAGGATCACGTCCAGGTGCTGGGCGAGCCGGGCGAGCAGATCGGGGTCGAGCTTGAGGGCCACCCGACCGCCGATCACCGAACCGCTGCCCCGTCCCGCGGCACGCGATGCCGCAGCGACCGCCTTGCCCGCGGTCACGGCCAGCTTGGCCCGCGGCGTGAGCGGGTCCGAGTTGCCTGCCATCAGTTCTCGATCCTCCTTGCGTACGCGCCGCGCCCTGAGCCATCCGGCAACGTGGTGTGGACCTCAGCCTATCGAGATCCGTCGACGCTCCCGAATCCCGGCCCCTGCCAGCGCGGCAGGCAGGGGCACATGGAACCGTACCCTTGCCGCCATGCGACATGGCTCGATCCCGGGCGCCCGCGGGCGCGTCCGGCCCCTTTCCCTGCTCGGCAGCCCCGTTCTGCACGCTCCCTGCGAGGAGGTCACCGACTTCGGTCCCGAACTGTTCCAGGTGGTGGAGGACTTGTTCGCGACCATGTACGCGGCGCGTGGCGTGGGCCTCGCCGCGAACCAGATAGGGCTGCCGCTGCGCGTCTTCGTGTACGACTGCCCGGACGACGAGGACGTGCGCCACCTCGGCCATGTGGTCAACCCGCGGCTGGTGGAGGCGGACGGCGTGGAGATCCGCGGGCCGGAGGGCTGCCTGTCCCTGCCGGGCCTGGAGGCGGGGACGGAGCGCTACGACCACGCCGTGGTCGAGGGCTTCTCGGCGACCGGGGAGCCGGTCACCGTGCACGGGACGGGGTTCTTCGCGCGCTGCCTCCAGCACGAGTGCGACCACCTCGACGGCCGGGTGTACGCCGACCGCCTCTCGGGGTGGCGGCGCAGCCGGCTGCTGCGGCAGGCCGCACGGGCACCGTGGGGGCGGTGAACCACCGCGCGGCCACGGGCCGTCGGCGGTCGTTCGCGCCCCGCGGCGCAGCCGCACGGTGATGAGGGCCGAGCCCGCGGGCGCGGCTCAGAACCCGGGGCCGCCCATCTTGTCGCCCACCGCGGCCAGCCGTCCCCACAGGAGGTCCGCCAGGCTGCGGACCAGCTCCGCCCGCGAGCACGGACGTTCGCCCAGCCACCAGTCGCCGGCCGCGTGCATCATGCCGACGATGCCGTGGCCCCACACACGGGCCAGTTGCTGTCCGGCCGGGCCCAGGTCGAGCCGCTCCTCGATGACCAGGGCCAGCTCCTCGCCCATGCGGCGCAGCAGCGGGGCGGAGTGCTTGCCGACGTCGAAGCCCTGGTCGGTGCCCTGGCCGCCCTCCGCCGGGTGCATCAGGAAGCGGTAGACCTGCGGGCGGGCCTCGATGGCCGCGAGGTAGGTGTCCAGCGTCGACTCCACGCGCTCCCGTCGGTCCGCGGGGGCGTCCAGCGCGGCCCGCAGGGAGCCGAGCAGGGCGTCGGTGTGCCGCTGGGCGAGGGCGGCGTACAGCCCTCCCTTGTCGCCGAAGTGGCGGTAGAGGATCGGCTTGGTGATGCCGGCCTCGGCGGCGATGGCGTTCATCGACGCGTGCGGGCCGTCGCGCAGCACCACCCGGTCGGCGGCCTCCAGCAGCTCGCGCCGTCGGCGGTCGGCGGACCGCTGCTGATCGGTCCGCTGCGTGGTGTCCATGAGATCTCCCCACCCGTGCTGGTTCGGTGACGCCTGCGCAAAGTAACACTGACGGGGCCCGATACCTCGAACGGGCTGCCGGGGAATGATCAGGAGTCGACTTTTTCTACTGACCAGTAACATAGTATCGTTACCGCAAGTAACACGCAGGTGTGCCGCTGGAGGGGACATGGCCGAGTTCACCATGGAGCTCAACGACGAGCAGAAGCAGGTCCGGGACTGGCTGCACGGCTTCGCGGCCGATGTGATGCGCCCGGCCGCCGCCGAATGGGACGAGCGCGAGGAGACCCCCTGGCCGGTCATCCAGGAGGCCGCCAAGGTCGGCATCTACTCCCTCGACTTCTACGCCCAGCAGTACTTCGACGTCACCGGCCTCGGCATCCCGATGGCCATGGAGGAGCTGTTCTGGGGCGACGCCGGCATCGCCCTGTCCATCGTCGGCACAGGCCTCGCCGCCGTGGGCGTCCTCGCCAACGGCACCGAGGAGCAGATCGGCACCTGGATCCCGCAGATGTACGGCGACCCGAGCGACGTGAAGGTCGCCGCCTTCTGCTCGTCCGAGCCCGACGCCGGCTCCGACGTGGCCTCGATGCGCACCCGCGCGGTGTACGACGAGGCCAAGGACGAGTGGGTGATCAACGGCACCAAGACCTGGGCGACCAACGGCGGCATCGCCAACGTGCACGTGGTCGTCGCCTCCGTCGACCCCGGACTCGGCTCCAAGGGCCACGCCTCCTTCATCGTCCCTCCGGGCACACCGGGACTGACGCAGGGCCAGAAGTTCAAGAAGCACGGCATCCGCGCCTCGCACACCGCCGAGGTGGTCCTGGACGGCGTACGCGTCCCCGGGTCCTGCCTGCTCGGCGGCAAGGAGAAGCTCGACGAGCGGCTCGCCCGCGCCCGGGAGAAGGCCCGGAAGGGCGGTGAGAGGGTGAAGAACGCCGCGATGGCCACCTTCGAGGCGTCCCGCCCCGCCGTGGGCGCCATGGCGGTCGGCACCGCCCGGGCCGCCTACGAGGTCGCCCTCGACTACGCCAGGACGCGGGAGCAGTTCGGCCGGCCGATCATCGACAACCAGGGCGTCGCCTTCCAGCTCGCCGACATGCGCACGCGGATCGACGCCGCCCGGCTGCTGGTCTGGCGGGCCTCGTGGATGGCGGTCAACGGCAGGCCGTTCGAGGCCGCCGAGGGCTCGATGTCCAAGCTGTTCGCCAGCGAGACCGCGAAGAAGGTCACGGCCCAGGCCATCCAGATCCTCGGCGGCAACGGCTACACCCGGGAGTACCCGGTGGAGCGGATGCACCGTGACGCGGCGATCTACACCATCTTCGAAGGGACCAGTGAGATCCAGCGCCTGGTGATCTCCCGCACGATCTCGGGCATGCCGATCCGCTAGCGGTGCCGCAGCGGCGTCAGTTGCTCGATGTCATAGCGCTTTCTGAGGGCCCCGATCGCCGTGTGGTCCGGCGGGCCCCCGTTGCCCAGGATCTCCAGCAGTTCCTCGAAGTACCGCTCGTGGTCCGGCGGTGGGGACGCCTGGAAGAACATCTTGGCGGGGGAGTCGGTGGGGTTGGCGAAGGCGTGCGGGCAGCCCGGCGGGACGACGATGACCGTGCCCGGGGTCGCCCGCACCACCCGGTTGCCGGAGTGGGACTCCCACCGCTGCCAGTGGTCGGGGGTCCGGATCCGCGGCTCGAAGGCGAGCACGTCCAGCTCGCCCTCGAGCACGTAGAACAACTCCTCGCTGCGGGTGTGCACATGGGCGCCGACGTCGAAGCCCGGCGGGACCTCCACCTCGAAGGTGGAGGCCGTCCGCGAGTGCGAGCCGGTCACCTTGAACGTCACGCGCTGGGCCGGCGCCTCGACGACGCGGCCCTGGCCCGGCGGTACGAGCAGCCCTTCCGTGGTCATCGCCGGCTCACCACGTCACGGGCAGGGTCTCGGGCCCCCGGATCAACGCGCCCTTTCTGAAGGGCACTTGCTCCGGGGGCACCGCGAGCCGCAGATTCGGCACCCGGTCCAGCAGGGCGTCCACCAGCAGCTCCGACTCCAGCCGGGCCAACTGACCGCCCGGGCAGTCGTGCGGGCCGAAGCCGAACGCCACGTGCGGGTTCGGACTGCGCGCGAGGTCGATCGTCCCGGGGTCGGGGAAGACGTCCGGGTCGCGGTTGGCGGCCAGGTACGACACGTAGACCGCGTCGCCCGCCCGGATCCGCACCCCCTCGAGCTCCACGTCCTCCAGGGCGATCCGGGACAGCCCGACCGCGTTGCGGTGCGGGATGCAGCGCAGCAGCTCGTCGATGGCCCGGGGGCGGATCCCCCGGTCCGCGCGCAGCCGGTCGGCCAGCTCGGGACGGCTCAGCAGGACGTAGAACATCTGCCCGCTGTTGCCGGTGAGCGCCTCGCCGCCGATCTGGAGGAGGATCGCGAGGCCCACGGCCTGCGCCAGGGCGATCTCACGGCGTGCCACGGCGGTCCCGAGCAGTGAGGCGATGTCCTCACCGGCGCTGTCCGCTCGGGCGTCGAGGAGCTCGGCGAAGTACGTGCCCATCTCCTCCCTGGCCTGCTCGCCGGCGGCGGCGCCGGGCGCGGAGGACAGGATCTGCCGGGTCCAGGCGTGCATCCCCTGCCGGTCCGCGACCGGCACACCCATCAGCTCGCAGATCACCGCGACCGGGAACGGGCTGAGCACCTCGGCGGTCAGGTCGGCGGGCGGGCCGTTCGCGAGCAGGTCGTCGACCAGCTCGTCCAGCATCCGCCGGGCGCTGTCCCGCACCCGCTCGACACCGTGCGCGGTGAGGGCGGGGGCGACCGTGCGGCGCAGCCGGGTGTGGTCGGGCGGGTCCAGGAAGCCGACCGCGTCGCGGGCCGGGATGAAGTGCGGGGCCAGCCTGGTGATCTGCCGGTCGATGACCGCCTCGCGGCTGAACCGGGGGTCGTCGGTGACCGTCCGCACGTCGTCCATGCGGGTCACCAGCCACGCCCAGCCCTCGCCGTTGGGCAGCTCGATACGGGTGACCGGGCCCTGCTCCATCAGCTCGGAGAGCACCGGGTCGAAGGCCACGCCCGTCAGGTCGAACGCCGGCCAGTGCCGGACCGGCGGCGCCGTCCCGGTGCGCGCCTCCTCGACGAGCGTCTCCTCGGTCATGCCCCGCCCCCCGCCTGCCAGTAGCCGAGCGACATCTCGGCGGTGATGCCGGGGCCGAACCCGGCGAGCAGTCCGCGCGCCCGGTCCTCGGTGCTGCCGTCGTCGAACAGCCGGCGCAGCGCGTCCAGGACGACGGCGCTGGCGATGTTGCCGTACTCGGTGAGCGTGGCCCGGCTGAACCGGAACGCGTGCGGCTCGACGTCCAGGAACTTGCTGAGGTCGTCCAGGATGCGTGGGCCACCCGCGTGGATGACGTAGAAGTCCAGGTCGGAGGCGTCCCAGCCGTGCACTCCGGCCAGGTCCCGCAGGGCCGGGGCGAGCGGCTCCATCGTGGTGGGCACCCGCTTGTCCAGCATGAAGTGGAAGCCGGTCGCCCGGACGTCGTAGGCGATCCACTCCTCGGTCTTGGGGATCAGGTACGAGCCGTTGCGCTCCAGCCGGACGCCCGTGCCGCCGGTGCCGCGGACCACGGCCGCGGCGATGCCGTCGCCGAACAGGCCGTTGGAGAGCAGGGAGCCGACGCCGAGGTCGGTGGGCTGGTAGCACAGCGAGCAGAACTCGCAGGCCACGATGAGCGCGTTGGCGTCCGGGTAGGCCGTGCAGAAGTCGTGGGCCCGGTTGATCGCGGCGCCCCCGGCCGCACAGCCCAGCTGGGCTATGGGGAGCTGCCGGGTGGTCGAGTCGAACTCCATCGTGTTGATCAGCCACGCGGTGAGCGAGGGCATCATGAAGCCCGTGCACGAGACGTAGATGATGACATCGATGTCCCGGGCCAGGAGCTGAGCGTCGTCGAGAGCCCGCTGGACGACCGCGGGGACCCGGGCCTTCGCCTCCTGCTCGTAGAGCTTGTTGCGCTCCTCGAAGCCGGGGTGCTTGAGGGTCTCCTCGATGGGCTGCACGATGTGCCGGGTCCGCACGCCGGTGTTCTCGATCAGCCGGAGGGCCAGAGAGAGTTGCGGGTGGTCCGCGTGGCGGGAGCGCGCGAGCTCCAGTGTCTCCTCCATCGTGATCACGTGCTCTGGAACGGACACCGAGGGTCTGCACAAAGTCGCCATGAGCCGTGCCTGCTTTCGCCTTCCGGAAGGCCGGTTGCCCCCCGGGGAGGGTGCTGCACCCAAAAGGTGGCTTATCCACGATCACCCGGGAGAGCGACGATCTTCTCGCGGAACTACTCCAATCCGGCGACGGCGAACACGGCCCGGCAGGCTCGCGAGGCTTGGTTCCGGAGGACGGTAAACCGGCTTCCGCGGCCGGAAAACGCCTGCTCACAGCCTTGAGGTCGCGCTCCGTCACGAGCCTCACGGCCCGCTCCGTCCGCCACCCACCACAGGAAGATCCAGGCCGCGCCCCCTGAGCCGCCGGGGGCGGGCGTCGGCGTCAGCCTTCAGGAGTACGGCGCCGGCCCGCACGGAGGGAGCCGCCGTCCCGCGGAGCGGGCGCCACGAGCGCCGCGCGGGCGCACGGCCGGGCTCCGTGTCCCGGGGCGGGCCGGGGCGAGGGCGAGGCGAGGGAGGGCGCAGCGGGCGTGGCAACGCACGGGAGCGCCCGCCGGGTCGCGGCAGCCGGTCCGGCGCAGCGGGCGTGGCAACGCACGGGAGCGCCCGCCGGGTCGCGGCAGCCGGTCCGGCGCCGCGGGGCTCCCGTCGGCCCGCAGGCCCGGTCTGTCCGGTCAGCCGGAGGCGGTTCCGCAGCCGCGGGCGAGGCGAGGTGGGGCGAGACGTGATGGGGCGGGGCCGGGCCGGGCGGGGCGAGAGGTGCCGAAGCGGTCGCCGGGTCACCTCGCCACCACCCCGCGCGGCGTGTACATCGTCGAGACGGCAGCCGTGGGCGCGCGGCGTGGGCTCGGTCCGTCCGGGAGGCGGTGCTGCTGCTGTCGACGAGGCGGGGCAGGGCCAGGCGCGCCGAAGCGTCAGCCGGAGGCGGTTCCGCTGCTGTGGGCGATGCAGGCCACGTCGATGCGGTCGGCCAGCTTGGCCAGCTCGATGGTCAACGCGGCCACCGTGTCCTCGTCGAGACCCTCCTGGCCGGCCTCCACCAGCCGCAGCCACCGGCCGCCGACCGTGCGCAACAGCTTGCTCACGTCCGCTGCGGCCACCTGCAAGGTACCGCGGTCGTCGACGATCAGAGGCAGAGTCACTTCGCGGTTCACAAAGGGGATCGTAGCCGTGGAAGCCTCATGCCCCGTGCCACACGGTGGTGATGTTGCAGAACTCGCGGATTCCGTGCCCGGACAGCTCACGTCCGTACCCCGACCGCTTCACCCCGCCGAACGGGAACGCCGGGTGCGAGGCGGTCATCCCGTTGATGTACACCCCGCCCGCCTCCAGGTCCCGTACGAACCGTTCCACCTCGGCTTCGTCCTCGGTCCAGACGTTGGAACTCAGACCGAAGAGCGAGTCGTTCGCGATGAGCACCGCCTCGTCGAGGTCGGTCGCACGGTACAGCGTGGCCACCGGACCGAACGCCTCCTCGCGGTGGATGCGCATCTCGCGGGTGATGCCGGACAGCACGGTCGGCGGGTAGTACCAGCCGGGCCGGTCGGGACGTTCGCCACCGCACAGGACATGGGCCCCGCCGCGCCGGGCGTCGTCGACGAGCTCCTCCAGGTCCGCCCGGCCCCGCTCGCTGGACAGCGGCCCGACGTCGGTGTCCTCCTGCAACGGGTCGCCGATCCGCAGCGCCCTCATACCGGCCACGAAGCGCTCGGCGAAGGCGTCGTGGACGTCCGTGTGCACGATGAACCGCTTGGCCGCGATGCAGGACTGGCCGTTGTTCTGCACGCGCGCGGTCACCGCGACCCCGGCGGCCCGGTCGATGTCGGCGGACGGCATCACGATGAACGGGTCGCTGCCGCCCAGCTCCAGCACCGTCTTCTTGATCATCTCCCCGGCGGTGGACGCCACCGCCCGCCCGGCCGGTTCGCTGCCGGTCAGGGTGGCCGCCTTCACGCGCTCGTCGCGCAGGATGTCGTCGACCGCTGCGGAGCCGATGAGCAGGGTCTGGAAACAGCCCTCGGCGAAGCCCGCCCGGTGGAACAGGTCCTCCAGGTACAGCGCCGTCTGCGGCACGTTGGAGGCGTGCTTGAGCAGGCCGACGTTGCCGGCCATCAGGGCGGGCGCGGCGAAGCGGATCACCTGCCACAGCGGGAAGTTCCAGGGCATGACGGCCAGCACCGGTCCGAGCGGCCGGTAGCGGACCAGGGCGCGGGAGGCCCCGGAGTCCTTCACGTCCGACTCGGCGGGCCACTCGTCGGCGAGGAGTTCCTCGGCGTGCTCGGCGTACCAGCGCATCGCCTTGGCGCACTTCGCGGCCTCCGCGCGGGCCTGCTTGACCGGCTTGCCCATCTCCGTGGTCATGACACGGGCGATCTCCTCCTGGTCCTCGTCGAGGAGGGCGGCGGCCCTGTTCATCAGCCGGGCCCGCTCGGCGCAGGCCGTCGTCCGGTACGTACGGAACGTGGCCTGCGCGAGCTGGAGCCGGCGCTCGATCTCCTCCTCGCCCATGGCCTCGTACGTCTTGAGCGTCTCGCCGTTGGCCGGGTTCACCGTGGCGATGGACATGGCTGACCTCCCCTGGAACGGGCTGTGCTTCGACCTTCCCGCGCCGCGGTGCCGATCGCAACGCGTGGGGTCCTCGTCAGAGCGAGTGCTCGGCCAGGCGGTCGAGAAACGCGGTCTGGGCCGTGACGATCACCTCGCGGGCCCGGTCCAGACCGAGCCAGGCCACCCGGTCGAGCTCCGGGAACTCCTGGGTGCGTCCGGACCGCGGCGGCCACTGCATGGTGAAGGTGCCGGGGACGATCGCCGCCGGGTCGAGGTCGCCCTCGATCGCCCAGGCGGTGACGGTCTTGCCGTTCGTCTGCCGGACCTCGCCCAGCGGCACGGCCTCCCCGTCCGGCGGCGGCAGTCCCAGCTCCTCCCGGAACTCGCGGCGGGCCGCCTCCCATGCGGGTTCCTCCGGGTCGTACTCGCCCTTCGGCACCGTCCACGCCCCCGCCTCCCGCCGGGCGAAGAAGGGGCCGCCCATGTGTCCGAGGAGCACCTCCAGGCCGTCGCCGGAGCGCCGGTACAGCAGCAGACCGGCGCTGCGCCGGCCCCGCCGGGCGCTCATGGCGCGATCTCCGGGTGCGCGGCCAGCAGCGTCGCGACGCTGTCGGCGTCCTCGGGCCGCTTGTCCTCGCGGTAGCGCACGACCCGGGCGAAGCGGAGGGTCACGCCCGCCGGGTAGCGGGTGGACCGTTGCAGGCCGTCGTAGGCGATCTCGACGACGAGTTCGGGGCGCACGGTCACCACCCAGCCGTCGTCCTCGACGGCGAGCCGGCGCAGTCGCTCGGTCTGCCAGGCCAGCATCGCGTCCGTCATGCCCTTGAACGTCTTCCCGAGCATCGCGAAGCCGCCGTCGGCGGTGCGTGCGCCCAGGTGCAGGTTGGACAGCTTGCCGGTGCGGCGGCCGTGGCCCCACTCGGCGGCCAGGACCACCAGGTCCAGGGTGTGCACGGGCTTCACCTTGAGCCAGGCAGCGCCTCGCCGTCCCGCGCTGTAGGCCGCGTCGAGGGCCTTGACGACCACACCCTCGTGGCCGCGCCGCAGCGTCTCGGCCAGGAACCGTTCGGCCTCGCCCACGTCGTCCGGTCCGGACACCAGGGTGCGCCTGACCCGCATCGGCTCCGGCACCAGACGGGCCAGCTCGGCGTGGCGCTCGGTCAGCGGCAGGTCGAGCAGGTCGCGGTCGCCGACCGACAGCGCGTCGAAGAAGACGGGGGAGACGGGGACCGCCTCGGCGGCCGTGGCCACGTCGACGCGCGAGCCCACACGTCCGGCGGTCTCCTGGAACGAGCGCGGCCGCCCGTCCGCCCCGAAGGAGATGACCTCGCCGTCCAGGATGAACCGTTCGCCGTTCAACTCCCGTGCGGCCGCCGTCAGTTCCGGGAGCCGGTCGGTGATGTCGTCCAGAGTGCGGGTGTGCACCCGTACGGTGTCGCCGTCCCGGTGGACCTGGACCCGGATGCCGTCGAGTTTCTCCTCGACGGCGCACGCGCCGAGCCGTCCGACCGCCTCGGCCACGGAGGAGGCGCTGTGCGCCAGCATCGGCAGGACCGGACGGCCGACGGTGAGCCGGAAGCGCTCCAGCGCCGGCGGGCCGTCCGCGAGCAGGGCCTGGGCCACCGTCTGCAACGATCCGGCCAGCATCACCGCCCGCCGCACGTCCGCCGGGGGCGCGCCCGTCGCCCCGGCCAGCGCCTCGACGGCGACGGCGTCCAGCGCCCCCTGCCGGACCTCCCCGGTGAGCAGCCCCAGCAGGAACCGCTGCTCGTCCTCGGTCGCCGCGCCCATCAACCCACCGACGATCCGGGCGCGTTCCGCCTGCGACCCGGGTCCGGACACCTTGCCGAGCTCGCTCAGCCGGGCGTCCACCTCGCGCACGGTGAGAGACGCCTCGGCGGCCGGGGCGACCCGGCGGCCGAGCACCTTCCAGCCCACCCCCAGCCGCCCCTGCGGCAGCCGGCCCGCCAGATACGGAATGACGACCGGCACATCCTCCGCCCCCGCCTCCCGGAACAACTCCGCAAGCAGAGCGATCTTCCGGGACCGCGCCGAGGCAGCGGCAACCTCCCGCGAAACCAGAGCCAACCGCGCGAGCAACATGCAGCCATGGTGCAACGCAGGACGCCGCCTTACACCCGGACGCCACCCCGCACGCGGACGGTCGCCGCACCGCTCGCGTGCGCGGCCTGTACGCGAGCGTGGCCCCGCACGTGGACGTGGCCCCGCACGTGGACGTGGGCCTGAACCGGGCGCTGCCGGTACAGGGGTGGTGCCGTACTGGTGTCCTGCTGATGCCCTACACCCGGGCCGCGCCCCCCGCCGTCACCGCCGCGTCGAGGTCGGTGAACAGCAGTTCGCCGTTGATTGCCGCGCCGGCGCGGTAGCCGCGGCTGGCGGCGTTGATCACCTGTTCGGCGAAACCGCTCGCGTTCCCGGCCGACCACAGGCCGGGGACGGTCGTCAGGCCCCGTTCGTCGATCACCGGGAAGGCGCCGAACGGCGTCTCGCGCAGTTCGGCGCCGAGTTGCTGGAGCAGGTCGGTCCGCGGCAGCGCGCGCGGTGCTACGAACAGAGCCTCGCGGGCGTGCGTCGAGCCGTCGGCGAGGCGGACCCCGGTCAGCCGGTCCGCCTCGACGACGATCCCGGCCACCTCGCCGGGCACCACGCGGACGCCGGCCGCGGCCAGCCTGCGCAGGTCGACGTCGCTCAGCTCGTTCTCGCCGACCTCGTGCAGGAAGAACGTCACGTCCTTGGACCACTGGGTCACCATCAGCGCCTGGTGGACGCTCAGCGGGGTCGTGGCGAGCACGCCGAAGGCCTGGTCGCGCACCTCCCAGCCATGGCAGTACGGGCAGTGCAGGACGTCGCGGCCGAAGCGTTCGGCGAGGCCCGGGACCGCCGGGAGCTCGTCCTTCAGGCCGGTGGCGACGACCATCTGCCGGGCGTGGACCGTGCGCCCTCCGGCCAGCGTCACGTCGAACTCGCCCTCGGCGTCCCGGACGGCCTTCACCGCCCGGTCCCGGACCAGTTCGACCCCGTACCGCTCGATCTCCTCGCGTCCGGCGGCGAGGAACCGCTCCGGGGACATGCCGTCCCGGGACAGGAAGCCCTGCATGTGCGCGGACGGCGCGTTGCGCGGCTCGCCCGCGTCGACGACCAGCGTGCGCCGCCTGGCCCGGCCGAGGACCAGCGCGGCGGACAGGCCCGCCGCGCCGCCTCCGACGACGACGGCCTCGTACTTCTCGGCCCGCACGGCCCGCACGGCCCGCACGGCCCGCACGGCCTGCTCGGCCCGCACGGTCTTTCCGCTCTTCTCGGTCATGGTGACCACCTCCACCAAGAAGGTCGTTCGTCCGATGCCGGATCGACAAACACATTTGCCGGTTCCGCAAGCGAGGCAGCACTGTCGAGACATGAGCATCGAGGACGTTCTGGCCGACGTGGGCCCCCGGCTGCGCCGGATACGCAAGGAACGGGAGGTCACCCTCGCCGCCCTCGCGGAGGCGACCGGGATCTCCGTCAGTACCCTGTCGCGCCTGGAGTCGGGACTGCGCAAGCCCAGTCTGGAGCTGCTGCTGCCGATCGCCCAGGCCCATCGGATGCCGCTGGACGAACTGGTCGGAGCCCCTCCGGTGCGCGATCCGCGGGTACGGGCCGAGCCGATTGTGCGCGACGGTCGCACCCACTGGCCGCTGACCCGGCAGCCGGGCGGTCTGCAGGCGTTCAAGGTGCTGGAACCGCGGCGCAGGCTCGAACCGGACCCGCGGACGCACGAGGGCTACGAGTGGCTGTACGTGCTGTCCGGCAGGCTCCGGCTGGTGCTCGGCGGGCACGACGTGGTGCTCACGGCCGGTGAGGCGGCGGAGTTCGACACGCGCGTGCCGCACTGGTTCGGGTCGACGGGGGAGGGGCCGGTGGAGTTCCTGAGCCTGTTCGGGCCGCAGGGCGAGCGCATGCACGTACGGGCGCGACCGGCCCGCGGTGGCGAGGACGGCTGACCGCGGGTGTTCCCCGATGGGCAAGCGACTGCTTAGTATGCGATGGACCCGGTCAGACGACGCGACGACGCGGTCCCCTGGAGGCGGCGCATGCAGGCATGGCGAGTGCACGACAACGGCGAGCCGGGCAAGGTGATGCGCCTGGAGGAGACCGAGCCGCCCGTCCCGGGCGAGGGCCGGATCCTGCTCAAGGTGCGTGCCGCCGGCATCAACTTCCCGGACGCGTTGCTGTGCCGCGGCCAGTACCAGGTCAGGCCGCCGCTGCCCTTCACCCCGGGGGTGGAGATCTGCGGCGAGACGGAGGACGGCCGCCGGGTGATCGCCAACCCGGAGCTGCCGTACGGCGGTTTCGCGGAGTACGCCGTCGCCGCCACCGACGCCGTACTGCCCGCCCCCGACGCGCTGGACGACGCCGAGGCGGCCGCCCTGCACATCGGCTACCAGACGGGCTGGTTCGGCCTGCACCGCCGGGCGCGCCTGGAGGCCGGCGAGACCCTGCTCGTCCACGCCGCCGCCGGAGGCGTCGGCAGCGCGGCCGTGCAGCTCGGCAAGGCGGCCGGCGCCCGGGTCATCGGTGTCGCCGGCGGTGCCGGGAAGGCCGCCGTGGCCCGTGAGCTGGGCTGCGACGTGGTGATCGACCGGCACACGGAGGACGTCGTCGCCGCCGTGAAGGAGGCCACCGGTGGCCGGGGCGCGGACGTGGTCTACGACCCGGTCGGCGGCACGGCCTACGCCCAGTCCGCCAAGGCCGTCGCCTTCGAGGGCCGGATCCTGGTCGTCGGCTTCGCCGGCGGGACCATCCCCAGCCCCGCGCTCAACCACGCGCTCGTCAAGAACTACTCGATCGTGGGCCTGCACTGGGGCCTGTACAACACCAAGAACCCCGAGCTGGTCCGGCGCTGCCACGAGCAGCTCACCGACCTGGCCGCCCGGGGCGCGATCAAGCCGCTGGTGAGTGAACGGGTGCCGCTGGCCGGGGCCGCGGCCGCCGTCCAGCGGGTCGCCGACGGAGCCACCACCGGCCGCGTCGCCGTGGTGCCCGGCCTGGAGAACGGAGCCGCCGCATGACCGACGCCGAGGAACTGCGCCGCCGCACCCACGAGTTGCTGGCCGCGCACCCGCCGGCCACCACCGGCACGCTCGACTTCCTCAGGGCCCGTTTCGACGCCGGGCTCGCCTGGGTGCACTACCCGCGAGGCCTCGGCGGGCTCGGCGCCGCCCGCTCTCTCCAGTCCGTCGTGGACGCCGAGTTGGCGGCGGCGGGCGCTCCGGACAACGACCCGCGCCGCATCGGCATCGGCCTCGGCATGGCCGCGCCGACCGTCCTGCGCCACGGTACCGAGGAGCAGAAGCGGCGCTTCCTCAGGCCGCTGTGGACCGGGGAGGAGGTCTGGTGCCAGCTGTTCAGCGAACCGGGCGCCGGATCCGACCTGGCAGCCCTCGGCACCCGGGCGGTCCGCGACGGTGACACGTGGGTGGTCAGCGGCCAGAAGGTGTGGACCTCCAGCGCCCACCTCGCCCGCTGGGCCATCCTCATCGCCCGCACCGACCCCGACCTGCCCAAGCACCAGGGCATCACCTACTTCCTCTGCGACATGACCGACCCCGGTGTCGAGGTGCGGCCGCTGCGCCAGATCACCGGAGAGGCCGAGTTCAACGAGGTCTTCCTGACGGGCGTGCGCATCCCCGACTCCCACCGCCTCGGCGACGTGGGCGACGGCTGGCGGGTCGCCCGGACCACGCTCATGAACGAGCGCGTGTCCATCGGCGGTATGCGGCTGCCCCGCGAGGGCGGCATGATCGGCCCGGTCGCGAGGACCTGGCGCGAGCGCCCGGAACTGCGCACCCACGACCTGCACCAGCGGCTGCTGAAACTGTGGGTGGAGGCCGAGGTCGCCCGCCTGACCGGCGAGCGGCTGCGCCAGCAACTGGCCGTGGGCCAGCCCGGCCCCGAGGGCTCCGGCATGAAGCTCGCCTTCGCCCGCCTCAACCAGGAGATCAGCGCTCTGGAGGTCGAACTCCGCGGCGAAGAGGGGCTGTTGTACGACGACTGGAGCATGCGCCGCCCCGAACTGGTCGACTTCACCGGCCGCGACGCCGGCTACCGCTATCTGCGCGCCAAGGGCAACAGCATCGAGGGCGGGACCAGCGAGGTCCTGCTGAACATCGTCGCCGAGCGCGTCCTCGGACTGCCCGCCGAGCCGCGCACCGACAAGGACGTCGCCTGGAAGGACCTCGCCCGATGAGCGCGTCGAGCCCGATGAGCACCACGAGCGCCGAACCCGACCTGCTGTACTCGGAGGAGGAAGAGGCGCTGCGCGCCGCCGTCCGGGACCTGCTCACCGACCACTGCGCCCCGGCGGACGTGATCGCGCGCGCCGAGACGGACGCCCCGCACGACCGGGCACTGTGGAAGACGCTCGCCGACGGCATGGGCCTGGCCGGTCTGCTGGTGCCCGAGGAACACGGCGGTCAGGGCGCCACGCACCGTGAAGCGGCGGTCGTCCTGGAGGAGTTGGGCCGCGCGGTGGCTCCCGTCCCGTACCTCACCAGCGCCGTGGTCGCCACCGAGGCGCTGCTGGCCTGCGCGGGCGACGACTGCGCCGGGCTGCTGTCCAGCCTGGCGTCCGGTCGTACGATCGGCGCCCTCGCGGTCGGGCTGCACACCGCGCCGGGCGCCTTCAGGAGCGTACGACTGGAATCCGGGCTGCTGCACGGGGAGCTGACGGGCATCGCGGACGCGGCGGTCGCCGATGTGCTGCTCGTGCCCGCGGAGGACGGCGCGCTCCACGCGGTCGACGCGGACGACGTCACCATCACCCCGCAGGTGTCGCTGGACCTGACCCGGCCGCTCGCGACCGTCTCCTTCGACGCCGTACGGGGCCGCCGGCTGGGCGACGCCGGGCCGGCCGTGCACCGGGCGCTGCGGGCCGGCGCCGGACTGCTCGCCTCCGAGCAACTCGGCCTCGCCGACTGGACGTTGACCGAGACCGTGCGCTACCTGAAGGAGCGCACGCAGTTCAACCGGCCGGTCGGCGGCTTCCAGGCGCTCAAGCACCGGCTCGCCCAGCTCTGGCTGGAGGTCGCCGGACTCCGCGCCGCCGCCCGGTCCGCGGCCGACGCGCTCGCCAGGGAGGAGGACGCCGACGTGGCGGTCGCCGTCGCCCAGGCCCACGCGGCGCCCGTCGCCGTCCACGCGGCCGAGGAGGCGCTGCAACTGCACGGCGGCATCGGCATGACCTGGGAGCATCCGGTCCACCTGTATCTGAAGCGGGCCAAGGCGGACTCGATCGCGTACGGCACCGCGGGCGCCCACCGCGAGGCGCTGGCCCGGCTGGTCGGCCTCGAAGCCCCCTGACGTCCCGCCGGACGTCAGGGGTGCAGGCTGCCGACGATCTGCGCCGTGGCCATCAGACCCTCGTGAATGGTGGGCGCCATGCTCGTACCCGCCAGGAAGAAGCCGAGCAGGACGCAGACCAGGGCGTGCGAGAACTTCAGCGCGCAGTTGCGCACGAAGATCACCGCCAGGAGCAGGAGCAGCAGCACCACAGAGATGGAAATGGCCATCGTCGTCCTCCTCCGCCACGCCCACTTCGCGGCTTCGGCCGCAAGTGTGGCGTAGCGGAGGGTCAGGCCGTGCGGTAGACGTGTCCCCCGAACGGGTGGTTCTGCCGTCGTCCCGGAACCGTGCCCCGCGTTCCGGAACGTGATGTCCGGCTCGGGGCTCAGGCCTCGATGACACGGGAGCGGATGAGGAAACGCACTCCCTCGGGTGCCTCCAGGGAGAAACCGCTGCCCCTTCCGGGCACCACGTCGACGATGAGCCGGGTGTGGCTCCACACCTCGTACTGGCTGCGCGACATCCAGAACGGCACGGGCCGGTCCACCCCCTCGACCTCCAGCTCCGCGAGCAGCACGTCCGAGCCCCCGGTACGGAACTCGCCGTCCGGGTAGCACATCGGCGCGCTTCCGTCGCAGCAGCCGCCCGACTGGTGGAACATCAGGGGCCCGTGCGCCTCGCTCAGCCGCCGGACCAGGCCGGCCGCGGCGGGGGTGAACTCCACACGCGGGAACTCCTCGTACATCGTCGCCGTCCTTCGCCGCCCCGGAAGAAGAAGCCGGACCCAGACAAGCAGCACGGAGGTTGCGACAAGGTTGCACGGCGCGCGTTCCCGGGGCCTGCCGTACGCCGTCGGGCCGCCGTGCCCCCTCGCGACGCGCGCGTACGGGCGATCACTGAGATCCTGAGCGGGAGAAGCGCTGCCCATGACATGACCGGTGGTGGTGAGCGCGGTGTCCGAATGCGGCGACAACAGTTCCGGGCCGACGGCCGCGGGCCTTGATCCTCTGGGGGACCCGTTCCTGCGCACCCGGTTCGCTGTGCCGGTACCGCCGGCCACGTTCCTGCGCCGGCAGCGCCTGCTCGATCACCTGGACCAGGCACTGGCCACACCGCTGACCATGGTCAACGGCGGCGCGGGTGCGGGCAAGACGCTGCTGGTCGCCGACTGGGCCGCCCACCTGGAGCGGCCGGTGGCCTGGCTCACCGCGGACGCCACCGACCAGGCGCCCGGCGTCTTCTGGGCCTACCTGCTGGAGGCCCTGCGCGCCTGCGGGGCGCACGAGATCCGCGACGTCGGCTGTCCGGCCGAGGCCGGAGTGGTGGACCACGGCCTGCTCGCCCGGCTCGCCGCGCGGCTGAACGGCCGCGACCGGCCCGTGGTCGTCGTCCTCGACGAGTACGACCGGGTGACCGCGCCGGAGATCGCCGATCAGCTCGGCTTCGTCCTGCACCACGCCGGACAGGGCATGCACCTGGTCCTCGTCACCCGCTCCGAACCGACGCTGCCCCTGCACCGCTACCGCGCGGACGGCACCCTGACCGAGATCAGGGGCGCGGAACTGGCCTTCACCACGGAAGAGGCGGGGAGCCTGCTGGACCTGCACGGGTTGCGGCTCGGCGGCGACGAGGTCCGCGCGCTCGTCGAGCGCACCCGGGGCTGGGCGGCGGGACTGCGGCTGTGCGCCCTGGCCGCGCAGCAGAGCAGCGACCCGGAGACCTACCTGAAGGAGTTCGAGGCCGGACAGAGCACGATCGCCGACTTCCTGCTGGCCGAGGTGCTCAAGAGACAGCCGGCCCCGACCCAGGACCTGCTGCTGCGGGTCAGCGTCCTGGACCGGTTCTGCCCCGACCTGGCCAACGCGCTCGCCGGGCGCCGGGACGCCGGACCCATCCTGGCCGAGCTGCACCGGGCGAACGCGTTCGTGGAGCACCTCGGCCACTCCTGGTACCGCCTCCACCCGCTCTTCGCGGAGATCCTCGCGGCGCACCTGCGGGTGCGGTTGCCCAACCTGGAGACCGAACTGCACCGCAGGGCCGCCGAGTGGCTGCGGCACAGCGGACCGCTGCCCGAGACGCTCGCCCACGGCGCCGCGGCCGGCGACTGGCGGTTCACCGCCCGCGCCCTGGTGGACGACCTCGCGATCGGCGAGTTCTTCACCGGCCTGCGCTCCGGGGACCTGGGCGCGCTGTTCTCGCGGATGACCCCCGAGACCGCCGGCCCCGAGGCCGACCTCGTCTGCGCGGCGCGCGAGCTGTCCGACGGCGACCTCGGCCACGCCCGCCCGCACCTGGAGCACGCCCGCCGGGAACTGGCCCGCCCCGGTGCCGACATGGCGGCGGCCCGGCTCAGCTTCGCCCTCCTGGACACCCTCGCCGCCCGGCTGACCGGCGCCCCGGGCCGGGCCGAACACGCCGCCCGGACGGCGCGGGACCTGCAACAGGACCTCCCCGCCGAACTCCTGGACAAGCACCCCGAACTCGCCGCTCTGCTGCAGACCCACCTGGGCGCCGCCCGCCTGTGGGCGGGACGCTTCGAGGACGCCAGGGCCGCGCTGTCCGCCGCGGCGGCCGGCTCCGACGGGGCCACCGCGCTGCCCCGGGAGGAGTCCCTGAGCCAGCTCGCGCTCATCGACTACCTGACCGGCTGGCCCACGCGCGCGGAACGCAAGGTCCTGGCGGCGCTCGCCGACGCGGAACGGTTCAGCCTGGCCGAGCCGACCGGCACCGGACTCGGCCACCTGGTGCTGGCCGCGGTGGCCGTCGACCGTGACGAACTGGGGGAGGCCCAGGCCCTGCTGGACCGGGCGACGGCCCCGCAGCCGGTGCCGTGGGATCCCGTGGCGGCCGCCGGCCTGGTCATCGCGCGGGCACGGCTCCAACTGGCCCGCGGAGAGGCCGGGGCCGCCCTGGAGACCGCCGAGTCGGCCGTCCCCGCCGCCGTGGCCTCACCCTGGGCCGAAGCCCACACCGCGCTCGTCGTCTCCGCCGCCCATCTCGCCGAGGGCCGCCCCGAGCTGGCCGTGAAGGTGCTGGAGGACGCCGTGGGCACCGAGGCCGCCTGCACGGTGGCGGCCGCCCGCGCCCACCTCGCCGCGGGTGACCCGGGCACCGCACTGGACCTGCTCGACGCCCTTCCCGCCGGGCCGCGCAGCGGCCCCGCCGTCACGGTCCGGGCTCTGCTCGTGCGTGCCGAGGCCACCGGCCGGCAGGGCGACCACGCCGCCGCGCGCCGGCTGGCGACCCGCGCACTGCTGGAGGCCCGCAACGAGCGGCTGCGGCGCCCCCTCCACGAGGCCGGACCGTGGCTGCGCCGCCTGCTGGACACGGACGCGTTCCCCCGGCCGCCGGCCCGACCGGGTCCCCCGTCCGGGACCGATCCGGGGACGGGCCGCCCGGCCGCCCTGGTCGTCGACCAGCTCAGCGGCCGCGAGCGGGACGTGCTCCAGCGGCTCGCGCTGATGATGACGACCGAGGAGATCGCCGCGGACCTGTTCGTGTCGGTCAACACCGTCAAGACCCACCTCAAGAGCGTGTACCGCAAGCTCGGCGTCAACCGGCGCAACGAAGCGGTGCACCGGGCCCGCGAACTGCGCCTGCTGTGAACCGCCCGCGACGGGCCCACACCGACTACACCGGCGGGGTGTACGGGTCCATGGTCGCCGCCTCCGTGGTGGTCGGCGCCGGCGTACCGGAATCCTTCCCGCGCCTGCAACTGGCGCTGTTGCTGCTGCTCACCGGTGTGGTGTTCTGGCTCGGGCACGTGCACGCCCAGCTGTTCGGCGCCCGCCTGGCCCAGCGCAACCTGGACCGCGGCACCGTCCTGCACGTGTGCCGCGACGAGTGGCCGATCGCCGAGGCGGCCCTGCCGCCGGCTCTCGCGCTGGCCGTCAGCCCGCTGTTCGGCCTGGACCTGCCGGGCGGGCTGTGGCTGGCGCTCGCCGTGGCCGTGGCCGGCCAGGTGGGCTGGTCGGTGGCCGCGGCGCGCCGGGCCGGCGCCTCCTGGGGCCTGGTCGCGGGCACGGCGGCGGTCAACCTGGTGATCGGACTGCTGATCCTCGCGTTCAAGGTCGTCCTCACCCACTGACCCGGGACACACTCACCTGCCGTATCACCTGCGCCGGGTGAGGTCCGGCGGCACGGCCGGGCGGACCCTCGGACAGGGGGCGTGGCACGCCCGTCCCCAGGCCATCGTGGGAGCGGCTGATGCGCTACGAGATCCGCGTCGACGGGCACATGTCGGAGACGCTGACCAAGGCATTCCCGGAGCTGGACCACGTGGTGATGTCCGGTCAGACCGTCCTGTACGGACCCGTCGTGGACGAGGCGCACCTGTACGGGCTGCTGGCCCGCTGCCAGTCACTGGGCCTGCGGGTCCTGGAGATGCGCCGCGTCCCGGAGTGAGCTACCCGGGCGGCCGGTCACGGTGCTGCTGGCGCAGACCCGCCTGGATGGCACTCGTCAGCACGCGCGCCGCGACACCCACGAGCAGCAGCCCGCCGGTCATCTGGAGCATGGCCAGCACCCGCCCCGTCTGCGACCGCGCCGTGATGTCGCCGTACCCGACGGTGGTGAACGTGGTCAGCGCGAAGTACAGGGCGTCCGTCCTGGTCAGCGGCTCGGTGAAGGAACTCGGGTCGGAGTGGTCCAGGAGGTAGTAGGCGCCGGCGAACAGCAGCAGGAAGAGCGGAAGCGTGATCGCCAGCGCCTCCACGGCCTTCAGCCGGGGGTAGGGCGTGCGGGCGATGGCCCACACCTCCCACGCGAAGAACAGGGCGACGCCGGCCAGCCCCAGCCCGAGCAGGACCGCCGTCGTCGCCGAGGCCCGGCCGTCCAGGGGCAGCAGGTAGTACGCCGTCACCAGACCGGCCGTGACGAGCACCGAGCGAGCGAGCACCATGACGGCCGCCGACCTGGGCGCACGCTGCTCCCGGTCCCGCCGCGGCGGGCGCCTCCCCGCGGTGTCCGGGTCGCGAGGAGCTGCCGAGTCGCTCATCCCGTGTCCCTCCGGTTCCGCTGTCCGGGAAACGCGCGCGCAGGTCCGCATCCAGATCAACGCGGCAGCGCGGGGGACGGATCACCCCTCACGGGTGACCCGTGGGACTCCGCCCCGCGGGACGCTGGCGTACGGGTCCCCACACACCGTCCCGTCGGCGGTCCGGCAGCGACCTGCAACCGATCCCCGCGAGGAGGAGCCATGACCGTGTCGCGTGGTTCGGCATCGCATGCCGGAGCGGAGCACAGGCCCGGCGGGACGGGCCCCCACCCGGACGGCGACCCCGCCGACATGCTGGCGGGCCTCGGCAGTTCGTGGTCCTGGCTCCTGGGTTCGGCGCTGGCGACGCTGGTGCCGGGGATCATCGTGCTCGCCTGGCCGAACGAGACCCTGCACGTCCTGGCGATCGTGATCGGGCTGTACCTGCTCGTGACCGGCGCGTTCCGGTTCGTCGCCGCGTTCTCCCGGGAGGAGCACGGCGAGCGCCTGCCGCGGCTGCTGGTCGCGGTGCTGTTCGTCCTCGCCGGGGTGCTGTGCCTGCGGCACCCGTTGCAGACGATCGCCGCGCTCTCGCTGATCGTCGGGATCGTCTGGCTGCTGTCCGGCATGCTCACCGCCTACACGGCGCTCGCCTTCCGGAGCCTGCCCCACCGCGGCGTCCTCCTCGGCGCGGCGGCGCTCGGCATCGTCGCGGGCATCGTGGTGCTGGCGCTGCCCACGCAGTCGGCCCTGGTGCTGACCCGGCTGCTCGGCCTGTGGCTCGTGCTGCTCGGCCTGGTCGAACTGGGCGTCGCCTTCGCCTGGCGGTCGGCACTGCGCAGGACCGCCACGGGGACCCCGACGGGGCCCGCGGCGACGGTCTGAGCCCCTCGTACGCCGACCGCGGTGCCGGTCCGGGGCCGCACACGCCGGCCTTCCTGCCCTCGGCCGGCCGGCCCCCGTCCGGGCGGTTCACGCCGTGTGGCGCGCCGCCCCGCACGCGACGACCAAGGAGGATCCATGGCCCCCGCCGACGCCCCCGTCCCGCCGGCCCCGGGCGGCGCCGGGGAGCCCCGGCGCTCCCTGACCCCCGCGGAGTACGCCGACTACGAACGGCTCCGCCGGGCCGCCGCGGTCAAGCACCGGAGGCTGCGCCGGGCGGGCGCCACGATCCTGCTGGTGGTGACCCTGGTGTTCGCCCCCTTGGCCGTGGTCGCCGCCTGGGTGCACGACACGGTCGGCGACACCGACCGCTACGTCCAGACCGTCACACCCCTGGCCCACGAACCGGCCGTGCAGAACGCCGTGATCGACCGGCTGACCAAACGAGTCGTGGACAACATCGACCTGAACGCGGTGACCGCGGCGCTGACCGACGCCCTCAGGAAGTCCGGGGCCCCGCCGCGCGTCGTCGACGACTCCACCGTGCTCACCGGCCCGCTGCGCGGCGCCGTCACCGACGTGGTGCACCGCGTCGTCAAGCGCGTCATCACCAGCGACGTCTTCGAAGAGGTCTGGGTGACCGCCAACCGGCGGGCGCAGACGGCTCTGATGAACGTCCTCACCGGAAACCAGAAGGGCGCCGTACGGGCCCAGGGCGACACCGTGCAACTGGACATCGGGGTCGTCGTCGACCAGGTCAAGCACGAGCTGGAGAGCGCCGGCTTCCGGAAGGCCTCGGTCATACCCGCACCCGACCGTTCGATCACCCTGTTCAGGACCGAGAAGCTGAGCAAGGCCCAGGACGCCATGCGGCTGCTCGACATCGTCGGCGTCTGGCTGCCCGTCGTGACCATCGTGCTCGCCGCGCTGACCGTGTGGACGGCTCCGTCGCACCGGCTGATGTTGCAGGTCACGGCCATCGGCGTGGGCGTGATGATGATCGTCCTGCTCATCGCCCTGGCCGTGGCCCGCCGGGTCTACCTCGGCTCCGTCCCGCCGACCACGCTGCCCCCCGACGCCGCCGCGGTCATCTACGACACCCTGGTGAGGTTCCTCCGCGACAGCGCGCGCACCCTCCTGGTCGTCGCCGTGATCACGGCGCTGGCCGCCTACCTGTACGGCCCGGGACGCGCGGCTCGCGGGGTGCGGACGCTGGCCAGGCGGAGCACCACCGCCGCGGGCGAGGCGCTCGGCCGCGCCGGAGTGCACACCGGTACGGCCGGACACTGGCTGGACGCCCACCGGAAGTGGACCACCGGCGTCGTCATCGCGGCCGGCGCGCTCGCCCTGGTGCTCTGGAACCACCCCACGGTCGCGGTCGTCGCACTCGTCCTGTGCGTCCTCCTCGCCGTCCTGATCGTCCTGGCCGTCCTGGCCTCCGCCACGGGCCCCGCCGAGTCCGCGGGATCCGGCGGCGTACGCCCCGCGACGTCCTGAGCCCCCGAACCCCGGTCCCGCGCGGCGCGGGACCGCGGCGGCGCCGCACGGTCACCCGCATCGGGTGAGGCGCCCGGGCCTCGCCGTGCGCACGCTGACAGAGGGCAGACCGCGTACCCGGGCACAGGCCCGGGACGGAGAAGAGAAATGAGCACGCAGATGAACCTCGCGTACGACTACCCGCTGCTGAGCGCCTTCTGGACGATGCTGTGGTTCTTCCTGTGGATCATGTGGTTCGTCCTGCTCTTCCGGGTCATCCTCGACATCTTCCGCGACGACGGCCTGAACGGCTGGGCCAAGGCCGGGTGGCTGGTGTTCTGCATCGTGCTGCCGTTCCTCGGCGTCCTCGTCTACGTCATCGCCCGCGGCAGGAGCATGGGCCGCCGGGAGATCGCACAGGCGCGGGAGCAGCAGGAGGCCTTCAACGCCTACATCCGGCAGACCGCGGCAGGCGGCGGGGGCGGGTCCAAGGTCGACGAACTCGCCCGGCTGTCCGACCTGCGTGCCCGTGGAGACATCACCGACGAGGAGTTCGCCCGGGCCAAGGAGATGATCCTGACCGGAGGCGCCCCCGAGGGCCGCGCCACCTCCGTGACCTCCACCCCCGAGAGCCCCGACAGCTCCGTCGGCTCCACTCCCGGCCGTCGATGACCTCGCCGGACGAGACGAAACGAGGGAGAAGATGACCGCGACCCACACCGCACGGCCGCATCCGGTGAAGCAGGCATGGGCCACCGGCCTGACGGCCTTCGCCGCCGTCATGCTGATGATCGCCGGAGTGCTCGACATCTTCCGCGGAATCATGGGCATCGCCCAGGACGACGTCTTCGTCACCACGCGCAACTACGTGTTCCAGTACGACCTCACCGGCTGGGGCTGGATCCACCTCGTCCTCGGGGTGCTCGCCGTGATCATCAGCATCGGGCTGTTCCAGACGGCGATGTGGGCGCGCGTGGCCGGTGTGGCGATCGCCGGGCTGATCATCCTCGCCAACTTCCTGTCCCTGCCGTACTACCCGGTCTGGGCGGTCGTGATGATCGCGTTCTCCGGGTTCATCATCTGGGCCCTGTGCGTGCTGCGGCCCGAGGAGCCCGCGGCCTCTCCCCCCAGCACCGCGTCCTCCACCTCCTCCACTCCCTCCTCCACCACCGGAACCGCCCCGCCCCGCAACCCGTGAGGGGCCGGGCGAGCCGACCCGCACGGCCCGGGCGATCACACCGCCCGGGCCGCGCCGACGCACGTCGGGAGACGCTGGGCTTCGGGCGCCCGCATCCCGGTCCGGCCTGGCGGCGGTTCGCGCGGTGAGCGCCCCCACGGGGATCCGCCCGCCAACAAGGGGTGCCGACCCGCCGTAGGTTGCGGGTCGGTCCGCTCCCGGGATGCGGCGCCCATACCGGCGCGTAGCGTGGAAAGGGCGATGCGGGAAACTCAAGAGACCAGGCGGGAGGGATTCTCGTGGGTACAGCACCGGAGACCCTGCAGAAGGCCGAGCTGACGGAGGAGCAGGAACGCGCCAGTGAGCGCCAGTGGTTCCTCGACGCCGACACCGGGGAGCTCAAACCGGAGGAGAGTTCCGACCGCGACGAGCGGACCGGGCCGGGCCCGGTTCGCGTGGCTCGCTGGACCTTCGATTGACCGCTCCGCCCGAGGACCGCGTCTGGGCGCGTCACCACCGGCGTACGGGAGCGGTGCTGATCGTCGGCGCGGGAGCGGTCGGCGGATTCCTCGCCGAGGAACTCGCCCGGATCGGATTCAGCCCGCTCCGGCTGGTCGACCCCGACACGCTCGCGGTGGAGAACCTGATTCGCCACCCACTCGGTGCCCCCGCCCTGGGACAGCCCAAGGCCCTGGCCCTGGCTGCGAAGATCCGTCGCGACTTCCCCTCCTGCGACGCCACCGGCCACCACGCGGACTTCCTCGCGCTGCCCGCGGACGAGCAGCGGTCGCTGGTGGGCGGTGCGGACGTGGTGGTGGCGGCGACCGACTCCGCCGTGTGTCAGCGCCACGTCAACCGCGTGGCCCTGGCGGTGGGCAGGCCCGCGGTGTATCCGGCGGTCTGGGTGGACCCCAGGATCCGTGACGCCGAGGTCGGCGAGATCCTGTGGGTGCTCCCCGGCAGGCGCACGCCCTGTTACGAGTGCGCGGTGGCCTTCCGGCAGGGGACCGCCGACACCCAGGCGGCCCGCGGTGCCCGGGTGGACATCCAGCTCGTCGCCCTGGCCACGGCCCAGGTCGTGACCGCACTGGCACACCCCGACGACGACCGCTCGGCGATCCTCGATCACCAGCGCACCGCCATCTACCTGCACGGACTGACGCCCACCTCGCCCGGCGTCCGGGCCGCCTTCCCCACCACCGGTCTGAGCAGCCGGAACGTCCGGGTCCCCTTCCCGTCCCGGCCCTGCGCGGCCTGCCACGGCTGGCGCCATGTGGCCTCCTCCCCGGAAACGGCCGCCGCGGGAACGGGCAGGCGGCCGGGCGAGGACGGGGACGGGGGACGCTGCTGGCCCGTCTTCGCCGCCGTCGTGCTGTGCATCGTGGTCCTGTTCATCGTCTCGGTCGCCCACGGCAGGCACATGTAGGCCGGTGACGCCGGGAGTGCGCGCGTTCGACGAGAGAGCACTCGCTTGACGCTGAGAGAGCGCTCATCGCCCGTCATGACCGCTCGGGGGTCCGGGGGACGGGCAGCGGTTCGAGCCCGGTCACCGCGTACTCGATCCGGACGTCGTCGGCCAGTCTCAGCGCGCCCAGGAACGCGCTGTACGGCTTGATCCCCCAGGTGGACTGGGTGACGGTGGCCCAGCCGCACACCATTCCGTCTCCGTCGCCACCCCCGTGCACGGTCACCGGGTGGCTCCGGCCCTTGATCGTGAGGTCCCCCGTGATCTCGAAGGACTCCGGCGTTCCCGTGACGCTCGTGGAGCGGAAGACGATGACGGGGTGCTGTGCGGTGTGCAGGAGGCCCTCGCCCTCGAGCAGGCGTTTGATCTCCGCCCTGTCGGCGTCGGTGAGGGGCTTGAGCCCTCCTGTCCCCTCCCGGACCGTCAACGATCCCGTCTCGACCGTCACGGTCACCGACGACTTCCCGGGATCACCCGTGACGACCACCGCCTCCCCGGTCCACCGGGTGGCTTCGAGCGTGAGGTCGTGCCCCGCCTTCCGCCCGGGCCCCGCGCGGCTGGTCCTGACCAGCAGCCGGCCGATGGGCGATCCGAATCCGTACGTTCCCTCACCCAGTACCACAGTTCCGACTGTAGGCGACGCGGCTCAAGCGTTTCCGGACGAGCCTGCGGCCGCGGAGAGGACCGCCTCGGCCGCGGCGTCGTACACCGCCTTCGGGTCGACGGCGCTGAGCGCGTCGATGTGGGCGTGGGTGACCGGGTACTCGCCCTGCGGCAGCCGGGCGTAGACCCGGGTCCACGTCGTGGTGTCCTTCTCCTGGACCTCGGGTTCGAGCGAACCGAGCGCGGCGGCGTGCGCGCAGAGTCCCAGGGTGGTGTCCGGTAGTACAGGACGGTCTCGGCGGGTGCCGGCCCCGAGCGCTCGAAGGCGGCGAGCAGGAGTTCCACCAGTCGCTGCTCGGCGGGCCCGCCGGTGGTGCGTGCGAACGTCAGCACGGTGATCGCCGGGAAGCGGGTCTGGATCCGCCAGGTCACCTCGGCGATCCGGCGCAGGGTGTCCTGCCAGGGCTCGTCGTCGGGCACCCGGCCGATTCCGTCGAGGATCATCTCGATGGTGAGCTCGCACACGGCGAGCAGCAGTTCGTCCTTGTCGCGGAAGAGCCGGTAGAGCGTCGTGACGTCGGTTCCCAGCTCCTGGGCGAGTCTGCGCATGGTGAGGCTGGCGGCGCCCTCGCGCTCGGCGAGCTGGATCGCGGCTCGCCGCCGGATTCGCCTATCTGCTCTGGCTCACCCGGGGATTCCGGCGCCCCACTCCCGATCTGGCCCTGGACGCCGACCAGTTGGACCTCGCACCCAGGGGCCCGGAACAGCCGGCCGTGTCCTGAGAGCCGAATCCCACCCCTCGGGCACGGTCCTTGCTTTCTCGTCTCCGGCGTCGCCGGGTACTCACTCCGCTCCTGTGTCGGCTCCGGCCGTGGTGCTGGCGGGTTCGGCGGGGCCGGGTTCGACGAAGCTGTAGGGCGGCAGGGGGCCGTTGACCC
>NZ_JBSFJL010000016.1:0-169313 GCF_053598035.1 Streptomyces sp. NPDC001204 | reverse complement strand
GTCTGTTTCCACGGTCCGGCGGGTGGTTGGGCGTCACCCGACAGGCTTGTGCCCATGGCTGCCAGCAGGTCGGGCAGCTTGTAGCTTTTGTCCAGCATTTTCATGGGGCCGATCTTCATGATGACCCGGCAGGTGACCTGGGTCAGGTCGACCGTCTCTTTGAGGTAGCACTCCATGTCCCAGCGGACTTGGTCTCCGAGGCGTGGCAGTGCCGGGGTGCATGTGATGTCGAGGATGTCCATGACGTAGCTGTCGTCGCTCGAGTCCTCCACCAGGCGGTTGTTCATAGGATTCACCCCGTCGTGTCTTGGGTGCGGAATGTGCCCTGTCGTCGCGTGGCTTTCCGTGCCGCCCTGCCTCCGTGTGGGTGTGGTCACGCCGGGTCGGGGGGAGTTGCACCAGGCATGCGGCTTTTTGCCTTCGTCACCCGTTCGGGCTCACCCGGCCGCCGCAGCAGGGTCGGCGGCCCTTGGTGGGAAACACCGCCAACTGGGGATGTTTCAGCAGGAATCCCCTTGAGGGTGAACCGGTGAAGCGGAAGGAAGTCGGCCCGGACACCCTCGCAGCGCCTTCTGGTCGGTTTAGCATGGCGTGCAAGGTGCGTGGACCGTCGGGAAAAGGGGCAGGTGGGCGCCACGTGCCGGGTGCCCCGAGGGGTCTGAGACCAGAACCCCGGCCCGATTACGGCGGGCCGGGGTTCTATATGGTGCTCATGGTGCGGGTGGGTTTAGAAGTCGTCGAAGTCGAAGTCTTCACCGTGGTGGCGCTTGACCACCCGGAAGCTGCCCACCACCCCGTCCTTTACGTGGATGCCCTCGGTGCGGTGCACCTTGACGCCGTTGGCCTCGCTGTGGGGGCCGACGGTGGCGACGGGGGCGCCGTTGTCGCAGGTGACGCCGCGGAAGAACTCGACGGTCCGCTTGCTGTCGTTGCGGATGTTGAAGCTCTTGGAGCCCAGGCCGCTCACCACGGTGATGCAGCCGTCGGGGTGGGCGGAGAACGACCGCTCGTTGATGAAGATCCTTCCGATCTCGTGGTGGCGACGCTTGCCGTGCTCGCCACCCTGGCCACCCTGGCCACCCTGGCCGCCCTCGCCGCCGCGGCCGCCGCCCTCGTTGCCCTTGCCCTGTCCGGACTCGCCGCCCATCGGCGCCTGGGCGGGAGCCTGCTGGACGACGGCCGGAGCCGCCGGGGCCGCCTGGGGCGCCGGCGCGGGGGCGGCGGTGGCGTAGGTGATGCCGGTCGCGGCGAGTGCCGCAGCGGCGCAGACGGCCGCGGTGACGGCGGTGGAACGGGTCATGATCATGGTGTGTTGCTCCTGTCTCAGAGAGGCCGGCTTTTGCGGCCGGCGTGTGATTGAACGTACTGATCGCTCCCAAAGCTGTCATTTCGGGCATATCGGAATGGCTGGTGTGAGGGAGCCGAATGGGGTACCCAGAGCACCCGGCGGCACGGCTCTCCAGATGCTGACGACACGTCAACCCTCAAAAGGTTCAGGGTAGATTGATGAGGGATTAGGCCTTAAAGGTGATCTCTGATGCCTGATCACCCGTGCGGCAGCGAGTCGCCTGGAATTACCGGCGCGAAAGACTCATCAGATTCCGGAACGGGCGGGGCACGGACCGGATCACGTAGGCCCTGCCCCGATGACGCCCCCTCACCCGGCAGGCGTCGGCGTTCGGCAGTCCGCCGGTGGGGGTCCGGCATTCCGTCAGGGCCGTAGCCCAAGGGGTGGGATCCCTTGACCGGGTTGCTCGTGCCGATCGGGCGTATCGAGAGTTTTGACCTCCGCGATAGTGCAGGCAGAAGCCCCTTGTCCGTGCAATCAAGGCGGCAGGTGAAGCCGGGGCATCGCTGCTCGACGTCACGATCCTTGCCTGCTGGCACGCGTTCATGGACCGGCGGCTTCTACCGGCCGGGAATCGGCGTCAGCGGTGCCGGTGAGTGCGGCGGTCCGTGCTGGCGAACCGGTCCGGCATGTCGATTTGGTGGCCGTGCAGCAGCTGCCGGGCGTGAGCGTGCCGGTCCGGGGCACGGATCGTCAGCTCCGCCGGCGCTCGGGCCACAAGATGGGAACGAGGTCCCACACCCGCGGGGAGGGAGGTTGCAGCGGGTCTGCCCAGCCTGTCCCCACGACCCATGCCCCGGTGCTGATGCTGGCCAAGAGGCCAAGAGCTCCTCCCGCACGTTTCCCACAAGGCGCGGGTCTTGCCGGTGGCGGAGCTGCCGAACGAGGACCGCGATACCTCGTCGCGCACCCGCCCGGCCAGCTCCTGCCCCTTCCCCTGCGGCGCGGTGGCCCGGAGGCCCACCAACGTGGCCACGGGCACGGCATCAGCCTGCCGGGGTCGGCAGGGACGGGTACCGCTTCGCCGGCCACCCGGCCCGGCAGACCCCGTATCGTCACTCATCGCACCCTCTTCCCGGCCTTTCGCCTTCCGTTTGGCGCGAACAGCATTGAGGCACAATCGAGCTGACGGCTCATCGTAGGACACCGGCGCCGGGCGCCGGTGAGTCATAGCGTCCACCAGCAATACAAGCTTTGGCCGTTCGACCGAGCGCGATGAGCCAGTCCGGCCAGGTTCTTCAGAAGGCTGGCCGTGACCTCGACGCTGATCCCAAGCTGTTGGAGTTCATCGGTCATCGACCACAGCTCGGCAAAGCGAACGAGGTCGTTCTGCGTCGCCGTGATGAGGGCATCGATCAGGGTGTCCGACACGCTGACTACGAACGGCGGGCCGTCCTCCGGCTCTGACAGCAGTTGTCCGGATCGCGAGCGTTCGCCGGCCTCCTCGTGGCTGCAGCGCGTCATGACGGCTTCGAGCTGGGCGATTGCGACGACCGGATCGATGTTCTTGAGGAAGACCACGTCGAGTTCCGCCTGCCCCGGCCCTCCCGGAGTCTGGAGGACCGCGACGGCAGCCTGGTCGTCAGCGGCAGAGAAGTAGTCGCACAGCGTCATGCCGCCGATTCTGGCATCCACACCTGACAGCCCTACCGACCCGGCCAGGGCAGTCGACGACCAGCCACACGGGGGTCACTGTTCGGGACTTGCCGGAGGTAGGCGTACCCGCCCGGTCCACGTGCTCGCCGACCGCGCGTACTCGACCGGGCCCCGGACCAGGATCAATACCACTGGCGACGACGCCCTACGGCTGCTGGAACATCTCCGGCGGCACGGGCCGAACTACTCGTCCTGCCCCGGGCCCAGGCGCTGCGGCGGATCATGGTGCAGAACTACTACCGCGACGCGGCCGGCCGCCTGCGCTGGCGCACCGCCGATGAAGGCCCGAGTTGCCGCCCTCATCCTGGGCGATGTCCATGACGTGGTTGTCGTCGCTCGTGTCTTCCACCAGGCGATTGCTCGTCTCGCGCATCCCCTGGTGTCTTGCGTGCGGAAAGGGAAAGCGCCTGTGGTCGCGTGGCTGGTCACTCCGCCCTGGGACTGGTGCTTGTCGTTGCGAGCCGGGTCGGGGGAGGGGCACCGGGTGTGGGACTTTCGCCTATCGTCACCCGTTCGGACTCACTTGGGCGCCGCGGGGAAGAGCAGTGGATGCTGTCGGAGAACACCGCCAACTGGGTGTGTTCCAGCGGGAGTCTGCTTGGGGGTGAACCGGCGAAGCGGGAGGTGGTCGGCGCGGACAACCTCGCAGTGCCTTCGGGCCGGTTTTAGTATGGCGTGAAAGGCGCGTGGACCGCGAAGCGGCGGTCGGGTGTGGGCGCCACGTGCCGGTGCCCGGGGGCTGAGACCAGAACCCCGGCCCGATTGCGGCGGGCCGGGGTTCTCGATGGTTCGCTTGATGGGGCTGGTTTAGAAGTCGTCGAAGCCGAAGCCGAAGCCGAAGTCGTCGAAGTCGAAGTCGCCCTTGTGGTGACCGACCACTCGGATGCTGGCCACGACTCCGTCCTTGACGAACACGCCTCCTGAGTGTCCGGGCTTGACGCCGTTGGCCTCGCTGCGGGGGCCGACGGTGGCGACGGGGGCGCCGTTGTCGCAGGTAGCGCCGCGGAAGACCTCGACGGTCCGCTTGCTCTCGTTGCGGATGTTGAGGCTCTTGGAGCCCAGGCCGCTGACCACGGTGATGCAGCCGTCCGGAGCGGCGGAGTACGTCCGCTCGTTGATGAAGATCCTGCCGAACTCGTGGTGGCGGCGCTTGCCGTGCTCGCCACGCTCACCGCGCTCACCGCGCTCACCGCGCTCACCGCGCTCGCCGCCTTCGCCGCCGCGGCCGCCGCCCTCGTTGCCCTTGCCGCCCATCGGGGCGTAGTCCGGGGCGGGTGCCTGCTGGGCGACGGCCGGGACCGTCTGGGGGACCGATGCGGGAGTGGCGGCGGCGTAGGTGATGCCGGTCGCGGCGAGTGCGGAAGCGGCGGAGATGGCCGCGGTGACGGCGGTGGAACGGGTCATGATCATGATGCCTTGCTCCTCTCTCTGAGGCGCCGGCTGTGAAAGCCGACGTGTGATGAACGTAATGACCACCCCCAAAGCTGTCATTTCGGGCAGATCGGAAGAGCTGGTGCGAGGGAGCCGAACGGGGTACCCAGGGCACCCCCAGGCTCGACTCGCTGATGGCTGACGACTCGTCAATCTTCTGAAAATTCTGGATGGATTGATGAGGCATTAGGCCTTCAAGGTGATCTCTGACGCCTGCTCACCCGTGCGGCAGCGGGTCGCCTGGAAATGCCGCCCCGGACGACTCATCAGATCCCGGGACGGACAGGGCGTGCACCGGATCACGCCAACCCCTGTCGTGGCCTTGTGCCCAGTCCGGCCGCCGTCCGATGTGGACCGGGCGACCGTCCCGTGGTCAAGAAGGTGAGAGCCCCAAGGGTGGGGCCTCATGACGCCCCCTCACCCGGTCGGGCCCTGCTCGTGCGATCCGTCCAGCCGGCGGTATCGGCGCAGGTCACGCCGCCATCCAGCTGGCGAGTCCGTGCCCAGGTGCCGGTGACACATCGACAGCCTGGACGGGGCTCGCCGTCCACCTCGGTGCGGTGTCACCAGGGCAGGAGGCATTGGCAGGTCGCCGTTTGACTTCATCTGGGCATGACCGCTCGCACTCGTTCTGAGTGGAGCAGACCTTCGTGGCGTGGATGCCGGCATGCGGATGCCGCAGGGTGAGGCCGAGGAGAGTCCGCCGGGTGTCGGGAAGGGGCGGCATTGTGTTGCCCCTCACAATAATGCGTTATTATTAACGCGGGACGGGGCGGCGAGAGCTTGAAGCGGCGGGAGCGGCAATGGACGAGCAGAGGGAACGCATTCTGCGGGCGGCGGCCGAGGTGCTGGCTGAACGGGGCTTTGACGCAGGCCGGTTGCGTGACGTCGCCACGACGTCCGGTGTGTCCATCGGTGCGCTGCAGCACTACTTCGAGACCCGTGACGCGCTCTTCCGCGAAGCCTTCGCCTGGTCGATCGACGATCTGATCGAACGCTGGCGGGCGGCGGCCGCCGACGCGGCCAGTGCCTGGCGCCGCTTCGAACTGCTTGTCACGGCACTCACCACGGATCCCACCCTTACCCGGCGCTGCGCCACTTGGACCGAGTTCTGTGCGAGCGCCTCCCGTCGTGAGGAACTGCGCGAAGGCGTGTACCGGGTCCATGCCGAGTGGCAGGCGCTGGTCCGCGAGATTGTCCACCAGGGCCTGCAGAGCAAGGAGTTCGATCCGGCCGTCCCGGCCGACCAGGCCGTCGGGTCGCTGGTGGCCCTGGTCGACGGCTGCGAAATGGCAGTGGCATCCGGATCCGGGCTCACCGCTGAACGTTACGCCGAGCTGATGCTCGGCACCGCGCGCGTCCTGCTCGGCGTATGCGCCTAGGCTTCGGAGAGGACATTCCATGGGAGTGAGGTTCCCGCACCTGTTCAGCCCGCTGCGGATAGGCCAGGTGACAGTGCGCAACCGGATCCTGTCCTCGGGCCACGACACGGTCCTGGTCAGGGACGGCGAGGTCACCGAGGAACTGATCGCCTACCACGAAGCCCGCGCGAAAGGCGGCGTCGGCCTGATCGTGCTCCAGGTCTCGGGCGTGCACGAATCCGCCCGCTACACCACCCACGTGCTCATGGCCACTGACGACGAGTGTGTCCCCGGCTACGCCAGGCTCGCGCAGGCGGTGCACCGGAACGGAGCGAAAGTCTTCGGCCAGCTCTTCCATCCCGGCCGGGAGATCCTGGAGTCCAAGGACGGCAGCGCACCGGTCGCCTGGGCGCCCTCCGCAACACCGAGCGAGCGCTTCCATGTCATGCCGCGCGCATGACCGAGGCCGAGATCCGCGAAGTCCTCGACGGCTACGGCCGGGCAGCCCGCCGACTGCGCGAGGCCGGGCTCGACGGCGTGGAGATCGTCGCCAGCCACGGCTACCTGCCGGCGCAGTTCCTCAACCCTGAGGTGAACACCCGCAACGACGGCTGGGGTGGCGACCGGCAGGGCCGGATCCGCTTCCTGCGCGCGGCGCTGCGCCGCGCGCGGGAGGGGGCAGGAGACGGCTTCGTGGTCGGCCTGCGCATCTCCGGCGACGAACTGAGTCACGACGGCCTCAGCAGCGAGCTGGTGCTTCAGGCCGTCACCGAACTCGACGCCGAGGGACTCGTCGACTACATCTCGGTGTGTGCGGGTAGCTCGTCCAGCCTGTCCGGGGCCCAGCACATCGCCCCGCCCATGTTCCAGCCCGCCGGCTACACCGCGCCGCTCGCCGCCAAGGTGCGCGCCGTCGTCGGCGTCCCCGTGATGGTGGCCGGGCGGATCAACCAGCCGCAGGAAGCAGAGCAGATCGTCGCAGGCGGTCAGGCGGACATGTGTGCGATGACCAGGGCCCTGATCTGCGACCCGGATCTGCCGGCCAAGGCCGCGGACGACCGCGCCGAGGAGATCCGCGCCTGCATCGGCTGCAACCAGGCCTGCATCGGCCACTTCCAGCTCGGCTACCCGATCTCCTGCATCCAGCACCCGGAGACCGGCCGGGAGCGCCGCTTCGGAGTACTGCCGGCGATCACACGGCGCAAGAAGGTACTGGTGGTCGGCGGCGGACCCGCGGGCCTGAAGGCCGCGGCCGTGGCCGCGGCACGCGGCCACGAGGTGGAACTCCACGAGGCAGGACGACGCGTCGGCGGTCAGGTGCTCCTCGCTCAACTGCTGCCTGGCCGTGCCGAGTTCGGCGGCGCGGTCACCAATCTCGAGGGCGAGGCGCGACGAGCGGGAGCCCGCATCCTCGTGGGCTCACGAATGGACGGCTCAGCCCTTGCCGCCGCCGCGCCGGACGCCGTGGTGCTCGCGACCGGCGCACGGCCTCGCCACCCACGGCTGGAGCTGATCGACGATCCCGTGGTGCTCGATGCGTGGTCGGTGATCCGTGGCGGCGAGGTACCGCGCGGACGGATCGTGGTGGCGGACTGGCGCGGCGACTGGATCGGCCTGGGCGTCGCACTTCAACTCGCAAGCCAGCGGCGGAAGGTGACGCTGTGCGTCACGGGCTTCGCGGCCGGCGAGCACCTGCAGCAGTACGTACGAGCCGCCATGTTGGCCCAGGCGGCACGGGCACGGATCGAGATCCTGCCCAACGTGCGGCTCTACGGCGCCGACAGCGACACCGTGTACCTCCAGCACACCCTCACCGAGGAGCCGGTGCTGCTCGAAGGGGTCGCAGGCACCGTCCTCGCACAGGGTCACGACCCGGTCAACGACCTGGACCCCGTCGCCCTCGGCGTTCCGGCCGACCGTGTCTTTGCCGCCGGGGACTGTGTCACCCCCCGCACCGTGGAAGAAGCGGTCCTGGAGGGACTGACAGTGGCGGCCCAGCTTTGACGTCCTCGTCCTCTCCCCCGTGAACGGGGCGATTCCCGCCTGCCGCGCCGTTTGAAGGCTGCGGTAGGCGGGGATCCGGCTTCGCTGTGCCGTGCCGGGCCGACTCCCGGGCTGTGCAGCGCTTTCACTTGCATGGTCGGAAATGGACGCTGCTCTGCGTCATGTCGTCCTCGGTGATCCGGGTCGGGTGCCCGCACGCTGCCCCGGGGTGGGTGTTCGTTCGCTCGGTGTCACCCATGCGGGTGACATGCCGTGGCGTCGCTTCGGTGCCCTCCGTCAGGCCAGGAGACTGGCCGGACCAGTCGGATGTAGCGAAGGATTGTGATGGCGGCGGAAGATCTGTACGCGACGCTGAAGACCAACAGGGGCGACATCATGGTCCGGCTGCTGCCGAATCACGCACCCAACACCGTCCGGAACTTTGTGGAGCTCGCCAGGGGCGACCGGCAGTGGGTCGATCCCAACACGGGCCAGCCGAGCACGGAACCGCTGTACGACGGCACGATCTTCCACCGGGTCATCGAGGGCTTCATGATCCAGGGCGGTGACCCCCTGGGCAACGGCACCGGCGGCCCCGGGTACAAGTTCGCGGACGAGTTCCACCCGGACCTGGCGTTCACCAAGCCCTACCTGTTGGCCATGGCCAACAGCGGACCGGGCACCAACGGCTCCCAGTTCTTCATCACCGTCGGGCCGACCGCCTGGCTCACCGGCAAGCACACCATCTTCGGCGAGGTCGCCGACGAGGCCGGCCAACGTGTCGTCGACACCATCGCCACGACGGAGACCAACCCCCGCAACGACCGTCCGGTCCAGGACGTGGTGATCGAGAAGGTCGTCATCGAGACCCGCTGACCGACGAAGTGCCGCGTTGACGCTGCCCCCGCCGTGTAGACCACGTCCGTGGCCCGGAGATCGTCCCGACATGGTGCCCAGCCACCAGCACGCCAAGGTCCCCGGCCAACGGATGCGCCTCGGCGGGCTGAAAGGCAGGCATGGCGGGCGCCGTCGGACTCACCCCGGAACGCTGTCGCTGGCCTCGTCGCGGGTCACTGGCCACGGGCCAAGGGCGCCGCGCCCTTCCGTCAGCCGTCGGCCGCCGATGGGCCTGGCGCCGCGCAGGCCGAATGCGGAGACTCCCCGCCCAAGCAGCCGGCGCGGTCAGCGCCGTGCCATCCGTGTACGGAGTCGCACCGCGCACATCGGGTGCAACAGGAGAAACAGAGAGTGAGTGGGGGAGGGGACGGACAAGGTGTGGCCCGCCGCTCGCCTCAGCCGCCCGATCCGGCTCCGCCGGTCAGTGCTGGGGGTGCGGGCGGGCGTGGAACAGGGGCCGCCGCTGGGTGGCCGTGCCCGCAGCGAGATGGCCGATCTCGACGCGCGTCCTGATGGCGCGGATCACCTCGGTCAGGCCCAGGATTATGGCCATGACGCCCACGACCAGGGTCAGTGTCGCGATCGAGGCGAACGGCATGATGATCATCACGACACCTGCCAGAGCCCCGATGATGCCGAAGGCCACGTGCCAGCCGCGCGCCGGCATCTCCTGAGCGGAGGCCGCCGCAGCCGTTTCAGTGGTGCCGCGCAGCAGCCAGCTGAAGCCGATCCACAGGGCGAGCAGCAGAATCGACTCCAGGGTGCCCCGGAAGGAGATCAGCCCCAGCAGGATGGAGGCCGCACCGGTGATGAAATGCAGTACGCGAAGATGCCGGGGCACATGCGTGCCGAAGGCGCCGGCCAGCGCGAAGACACCGGTGACCAGCAGATAGATGCCGAAGAGCAGGCCGACGACCCGCAGTGTCGCGCCTGGCCAGACCAAGGCGATGACGCCCAGGGCGATGCTGGCGAGGCCCATGGTGAACAGGATCTGCCAGCCCTTGTTCGCCAGGGCAGCCATGCCTTCGGCCAGGGGACTCTCTTGTGGCTCGGTGCCGTGCGGGGCAACGGGGCCCGGGGAATCGGAAGGAGATGTCATGACACCTACCTCCTCCTGGGAGCAGCGTGGTCACGTCCGTACACGTCCATCGTCACCCGGTCGGCCTCATGCTGCTCGGTGGAGACCGCGGGGGTTCGTGGCGCAGGAGTGCGCCCGCGTCCGGGCCTCCTCAGTGCGCTTGAGCTACGGACTTCGAACGCAGGTGCGTGTCCAGTCGATGAGCCTTCGCAGTACCTCGACTGGTTGACGTCTGGACCTGGTCGATGGGGACGTGGAGCCGGGCTTGACGGCTCCACGTCCTTGCTGCTCGTGCCGCCGGACTCGGCTCGTGCCGCCGCGGCGTGCTGACCTGCCGTGGTCGGGATCATGGTCGGGGCCGCTCAACCTCAACCGCAGGTTCGAGGAGACCCTCAGCCCCGTCTCTCGAAACCTTGCTCAGGTTCATCCGCATTCACCCGGCCGATGCGCTGGGCGGGCGCGGTCGGGTGCCGGCGTTTTAGCGTCGTAATGCCTTGCGCTGTGACAGGACCGCAAGGCTCGGGCGGCCCTTGCACGCAGCGCCCTGGGCAGGGGCCGCCGTCCCACTTGCCGTGTGGCCGCCGGCGGGGAGCAGACTCCGGCCTGGTCGGCCCCAACCGGCTCGCGCGATCGGATGCGCACTCCCGGCACCGACCGCGCGGCCGAGTTCTTCACCGTCGTCCCCGCCAGCGGCACCGGCGAGCCGGCCGGGATCACCGGCAGCGAGGGTCTGACGAACGACGCCGAGCGGCACGCACCGGATCTGGTTCGACTACGAGCTCGACTGAGCCAGCCCGTAGACGCGTGTGGCCGTCCCCTCGAAGACCACGGTGCGTTCGTGCTCGGTGAGCGCGGAGGACAGGTCACGGGCCGTGGCCAGGACTTCCTCGTAGGATGCCGCGAGGGTGCACACCGGCCAGTCCGAGCCGTACATCAGGCGGTCCGGGCCGAAGGCCTCCAGCACCACGTCCGCGTAGGGGCGCAGGTCGGCCGGCATCCAGGAGGTGAGGTCGGCCTCCGTGACCATGCCCGACAGCTTGCAGACGGTGTTGGGTCGCCCGGCGAGCGCACGTACGGCGCTCGCCCAGGGCTCCAGTTCTCCGGAGACGATGGGTGGCTTGCCCAGGTGGTCGAGGACGAAGGTGAGCCCCGGGAGGAGCGCGGCCGCCTCCACGCAGGCCGGAAGCTGGTGGGGCAGGACGACCAGGTCGTAGGCGAGGCCCGCGTCGGCCACGGCGGCCAGGCCCCGCCGTACGTCGGCCCGCAGCAGCCATTCCGGGTCGGGCTCGTCCTGCACCTGGTGGCGGATGCCCTTCAGGAAGCGGCCGCCGGGGAGTGTGCGCAGGCGGGCGAGTTCGTCGACGACGTCGGGGCGGGTGAGGTCGGTCCAGCCGACGACACCGGCGATCAGATCGTGCCCGGCGGCGAGAGCCAGCAGTTCGGGGGTCTCCTCCAGCACGGTGACCGTCTGGACGAGTACCGTGCGGGCCACTCCGGCCGCCGCGGCACTGGGTTCCAGGTCGTCCACGGTGAAGTTTCTTCTGATCGGCCGGAGTCGGGGGCCCGTGATCCAGTCCTGGTCGCGGATCGACAGGTCCCAGACGTGATGGTGGGCGTCCACGGTCACCGCAGCTCCCATACGACGGGCAGCCCTGCCTCGGCTCCCCCGCGGGAGTAGTCGTGCACGACGTCGAGCAGTTCGGCCATGCGGGCCTGCCAGGCGACGTTGACCGGCAGCCGCTCCAGCTGGGCGAGGAGGCGAGGGTAGTCCTCGCACTCCAGCAGGTGGAAGAGGTCGGTGCCGCTGCGCCAGATCGTCCAGGAGGTGGCCCCGGCGGCGCGGATGGCGGCGGTCAGCTCGGCCGGGACCTCCCGGTGCGCGGCCTCGTAGTCGGCGATCCGGTCGGGCCGGACCTTGGTGTGAAGGGCGACTTTCATGAAGACTCCTCCGTGGGCAGCAGACCCGTCTCGCGCAGTTCCCGCCAGAAGGCGGTGGGAAAGTGGATTGCGAACTGCTCTGCGCAGTCGCGGACTTCGGCGGCCGAGCCGACACCCACCAGAACGCTGGCCACGGCGGGGTACCGCGTAGTGGTTGGTCAGGTCGTCGTCCGTACGGTCGGCGGGCTGCAGGCGGCGGCCCACCGCCTCGTGCGCCTCCTCGTCACCAGCGTGCCGGTGGAGGTTGCCGATCCAGGCGGCGCCGAAGCTCAGCGTGGCGACCTTGACGACGGTGCGGACCGGGGCGGTCACCGGTCCGCCGGGCGTAGCCGCAGGCCCTGCATGCCGCCGTCGACGGCGAGTGCGGTTCCGGTCGTGGCGCCGGACAGGGGACCGGCCAAATAGGCGATGGCGCCGGCGACTTCGGCGGCGGTGACGAGGCGGCCGGTGGGCTGCCGGGCCTGAAGTGCGGCGCGTTCGGCGGCCGGGTCGGGGGCGGCGTCCAGCAGGCGGCCGACCCACGGTGTGTCCACCGTGCCGGGATTGACGCAGTTGACGCGGATGCCCTCGCGGACGTGGTCGGCGGCCATGGCGAGGGTGAGGGAGTACACGGCGCCCTTGGTCGCGCTGTACAGGGCGCGCTGGGGCAGGCCGGCGGTGGCCGCGATGGAGCAGGTGTTGACGATCGCCGCGTGCGAGGAGGCGCGCAGGTGCGGCAGGGCGGCGCGGGTGATGCGGACCATGCCGAGGACGTTGACGTCGAAGACGCGGTGCCACTCCTCGTCGTCGTTGTCCTCGACGGTGCCCTGGGCGCCGATGCCGGCGTTGTTCACCAGGACGTCGAGTCCCCCGAGGGCTTCGGCGGCCTGCTCGACGGCCCTGCGCACCGAGGCGTCGTCGGTGACGTCGGCGCGGAAGGCGAGCAGCGGCTTCACCACGGACGACGGGTCCAGGTCCAGGACGGCGACCTGCGCGCCGCGCTCGGCGAGGAGTTCGGCACTCGCCCTGCCGATACCGGAGGCGCCTCCCGTCACCAGCGCCGTGAGTCCCTGGAAGTCGCTCATGCCGCATGTCCCTTCTGCAAGTCGGGGTCGGCGGCCCAGAAGGTGCCGCCGGGGAAGGTGTACCGCGCGATGGACTCCGTCCGCATGGCGGCCGAGAAGCCCGGGGCGGTGGGGGCCGCGTAGTGACCGTTCTGGATCACCACCGGGTTCAGGAAGTGCTCGTGGAGGTGGTCGACGTACTCGATGACCCGGTCCTCGGTGGTGCCGGAGACCGCGACGTAGTCGAACATCGCCAGGTGCTGCACGAGTTCGCACAGGCCGACCCCGCCCGCGTGCGGGCAGACGGGGACTCCGTACTTGGCGGCCAGCAGCAGGATCGCGAGGTTCTCGTTGACGCCGGCGACGCGGGCCGCGTCGATCTGGAGCACGTCGAGGGCGCCTGCCTGGAGCATCTGTTTGAAGACGATGCGGTTGTGCACGTGCTCGCCGGTGGCGACCTTCACGGGGGCCACGGCCTCGCGGACCGCCGCGTGGGCGAGGATGTCGTCGGGGCTGGTGGGTTCCTCGATCCAGTACGGGTCGAACGCGGCGAGCGCCCGGGTCCAGCGGATCGCCTCGGCCACGCCCCAGCGCTGGTTGGCGTCGATGGCGATGCGGATGTCCGGCCCGACGACCGTGCGGGCCACCCGGCAGCGGCGCACGTCGTCGTCAAGGTCCGCACCGACCTTCAGCTTGATCTGGGTGAATCCGTCGGCAACGGCCTGGGCGGCGAGCCGGCTGAGCTTGTCGTCGTCGTAGCCGAGCCAGCCCGCCGAGGTCGTGTAGGCGGGGTAGCCGCGCTGGAGCAGGTGCGTCGTGCGCTCCGTCGCGCCCTGCCGGCCACGACGCAGGATCTGGAGCGCCTCCTCGGGGGTGAGCGCGTCGGTGATGTAGCGGAAGTCGATCTGGCTCACCAGCCACTCGGGGTCGGCTTCGGCGAGCAGCCGCCACAGGGGCTGCTGCGCGCGCTTGGCGGCGAGGTCCCACACGGCGTTGACGACCGCCCCGATCGCCATGTGCATCACGCCCTTCTCCGGTCCCAGCCAGCGCAGTTGACTGTCGCCGATCAGGTCCCGGAAGAGCGAGCCGGGGTCGCCGCACACGTCGTCGACCAGGCGTCCGACCACGTGGTGGCGCAGCGCGTGGATCGCGGCGACCTGGACGTCGTTGCCCCGTCCGATGGTGAAGGTGAAGCCGTGTCCCTCCGCTCCGCCGTCCTCATCCGTGCGCAGTACGACATAGGCCGCCGAGTAGTCGGGGTCCGGGTTCATGGCGTCGGAGCCGTCGAGTTCGCGCGATGTGGGGAAGCGGATGTCGTGGGTGTCGACCGCGATGATGCGGGCGGGCGTCGCAGACACTGATGGCCTTTCGGTCGGTGACGGGAGAACCGGCGGGTCAGTCCTGGGCACGGCCCGTCGTCACACGGGCGATCATGAGCGCGACCAGGATGATTCCGCCGTAGATCGCCTGGATCCAGAACGACGGCACCTGGGCGAGGGTGAGCAGGTTCTGCACGACGCCGAGCAGAAGTACCCCCGTCAGGGCGCCGAACATGGTGCCCTTGCCGCCGTCCAGGCTGATGCCGCCGATCACCGCCGCCGCGAACACCGTGAAGATCATGTTCTGGCCCTGGTTGGCGCTGATCGCGCCGACGTAGCCGGTCTGCATGATCCCTCCGGCCGAGGCCAGGACGCCCGCGACGACGAACACGCCGAGCATGACCCGCTCGACGCGGATGCCGGCCGCGCGAGCCGCCTCCGTGTTGCCGCCGATGGCGTACAGGGACCGTCCGACGCGGTGGTACTTCAGCAACAGCCCGGCGACCGCGAAGGCGACGGCGGCCAGCCACACCGACAACGGCATGGCCAGGAAGGTGGTGGTGGCCAGGGAATAGAAGCTGTCGGGCATGCCGAACAGCGTCTTGCCCTTGGTGGCACCGACCAGCAGACCCCGCAGCACGATCAGCATCGCCAGGGTCACGATGAAGGCGTTGAGTTTGAACCTGACGACGAGGACGCCGTTGAAGAGGCCGACGACCGCGCCCACCACCAGGATCGCGAGCACGGCGAGCGGCGCCGGGAGCTTCACGCCCCATCCGGACTGGTCCGAGGAGAGCACGAGGAGGGCGCCCACGGCCGGTGCGATACCGACGACCGACTCCAGGGACAGGTCGAACTTGCCCGTGATCAGCACCAGCGATTCGGCGAGCACGACCATGGCGAGGGCGGCGGAGGCACCGAGGATCGAGATCAGGTTGCGCTCGGTGAGGAACGAGTCGTTGACGACCGTGCCGAGCACCATCAGCATCAACAGTGCGGGCAACAGGGCGAGTTCGCGGGCCCGGCGCAGCAGGACCGTTCTGGCCGATCCCGTGGCGGCGCGTGGCGGCGCGAGCGGCAGGGCCGCCTTGGTGTCAGCCATGGTCCACTCCTTCGATGGAGGCGATCAGCTCGTGGTCGCGCCAGCCCGCCGGGTGCTCGGCGACGACGTGGCCGTGGAAGAGGACGAGGACGCGGTCGCAGCGGCGCAGGTCGTCGAGTTCGTCGGAGACGACGAGGACGGCGGTGCCGTCCTCGCGGGCGTTGTCCATCCGCGCCAGCAGTGACTCCTTGGACTTCACGTCGACGCCGGCGGTGGGGTTGATGAGCACGAGCAGGTGCGGGTCGGAGGCGAGGGCGCGGGCCATGACGACTTTCTGCGCGTTGCCGCCGGACAGGTCCGTCACAGGCTGTTCGGGGCCCTCGGTGTGGATGCCGAGGCGTTCGATCAGCTCGCCGGCGACACCGCGTTTGGTGTCGGTGGAGACGAAGCCGAAGCGGCCGAGCCGGTCCAGCACACTCATGGTGGCGTTGTCGCCGACCGTCATGCCGGCCACGAGACCCTGCTCGTGCCGATCGCGGGGCACGCAGCCGACGCCCGCCCTGAGCGCGGCCCGCACATCGCCGAACGGGAGTTTTCTGCCGTCGAGGTCGGCGGTCCCGCCGGTCGGAGTGTGCAGTCCGGCGAAGGTCTCGGCCAGCTCGATCTTGCCGCTGCCGCTGGAGCCGGCGAGTCCGACGACCTCGCCGCCGCGGACGGTGAGGTCGACGTCCGCGTACGCCTCGGAGGTGAGCCCGCGCGCGTCGAGCACCACGGGAGTGCCGACGGCGTCCGCTTCGCGTACGTATCCGCGTTCGTGCTCCGCGACCGGCTCTCCCGCCATCGCCTCCACCAGGGCCGCGCGCGACAGGTCGGCGACCGGTGCGGTCGTGATCCAGCGGGCGTCGCGCAGCACGGTGACGGTCTGGCAGACCTCGTACACCTCCTGGAGGTGGTGTGAGATGAACAGGAAGGTGACGCCGGAGTCCTGCAGGGCGCGCATCCGCGTGAACAGCCGCTCGATCTCGCGGTTGTCGAGTTGTGCGGTGGGCTCGTCGAGGACGATGAACCGCGCGCCGAAGCTCAGCGCCCGCGCTATCTCGACCATCTGCCGGTCTTCGATCCTGAGTTCGCAGGTACGGGCCTCCGGGTCGACGTGCACGTCCCAGGTGTCGAGGAGGTCGGCGGCCTGCTTCCGCAGCCGGCGCCAGCTGATGAGGCGTCCGCGGCCTGTGGGCTGACGGTTGATGAACAGGTTCTCCGCGACCGTCAGTTCGGGAATGACGGTCGGTTTCTGGTACACACAGGCGACCTTGCGGCGCCAGGCGTCGCGGTCGGTGAGCGCGGGCGCGGGCTCGCCGTCGAAGCGGATCTCGCCCTCGTCGGGCGCCTGGAGGCCGGTGAGCACGGCGACGAGGGTGGACTTGCCGGCGCCGTTGCGGCCGACGAGGGCGTGGGACTCGCCGGGCAGGACGGTGAGCCGGCCGTCGGCGAGGGCGACGGTGGGTCCGTAGCGCTTGACGATGCCCCGCGCCTGAACCAGCGGGGTGGTGTCGGGGCTGCTCATCGGACCGTGTTGCCCCAGAGGTTGGGGTCGTCGACGTTGTCCTTGGTGACGAGTGGCGCGGGCAGTTGGTCCTCGAGGATGCCGCTGGGCAGCTTGACGATCGTGGAACCGTGGTCGGTGGGGCCCGGCTTGAACGTCCTGCCCTGCATCGCCGCCTTGATGTAGTACATGCCGTACTTGGCGTAGTCGTCGGCGGGCTGCGAGACGGTGGCGTCGATCTCGCCCTTGCGGATGGCCTCGTACTCCTGCGGGATGCCGTCGTTGGAGACGATGACGATGTGCCCGGCAGTGCCCGCTTTCTTCAGCATCTTCTTGGACTTCAGGGTCTGCAGCGTGGGCGCGAGGTAGACACCGCCCGCCTGCATATAGATGCCCTTGATGTCGGGGTTGGCGTTGAGGAGCGTGTCGAGTTTGGAGGCGGCGGTGTCGGACTCCCATTTGGCGGGGATCTCCAGCACCTTCAAGGTGGGGAAGTTCTTCCGCACGCAGGAGCGGAACGCCTCCGACCGTTCGCGGCCGTTGACCGAGGCCAGGTCGCCCATGACCTGCACGACCTTGCCCGAGCTGATGTGCGCGCCCAGATACTGGCAGGCCTTCTCGCCGTAGGCGACGTTGTCCGCCCGCACGACCATGGCGACCTTGCCCTTGTCGGGTGCCACGTCGACGGCGACCACGGGGACGCCCTTGCGCTCGGCCTGGTCGAGTCCGGCCTGGATGGCGGCGCTGTCCAACGGGGCGACCACGAGGCCCTCTACGCCCTGGTTGAGCTCGTTGTTGATGTCGGTGATCTGCTGCGAGGGGTCACTGTTGGAGTTGACCGTCTTCAGTGCGTCGACGCCCTGGGACGTGGCCATCTTGGGCACGTAGTCGTTGTACGACTGCCAGAAAGGCGAGGTCAGCAGGGGAAGGATCACCCCGACCTTGCCGTTGCCGTCCCCCTTGGCGCCCGTCGCGCCGCTGTCCTTGGTGCTGCCGCATGCCGTGAGTGCCAGGGTGCCGCAGACGGCCGCGGCCGTCGCGCGCACCGTCCACGAGGAGAATCGCCTGCCTTGCCGCCGCCTGCCTTGCCGTTCGTTCCGCGCTGTGCTGCCGGCCATCTGTCGGCTCCTCATCGAGCGAAATCGAGCAGTTGGCCGCATACTTATCAGACCACTTGGCGTCCACAACACCCTGCTGCGTCAAGATTTCCCGCGTTCCGGCCGTAGTGGTCGGACCACCTCGATGGCTAGACTGCGGCGCACGGTGACAGGAGGAGTGGCGTGGACGAAACCGCTACGGGGGAGAAGGAACCGGAGACCGCCGCGGCCGCTCCGCAGAAGGGCACAGTGACGCAGCGCGCCATTGAGCGGATCAAGGCGATGATCGCCGAGGGCCTGCTGGAGCCCGGGCAGCGCCTGCCCACCGAGCGGGACCTCGCGGCCCAACTGGGCATCTCCCGCAGTTCGATGCGTGAGGCGATCCGCGCGCTGACCGTGCTCGGCGTGCTGGAGGCCCGGCACGGCTCGGGCATCTACGTCACCCGGCTGGAGGCCGGTGACCTGCTGGAGACGTTCGGCGTGGTCGCCGACCTCTCCCGAGGCCCGCGCCTGGTGGAACTGCTCGAGGTGCGCCGCATTCTGGAGTCGACGGCGACCGCGCTGGCGGCGGCCAGGATCACCCCGGACCAGCTCGCCGAGGTGGAGAAACACCTGACGGCGATGAACACCACGGACGATCCGGAGGAGATCCTCGCCCACGACCTCGCCTTCCACCGGGAGATCGCGGTGGCCGCGGGCAACGAGACGATGGCCGCGATCCTGGACGGCCTGTCCTCACGCACCTTCCGCGCCCGTGTCTGGCGCGGCTACCAGGAAGAGGGGGCCTTCTCCCGAACCCGCCGCGAACACGCCGCCATCTTCCGGGCACTGACCGCCCGGGACCCGGAGGCCGCACGGGCGGCCGCGGCCGCGCACGTGGGCGAAGTGGAGGAGTGGATGAGGGCGCAGCTGGAACGGTAGCGGCCCCGGAATTCACCCCGGCCGGCCGCGCTCAGGGACCGACGGCCGCACGGGCGCCGCGGTCCGACGCGGGCAGGAGCGGGCACCGGTCCAGGGGCCGGCGCAGCGTCTCAGGCCAGAGGTGCAGGTCCAATTATGGCTTCGTGGATGTCGTCGCGGATCTCCCAGCCGATCCGCAGACGGGGGAACCAGCGCAGGTGGGCGAACGCGCGCTCGGCACCCCCGCGCTGGGTGCCGAGGCCGAGCCGCGTTCGATGCCGCGGCGGGCGGACGATCAGCGGTTTCACGCTCGGACCAGCCGGGGGTACTTGTCGTGGTCGTAGCCTGGTCGGCCAGCACCACGTCCGGGCGGCGCCGGGGCCGGCCGCGCTCTCGAGGATCATTTCGTTACGAGTTCTCAGCCGCACCGCCGCGCCCGGTGCGTACGGCGCTTACGAGGCGTGCAACCCGATTGGCCTGGTCGGCTGTGCTGCCGATTGGTCGCCGTGCGAGCGTGACCAGGTGACTGTGTCAGGGCGGGCGGCTGGTGCGGCTTGACGGTGTACTCAGCGGAAGGAACCCGCTGCTGCGGGACGTCGGCCGACGCCCCGGTCAAGCCCCGCACATATCGGCGCATGAGGAGAATCATGAACCGTCGTGTCGTCCAGACCCGCGGAGGGTCGCCCGCCGATGTTCTGACCGTCATCGAGGAGCCGGAGCCGACGGCGCCCGAGCGCGGCCAGGTCCTCATCCGCACCACGGCCTTCACGGTGCACCCTGGTGATCTCCAGGCCATCGAGGCGTACCCCGGCAGAGCTGCCCAGCCGGTCCCGGCCGGCGCGGAGGCCACCGGCGTGGTGGAGGCGATCGGCCCCGGCACGCGCGTGGCGCCGGGGGTCGAGGTCGGCGGCCGTGTGACGGTCTTCCCCCAGCCGGGGGCGTGGTCGCAATGGATCGTGGCGGAGGCCGAGGTGGTCGTCGCCGTACCTGATGAACTGTCGGATGAGGTCGCCGCGCAGATGCTGGCGAACCCGTTGACCGCGGTGATGCTGCGCCGTGAGGCACAGGAGCACCTGGCCTTCGGATATGACGGCTTTCTGGTGCAGACCGCCGCGGGCTCGTCGGTCGGGCGGCTGGTGACGGGCGTGTCCCAGTTCCACAACTTGGCGCTCGTCAACGTCGTCCGCAGCGATCGTGGTGCCGCTGAGCTGCGCAAGCGGTTCCCGGACGTGCCGGTCGTGTCGACGGAGAATCCGGCCTGGGCCGACGAGGTCCGCGAGGCAGCCGGTGGCCGTCCGGTGAATGTAGCCTTCGACCCGATCGGCGGGAAGCTGGCGGAGCGTCTTCTGGACCTGTTGGCGCCGGGCGGGAAGCTGGTCAGTTACGGATTGATCGCCGAAGAGCCGCTCTCGGTGCATGCGTCGACGCTGCTGAACAAGTCGCTGACGTTGCGGGGCAAGAACATCGGCCGGTGGCTGTCCGAGGTCTCCGCCGAGGGACGGGCGTCCGACGTCGCCACCGCGAAGCAGATCGCGCTGAAGCTCAAGGACCAGTTCGACGTGGCCGCCACGTACGGCCTTGGCGAACTGGCCAACGCAGTGGAGCACGCGGTGCGGCCCGGCAAGGTCGGCCTCGTCCTGGTCCGCCCCTGGTAGCGTTTTGGCGCCCTTGGCGCCTGCCTGCTGGGCGAGGCCGAAGAAGAGTTCGTGCAGCCAGGTGCGGTGCCGTTCGCGACCTGTTCGACGTCGTATGTTGTCAGACAGACCAGTCTGGACAGCAATTCCGGAAGGTTCGTCCCATGTCTGTGGAGCGCGAAGACGATTTCGACCTGCATCGCATGACCGCACTCGTCACCGGGGCCACGTCCGGCATCGGCCGGGCGGTCGCCAAGCGGCTCGCCGCCGACGGGATGTCCGTCGTCGTGACCGGCCGCAACGCCCAGCGCGGCGCTGAGACCGTCAACGAGATCACCGAGGCCGGCGGCCAGGCCCGGTTCGTCGAGGCGGACCTGGAGGACCCGGCCGGCATCGACCGGCTCGCCGCGGAGGTCGGCGAGATCGACGTCCTGGTCAACAACGCCGGGCGAGCCGTCTGGGCACCGACCGAGGAGATGAAGGTCTCCGACTACGACGCGATGTTCGCCAGCAACGTTCGCGCACCGTTCTTCCTCGTGGCCGCGTTCGCCCCGGCGATGGCGGCGAAGGGATCGGGCAGCGTGATCAACATCGGCAGCATGGCCGGCAGCCTCGGCCTGGCCAACGCCGCCGCCTACGGCGCGACCAAGGCTGCGCTGGCGGCACTGACGCGAGGCTGGACGGCTGAGTACAGCGGCCGCGGCGTCCGCTTCAACACCGTTGCCCCTGGTCCGGTCCACACCCGGCCCGAGGCCCGCGACCTGTTCGACGCCCTCGCCGAGACCACCGCGATGAAGCGCGCCGCCCAGCCCGCCGAGATCGCCGAGGCCGTCGCATTCCTCGTCTCGCCGAAGGCCGGCTACATCACCGGCGCGACCATCGCCGTCGACGGCGGCCGCACCGCCATCTGAACCTCCCTGATCATTGAGCGGTGGGCATGGCGTGGATCAGAGGCCAAAGCCCTCCGTGGGAGGGGTCCCGATGATCTCGTGGTCAGAACTGGGCGGGCAGATGCGGGCGATGAGCAGGGCGACGTCGTCGTGGTCACCGGGGTCCCGCAGGGTGTGCAGGAGCAGGTCACAGGTTTCTCCCACGGGGCGGCCCTCGGAGCCGTCCAGCAGGTCGAGGAGGGTGTCGAGGCGGTCGTCGATGGGATGGTGGCGCGTTTCGACCAGGCCGTCGGTGTAGAGGACGAGATCGTCGCCGGGACCGAGATCGAGCGTGCTGCTGTGGAAGGTGATGCCGCCGACACCCAGCGGTGCGCCGGGGCACAGGTCGAGCAGTTCGGGGGGCCGGCCGGTGTGGACCAGGACGGGGGGCATGTGTCCGGCGTTGGCGATGTGACACTCGCCGTGGTGGGGGTCGTAGACGGCGTAGAGGCAGGTGGCGATGTAATGCTCCAGGCCGCTGGTGATCCTGTCCAGGTGCTGGAGCACCTGGGCGGGGTCGAAGTCGAGTTCGGCCAGGGTGCAGGTGGCGGTGCGCAGGCGGCCCATGGTGGCGGCGGCGTCGATGCCGCTGCCCATCACGTCCCCCACGACCAGGGCGGTCTTGTCGCCGCTCAGGGGGATGATGTCGAACCAGTCTCCGCCGACTTCGCTGGTGGCCTGGGCGGGCTGGTAGCGGGAGGCGATCTCCAGGCCTACCAGGTGCGAGGGGTGCTCCGGCAGCAGGCTGCGCTGGAGGGTCACCGCGGCGTTGCGCACGCTCTGGTACCAGCGGGCGTTGTCGATGCTCACCGCGGCACGGTTGGCCAGCTCGCCGGCCAGTATGGCGTCGTCATGGTTGAAGGGCAGGGGGTTGCGTGCGCGTTTGAGGTCCAGGGCGCCGAGCACAATGCCGCGGGCGCTCAGCGGCACCGCCAGGTAGGAGTGGATGCCGGCGCGGGCCAGGAGCGTGGCGGCCTCGGGATCGCGCGCTATACGGGAAAGGTCGCGGTCGTTCACGTGGGGTACCAGGACCGGTTTGCCGGTGCGGACGCACTGGGTGACCAGGCGGTCGGCGGCGTAGGCGGCCAAGTCGCCCACCTGGTCGGCGGCACGGGTGGCCTCGGTGGGGTAGGCGGCGGCCAGGGCGAGGGCGCGGAAGAGTTCCGGGCCGTTGCCCGGCCTGACGGTGCGGTGGCAGGCCAAGACCGTGTCGAGGACGTCCACCGCCGCGATGTCTGCGAGCTCGGGCACGGTGACCCCAGCCAGCTCGCGGGCGGTCTGGTCCACGTCCAGCACGGTGCCGATGAGAGCCGAGGCATCAGCGATCAGAGTCAGGCGCCGTCGGGCCCGGGCGGCTTCGGTCGCCAGGCGGTAACGCTCGGTGACGTCCGCGATCGAGGCGGCCACCCCTCGCGCCCGACCGAAGGGGTCCTGCAGCCGATAGAGGGAAACCGACCATGCATGGTCGTGATCCGCATCGGCCCAGGTGCGGCCGACGACGTTCTGGTCCAGCAGCGGGACTCCCGTCTCCAGAACCCGCCACTGCGCGGACTCGATCGCCGCGGTGTCGACACGCGGCAGGACCTCTGAGACATGGCGGCCGACATGCTCTTCGGCCGACAGCCCATTGATGCGCTCCAGCGCCGGATTCACGGCCACGTACCGCAGATCTGTGTCCATGACAGCCAGCCCGACTGGGGACTGCGAGACCAGCGTCCCGGACAGCTCGTTCAGCAGTCTGCGGGGCTGAGACGTCCTGGAGACTTCGTCTTCGGCCCGAAAGGATTCGGATGTGTTCATCCCGGCCATCCCCTCTTGCAACCGCCACTCCAGCTGCCTCCGGGCGCCGTCCTGGGCCCGAGACCCTGGTCCTTCGCAGCTTCCATGATGTCCACGAAGCAGCCCGTCACGCATCCCCCCTCGGCCCCCAAAGATCCTGCCTTCCGGCGGCCTTGATCGTATGTATCTCGGCGGCTTGATCGAGGATGCCCACGCTTGCACCGTCCGACTGCGCGAGGCCGTCGAACAGCAGGAAGAGACGTGGCCGAGGTCGCGGCCGCCGCCCAGCCGCAGCCGCCGAGGACTCCATGCGGGCCCTGGCCGCCATGGCGCAGGAGCTGCAGGCCCAGACCGAAGCCCAGCACGGCCGGCAGGAAGGCCAGGAGCGCCACAGCATCGCGGAGGATCATCGCCAGGCAGCTGAGGAGCGCGCCGACCGGCGGAATCGCGCGTCAGCCATCGAGATCCCCAAGGGTGAGTAGGGGGTGATCGGTGGGCGTCCTTGTCCAACTGGTCTGTATCCCTCCTGCGGGCGGTAGGTCTGTCACGGGCTGTAGTAGTCCGGGCCTGAAGTGCGGGAAAGTCCGTCGGCGCCGTTCAAGGTTCGTGGCACGCTGACGGACATGCATCCGGACCCGATAGACCTGGCTCGACGTCTTGTGCAGGGCCGTTTTCCCGAGGCGCTCGCCGTGGTCCTGGCTGGATCCACCGTCGCGGGACGGGTGACCACCAGCAGTGACCTGGATATCGCGGTGCTTGTGGGGGATGGCGGCGAGACCTGCCGGGAGACGCTCCGGTTCGAGGGACGCCTTGCGGAGCTCTTCATCCACACCCGTGCCGGTCTCGGGGAACTCTTCGCCGCAGACGTCGCCTCGCGTCGTGGGGTGCTGCAGAGCATGTACGCCACTGGTCTGGTCCTGGTCGACGTCGGTGGAGAGGCCGGGCGTGCCCGTGCCCGGGCCGAGGCCGACCTACGCAACGGTCCGCCGGCGTTGGAGCCCGAGACTGTCGAGACCAAGAGGTACGGGCTGACGGACGCTCTGGATGACCTGGCGGACGCGGACGATGCCTTCGAGAGCCTGGCGGTGGCCGGGGTCGTCCTCAACGTCGCTGCTGACCTGTTGTTCGACCACCGCCGTGCCTGGGTGGGCGGAGGGAAGTGGCTGCCCCGGCGGCTCCTGGAGGCTGACGCGGAGCGCGGCGGTGCCCTTCTGCAAGGGCACCGGCATCTGTGCGAGACGGGTGACCCGACGCTGTTGATCAAGGCGGCAGAGCGGATCCTCGACCTCCTTGGTGGGCCGCTTCGCGAGGGCTATCGCAGGGCGTGGCGGGGTGTCATCGAATCTGTCGCCGCAGACATCGGGCGTTGACACAAGTCAAAGCTCTCGTGCCGTCTCGGCGGATGCGCACCGGTGCGGTTCGCAGAAGCCAGGTGCCCTGAGAAGCGCGAGCAGAGCGTTCTCAGCTCGATCCAAGATTCACAGAACCGGTGGCCAGCACATGGTGCTTCCTCAACGTCGGCGAACTGCGATTTGAGGAACACGGGAACGAAACCTCCGCCGGCTCCGCTGGATGACTGACGGAGCCGGCGGCGGCCGGTACACCACCGCGCCCTGGGCGGGCGGATCCGCCGCGACTTCGCGCCGTCCCTCGAGCTGACCAGCCTGCTTGCGCCCGGCGACGGCACGCGGTGACCACGCTCACTGCGTGCCGATGTCGTAAGCGGTGCCGCCGGCGACGGCCTGGAGTTTGTCCGGGTTGGCCACATTGTGGATGGCGGCGATGCGGCCGTCGGCGTCGAAGTCGAAGGTGACGGTGGCGATTACGCGCCCCAGTCCGCTGAACACGAGACCCGGCCCGCCATTGATCTCGACGAGTTCGGCTTTCATGTCGGCAGGCTCGACGCCCTGGTAGGTGACGGTGCCGATGGCCGCGAACCAGGCGGCCACCGTGGCCGCGCCCACCACAGGGCGCAGGGCCTGACGGACCTTGCCGCCGCCGTCGGTCCACAGGGTGACGTCCGGGGAGAGCAGCTCCATCAGAGCGTTGACGTCCCCGCCGGTCGCGGCGGAGAAGAACCGCTCGGTTGCCTCGCGCTGCCGCGATCGGTCGGTGGCGAAGCGGGGTCGCCGGACCCGCACATGCTCGCGGGCCCGGTGCGCGGCCTGACGCACCGCGGCTTCGGAACGCTCCACCGCCTCGGCGATATCGGCGTGGCTGAAGTCGCGAACTTGTGCCTGCTTCTCGTTGAGGTTGAGACAGGGCGGGGGTGGTGTTGAATATGGCTCCATGAGCGAGAGTGGGCGTGCGGCGAGCCGGACGGCGGTGCTGGTCTGCCAGGGGCGGGCGGCCGCGAACGGGAGGGCTGGTGCAGGCCAGTTCGCGGATCCAGTGGCGGTAGCGCTGCTGCGCGTCGCGGAACGTACGCCCGTGGACCAGGTACGCGCGAACACTCCGCCCAACGGCTGGCAGGAGCGCACCGCGTACGAGAGCGTGCGGGCATGCGCCGAGGTGGTCGTGCCACGGACGGTCGCGATCGACGAGGCACTGCGCGCCCACGTGACCGGCCAGCTCGTGATCCTCGGCGCCGGCCTGGATACGCGCGCGTGGCGTATGCCCGAACTCGCGCAGACAGATGTTTGGGAAGTCGACCATCCGGCCTCCCAGCAAGACAAGCGCGCCCGCCTCGCCGAGGCCGCGCCAGTGCTCCGAGGACCGGATGAGGGCGATCTCCTCGCCGCCGAGCTACCGGCCATCGCCCGTACCGTGCGGTTCACGCCGGTCGATTTCGCCGTCGATGATCTCGGTGCTGCGTTGGATGCCGCCGGGCACGACCCAGCCGCGCCGACGACATGGTTGTGGGAGGGTGTCGTCCCATACCTCACGCGCGACGAGGTGCGCGCCACGGTGGCCGCACTCGCCGCCCGGACGGTCCCGGGCAGTGCACTCGTCGTCAACTACCAGGCGCCGTCGGCGAGGGCGGCCGCAGGGCGGCTGCTGACACGCGTGCTCGGCAGTTCCGTCACATCGGGCGAGCCGTGGCGCTCGCTGTGGAGGCCGCAGCGGATGGCTGCGCTGCTCGCGGAGTACGGCCTGCGGGTGGTGTCGGACGACAACCTCCTCACCCTCGCACATACCCTCGGCAGCCCGGCACGTGGGCGGACATCCTTGCGGTCGGGTCGCGTGGCCGTCGCAGAAAGCCACTGACGTAAGGATCGCCCTTCCGCTTATTCTCCGCAGCCGTTCGCCGAACCGCCCACTGCCTTGGCGGCGCCGTTCATGTAACGGGTGTACTCGGCTCGCTGACGCCGCAGGCGGGATCTAGTGCCGTGGCCGCATACGTTCGCCGGGTTGGCGGTTGGATGAGTGGTGACGTTTGTTCCGACTCATCCGGTGGGGCGGACGACTACTGAGAACCACGGCCTGGAAACAGTGCGCTGAACGTCCCGCTGAGAATCGCTGCGAATAGCAGCCATCCCCATGACGCCGCCCGGAGCCGATGCGAAACCATCACCACGTACGCTAAGCAGCCGAGGCCGCCGGCCACCAGGCAGAACGCAAAGCCGCGAAGCCCGAACCACCACCTGGGGCGATCTATCTCAGGAGTCACACCGGGCATTATCCACGCTCGCTGGCAGGCCACGAGAACCCAGGAGCGATCGTCTCTGCAACACGGCGAACCATGCGATCACAGCACTAGACATCCACCGGCGGCACCGAGGCCAAACGGCGCTGCGCAGCGGCTTGGATCTCGGAAGGACCGCGTGCCCATTCGATCGTGCGACCGGCCACCGTCGCCACCGGCCGGTCCCAGCAGGAGCGGACCGCCGCCGGACGGCGTATGCCGAGTTCGGTCCGCGCCCAGTCCGGAAGGAGCCCGACAGCGGCATTCATCAACAGACGCACGACCAGCCGCTCACGTCCCGTCCGGCCGAAGCCACGGAGAAACCGCACGGAATCCGACGCCGCTCGGGTTGCACGGAGTTGGGGGCGTATTAGGTCCAGGTAGCGCTCGACTTCCCGAGTGTTGCATGGCACCTTCTCCGCGCCCAGCATCTCGGCGACCGGGGCGACCTGGCGGTAGTACGCGTCGCACTCGGCAGGCGTCAGCCGCAACCGCTGCGGCGCGTACGTCTGGTAACCCGCCAGGAAGCTGCGCACCTCCGCGATGTGCACCCAGGTCAGCAGTTCGGGGTCGTCCGCGCGGTAGGGCCGGCCGTCCGGGGCGGTGCCGCGCACCCGGGTGTGAATCCGGCGCACCAAGGCGATCGACTCGTGTGCGGCCGGCGCGGAGCCGAAGGTCGTCGTGGTGACGAACCGCGCGGTGCCGATGAGACGGCCGACCGGGTCGGACCGGAAATCCGAGTGCTGGTCGACCCCGGCCATGGCCAGAGGGTGCAGTGACTGGAGCATCAGCGCCGCGAACCCGCCGATGAGCATGCCGGTCGGATGTCCGTGCACCTGCCAGGCAGGATCGCCCGGGACGATCCCGAGCAGGCCGGGATCACCGGCCGGACCCTCGTACCGTTCCAGTTTGAGGTCCCCACCATGCACGGTCGCCTTCAGTTCCCCGGCGATCCGGGTCCTCAGCCCCACAGACACCTCCGCGATCCGATGCACACCGTCACTGCATCGCCATTCTCTCCGGTCGACCCGACTACGGTCCGGGAGATGGCCACGAACCTGACCATGCCTCCGCCCGCGCCGTGTGCAGCCCCGGCCATGGGCGGTCGGCCTGGGCGGCAGCGTGTCCGAAGTGACAGCAAAATCGAACACGCGATCTAATGCCGGTATGCATGCGACCGACTTCCCCGACGACCTCGTCCAGGTGCAGTACGCCTGGAACGCCACCTACGATGCCCTCGCCGCGTCCCGGTCACGTGACACCACGGCCCTGCGCTGCCGCCTGCTGCGCCTGTCCGTACGTCTGTGGTGGCACCCCTACTGGAAGACCGTCCCCTCGGTGCCGGCGGCGCGCACCGGGCTCCGGCAGCTGGCCCGCACCCGGGGAGCCGTCCGGGCCGCATGACGAACGGGCGGGTGCCCTCGCCCGACCAGGAGCAGCGTCGAGGCACGCGTTGCGCCTACGATTGCGCCGTCTGTTGCGGGTATGGGTTGCGCCTGGGTTGTGCCTGGCCCCAGACATCCCTGTTGTGGCCGCTTTCTCCCATGCACTGGCTGGAGCTGGGGGAGAGGGGCGGGCGGGATGGGCGGCGCGGAAGCAGCCCGGGACCGGGAGTGCACTCGTCGTGGTCGCGTGTCGGCCGGGGCTGTGCGGCGTCCGGCCCGGTCTACTGCGGTGCTCCCAGGTTGGTGCCGGCGGCGAACGCGGCTGCTTCTCCGCGCGAGGTCACGTCCAGTTTTCGTAGCAGGCCTGCGACGTGGAACTTGACGGTGCTTTCCGTGATGCCGAGCTCGGCCGCGATCGCCTTGTTGCGCCTGCCCTGGGCGACCAGGTGGAGCACCTCGCGCTCGCGGCGGTTGAGGGCTGCCAGACGTGTCTCATCGCTCCGATTGGCGGGAGGCTCGAGAGGGAGGCCGATGGTCGCGTGGCTGCCCCATCCTGGGACCGCGTCCAGGGTGACCGCGGCACCCAACGTCTGTGCACGGCCGTCGAGTTGCCGTTGCAGGGCCGGCACGTCGAGTTTCCCGGATTCCTGGTCGCGTACGTCGACCACCAGCGAGGCGCCCGGGCAGCTCCAGGCGATGCGCAGGCGAGTCAGGTCGGGCTGGGCGATGAAGGCCAGCACGGTGGCGCGCGTCATCGCGCGTGCCGCGTAGGCGATCTCGCCCGGCAGCGGGCGCCCGTCCTTCGGCGGGGCCACAAACTCGATGTGCGCCTCGTGATGGCGCAGCATCTGCCGGAGGTCCTTGCGCAGCGTCGCGAAGGCCGCATGGGCAGTCTCCTGCGACAACTCCTGGTCGGACCTCTGCGTGGAACGCAACGCGATCAACGCGGCGGACGCCGTATCGGTGGCAGCCAGCCGCGCCCTGGCGTCGTCGAGTCCGGACGAGCGCAGCGTGGACAGAATGGCCACGAGCGAGGTTTCGTGTGCAGCCACCATCTCCGTGATGGTGCGTGCCCGTTCGCTGGACGCGGCACGGGACTCTGCCAGGTAGTCGGGACTGGCCTGGGCGACCTGCTGCCGGATCGATGTCGCCACGATGCCGAAGACCGCCGACAACTCGGCGGGGTACGGGACCGGCCTCTGAGGACTCTGCGGAACGAGCAGGAGCAGCGTGTCGCCCCGGTCCCGCACCGTCCACACCGGGCGCTGAGCACCACCGATCCTGGCGGTGGTGCTCAGGGCCCGGCCGGGCTCGACGACCCGCTTGAGGTCTTCGAGCTCATCGATGGTGACCTTGTGGATCAGATCGGCGGCTCCGGCGACCTTGCGTGGACGTCCCGTGCACTCGCGAGTGAAGATCACGAGCGCTGCGTGCGGCCACCGGTGGGACAGGAGCCGGGAGAAACGGGGAGCGATGTCGTGCAACGGGCCGTCGACGACTTCCCGCAGCATGAGAAGACCATCGGTTGCGGCCTGCGGATCTGGCATTCCGCCGACCTTACACTCTCCACCCCACTGTTCGAAGGTCGAGGATTTCCTATCCACAAGGCCAGGCTCTCGATGATCTCCACAGGGTTAGGTTCGCTGAGGCATGCACCGGATCGCATGCGCTTGTATCCACGAACGACGAAGGAACAGTCCGATGCCTCAGCAGGTCCGCGGCGTGATCGCCCGCTCGAAGGGAGCTCCGGCCGAGCTCACCGACATCGTGATCCCGGACCCGGGTCCCGGCGAGGTCGTCGTTGCCGTGGCGGCCTGCGGGGTCTGCCACACCGACCTCACCTACCGGGACGGGGGGATCAGCGACGACTATCCCTTCCTGCTCGGCCACGAGGCGGCCGGCACCGTCGAGAGCGTCGGAGCAGGCGTCGACTCCATCAAACCCGGCGACTTCGTCGTCCTGAACTGGCGGGCGGTGTGCGGGCAGTGCCGCGCCTGCAAGCGCGGCCGCCCGCAGTACTGCTTCGACACGTTCAACGCCGCCCAGAAGATGACTCTGCTCGACGGCACAGAACTCAACCCCGCTCTGGGCATTGGTGCGTTCGCCGACAAGACCCTCGTCCACGCGGGGCAGTGCACCAAGGTGGACCCCTCTGCGGACCCGGCGGTCGTCGGTCTCCTGGGGTGCGGTGTCATGGCCGGGCTCGGGGCGGCGGTCAACACCGGAGCCGTGAGCCGGGGCGACTCGGTGGCGGTGATCGGCTGCGGCGGCGTGGGCGACGCCGCGATCGTCGGGGCCCGCCTGGCCGGCGCCTCGAAGATCATCGCTGTCGATCGAGACGACCAGAAGCTGACATGGGCCCGAGAGCTCGGCGCCACCCACACGGTCAACGCCACCGACCAGAACATCATCACCGCCGTCACGGAATTGACCGGTGGCTACGGCGCCGACGTCGTCATCGACGCCGTGGGCCGTCCCGAAACGTGGAAGCAGGCGTTCTACGCGCGCGACCTCGCAGGGACCGTCGTCCTCGTCGGCGTCCCAACCCCGGACATGCGCCTGGACATGCCGCTTCTCGACTTCTTCTCCCGCGGCGGCAGTCTCAAGTCGTCCTGGTACGGCGACTGTCTGCCCGAACGGGACTTCCCCATGCTCGTCGACCTCTATCAGCAAGGCCGACTGCCGCTGGACAAATTTGTCACCGAACGCATCGGCCTCGACGCCGTCGAGGAAGCCTTCCACACCATGCACACCGGCAGCGTGCTGCGCTCGGTGGTGGTCTGGTGAGCGGCGCACTGCGTATTGAACGCGTTGTCACCAGCGGGGTCTTCGAACTCGACGGGGGCACGTGGAACGTCGACAACAACGTCTGGCTCGTCGGCGACGACCACGACGTCGTCGTCGTGGACGCGGCCCACGATGACGACCCGATCGTGGAAGCGGTGGGCAACCGCCGCGTAGCAGCGATCGTGTGTACCCACGGACACAACGACCACATCTCGGTCGCGCCCCGACTTGGTGACCGCCTCGACGCCCCGGTCCTGCTGCACCCGGCAGACCGCCAACTGTGGGAGATGACCCACCCGAGCCGAACGTTCCAGGAGACGGTCGACGGCGAACGGATCGCCGTGGCGGGGACGACGCTGGAAGTGATCCACACCCCCGGACACTCGCCCGGCTCGGTCTGCCTCCACCTGCCCGAGGCCCACGCTCTGTTCTCCGGCGACACCCTGTTCGCCGGTGGACCAGGTGCAACAGGCCGATCGTTCTCGGACTTCCCGACGATCATCACGTCCATCCGCGACCTGCTGTTCCCCCTGGCCGAGAACACCCTCGTCCACACCGGACACGGAGACACCACGACCATCCAGAACGAAGCACCCCACCTGGATGAATGGATACGCCGCGGCCACTGAGCCCTCGCCCCGGGCGTCGATCGCTAGATCTCCTGCACATCTGCTTGCGCTGCCACTTCTCCCATGCCGGTTGGAGAACGAGTAAGGGATTGGGGCGGAGCTTGATAGGCGATGTTGGGAGCCGGGCCGCGATTTGGGTGGTAGCCGCCCAGCGCGAGAAACGCATCGCCCTCGGGGAAGGCGTCGCACACGCAGCACGGCGGAAGCAATGAGGGCGGGTGCGACCAATCGAACCGGCCCCGGCACGTCTTCGAACGGACGCGCCGGGGCCAGTCGTATCGCCGTCGCTCCTGTCGGTGGGCGTCGGCGGTGGGTGCGGGGTCACCGGCGGCCGTCCGTGGGCGGGCTGCTTGGGGGAGTGGGTCAGAACAGACTTGGGCTTCAGCCGCAGCGGGACCCGGCCCGGCTCGGCAAACTGGCACAAGCTCTTGCCGAGGAAGCCGCCGCCCGGCTCGACTGAATCGGACGCCGCCGACCCGCTTTCTGTAGCCAGTCGGTGTCGCCTGTCGTGATTGCGTTGCACAGGTCGTGCACGATTGGGTCATCCGCTCCACCGCGCCCGGCGAGCCGGGCGCGGTGGAAGTGCTTGAGCACGTGCGGCGCCCGGGCCCGCGGCGGTGGCGAGTGCCTCAGGGGCGCCCGGCCGACGTCCTTGATCAGTGTCAGGTGCGGGGCCGGCACCGGCCGTGGCGTCGGTCCAGGAAGTGCCGGGCCGGAGCGGCGCGCAGGCAGGCCCCGAGCGCGACGCACACGGCGGCCGTGCCGTACGCCCACGCCTGGAGGGGGAAGTCGGGCAGCAGCCGGCCGCCGAGGTAGAGGACGGTGCCGGCGACGGTGATGGTCAGCCACTCCCAGCGGCCGTCGAGGGCGACGAGACCGACGACGATCAGTGAGTACCACGGGTAGTTGGGTGAGACCAGCAGCAAGGCCGTGCCGGTCAGTAACAGGGCACCGCGCCAGGGGCGAGCAGGGTCGCCGCGCCACCACACATGGAGGGCCGTCAGCGCGAGCAGCACGATGACGGTCACTTCTGCGGCGGCGTCCGGCAGCAGCACCCGCAGCAAGGCGAAACGGTGCACGTCCCCGGGTTCGTAGCCCTCCTCCTGGAGGTAGCCCGGCAGGTAGCCCAGGACGCCCGCGCCGGAGGCGATGACGTAGGGCAGGTAGGCGAGCGCGACCACAGCGAGCACCGCCAACACCAGGCGCAGCACCCGCGCCGGGCTGCGCTGCCCGGACAGAGCGCCGGGCAACGCCAGAACAGGCAGCAGTTTCACGGCGATCGCGGCGCCGAGGAGTGCGCCGCGGCGGGCCCCGGCGGTGGCGGTGCCGAGGGCGAGCACGGTGAGCAGGACGCCGAGGGTGTCGATGTGCGCGTTGTTGACCGCTTCGAAGGGGACGGCCGGACACCACCCCCACAGAGCGGTGCGGGCCGCGGCCCGGCGCGGGTCGCCGCGTCGGCGGCCCACGGTGAGCAGGGCGGCGGTGGTGCCGAACGCCAGGACGGCGCCGCCTGCTTGAAGTGGTTTGTGGCGGCTGTCAGGTGGTGAGAGGACATGGACGGCGAAGAACCAGCCCTCGGCGACAGGCGGGTAGATGGTGGGGACGGTGGGGCGGTTGATGCGGACGCACAGGCCGCTGTCCGTACGGGTCAGTCCCCAGCCCTGACAGGAGCCTTTGGTGGGGAACAGCCACTGGTCGCGCAGCTTGGCGAGTTCAGGTGCGGCGGGCGGGTGGGCGTACGGGGAGATCCCGGCGGCCTGGACGCGGCCGTCCCAGGCGTAGCGGTACATGTCGTTGCTGGTGCGGGGCGGTGCGGCGAGCGCGGCCAGCGCCACGGCGGCCGCACCGGCCAGGACCAGTCCCGTCGCGGCTCGCTCCGGGGCCTTGCGCACGGCCCATACCGCGGCGGCGAACAGCGTCCAGGCGACGGCGTATCCGGCCAGCACCCGGCCGGGGTTGCTCTGGTTGTCGCCCGCGCGAACGGTGTCGAAGACGACGGCGGTGAGCGCGGCCAGGAGGACCGCGGTGACGATGATGCTGATACGGGCCGAGGTGCGGTTCATGGGTGCGGCGGGCTGACTGGGCATCGGTTCGGGAGGCTGATGCTGGGAGGCGGCGGTGTCACTCATGGGCGTTCGGGCCTTCCGGTGGCCGTGTCGTGCCCGCCGTGATGCCCCGGCGGCGGGCGGTGCAGTTCCACGAACGGGCGGCCCTCGGCCGTCCACCGGCCGGTCAGGATCCAACCCGCGGCCTCGGCTGCACGCAGCAGGGCGGTGGTGCCGACGCGGGCCCAGGGGAAGGGGCGGCCGTGCCGGCCGTGGGCGTCCTCGACCCGGACGGTGAGGCGCTCGTCCACGTCGTGCGGTGCGGCCTCCGCGAGCAGGCGCCCGCCGGGCGGGACCACGGCACGGAGGCGGACCAGGAGGGCGGCTGGGTCGCCGCCGATGCCGGCGTTGCCGTCCATCAACAGGACGGTGCCCCAGTGGCCTTCCCCCGGCAGGCGGTCGAACACGGACCGGCGCACGGCGGCACCCCCGCGCTGGAGGGTACGGGCCACGGCGGACGGGCTGACGTCCACGCCGAGCGCCCGTATGCCCCTGGCAGCCAGCGCCGCCACGAGACGTCCCGGCCCGCAGCCGACGTCGAGGACGGAGTCGGTGCAACGGCGCAGAACGCCGGTGTCGGCGGCGTCGGGGGCGGCGCACCAGCGCTCGACGTCCAGCGGCAGCAGTTCCCCTTCTCCTCCGGGGCCGTCCGCAAGGACCGGTGGCGACAGGCGGCGTAGGAAGAGCGGGCCGCGTCCGGTGCGCAGGGCGTCGGCGTAGGGGTCGTCCGTCCACGGCTCGCCCGGATTTGCTGAACCGAGCCGATCCGCGGGATACGACCGCGCAGGAAGCCGGGCAGGCCACGCCACCACGGTCTGCGGATGCCGTCGGGCCGCGATCTGCGTCGTCCACTCGGTGCGGGCAGGTTCCGTACCGCTCGTGGTGCCGCTCACCGACCGGCCTCCGCGAGCGAGTTCATCGTGGAGGCGAAGCGCGAGCCGGGTGGGCAGCAAGCGGCGACCGCGACGGCGTCGGCGGCGGTGTCCACATCGCGCAGTTTCGGCAGGTCGCTCACGCTCAGCCCCGCCTCGACGAGTCGGCACCGCTGCATCGCCCCAGTGCGGTCGGTGGACATCGGCACGCCTCGTACGAGAGCCGCGGCGCGCGCTGGGACCGCGAAACCCAGCGCCCAGAACCCACCGTCCGCAGCCGGACCGAACCAGGCGTCGTGGCCCTCGCGTCCGATGCGCCCGAGAAGATCCGTGGTCACTTGGGGGGTGTCCATGCCGACAAGGAGGGCCGGTCCGCGGTCGCAGTGGCCGAAGGCGGCCGCGATCCGCTCGTCCAGGCCGCCGGCCTCTTGGGGCACGATGTCGAAGCCGGGCGGCAACCAGGGGCCGGGTGCACCGTCGAGAACGAGGACACGGCGCCGTGCGGGGGCCTCCAGCACCGTGTGCAGGGTGTCGGCGAGGGCGGCCTCGGCCAGAGCGGCCGCCTCCTGGGGCGTGTAGGGCGGGGTGAGCCGCGTCTTGACCCGCCCCGGGACGGGTTCCTTGGCGATGACCAGCAGCGTGGCCGGCCCCGTGACCGGGAGCCGGGCGCTCATCGTCCGGTTCCCCGGGTGGTCACCGAGGACACCGGATCGGCGGCGGGACGCTCGGCGAGGACGGCTCGCATGTCCCGTACGGCCTGCCAGGTACCGCGCCAGGTGCCGGTGACCTTCGAGCGGCCCGTACGGGGCCGGTACGGCACATCCGTCTCCTCCACCCGCCAGCCTGCGTCGGCGGCGCGAACCACCATCTGCAGCGGGTAGCCGGAGCGCCGGTCGGTCAGGCCCAGGGCGAGCAGGGACTCGCGGCGGGCGGCGCGCATCGGGCCCAGGTCGTGCAGCCGCAGTCCGGTGCGCCGGCGGATCAGGCGGGCCAGCTCCACATTGGCCAGACGGGCATGCAGGGGCCAGGCGCGGCGCGTGGCAGGCCGGCGGCGACCCAGCACGAGGTCGGCGGAACCGTCGAGAACGGGCCCCGCGACGGCGGACAGAAGCGCCGGGTCGAGGGAGGCGTCGCAGTCGCAGAAGCAGACGACGTCGGCCGTGGCGGCTGCGAGGCCGGCGTGGCAGGCGGCGCCGAAGCCGCGGCGCGGTTCGTGGACCACGTGCGCCCCGAGGTCGCGGGCAATGTCCGCCGAGCCATCGGTGGAGCCGTTGTCGACGACGATCGCGCGCCAGTGGGACGGGACGCGGTCCAGGACCCATGGCAGGGCCTCCGCCTCGTCGAGGCAGGGAAGCACCACGTCCACAGGAGCAGGCGAAGAGGGGGATGTCTCGGTCACCCCACTCACCCTACGAGAACAGAAGGGGCAAAAGGGATTTGACGATCTTACGGATCGCTGACGTCCACCGCCGCCCCCGCCGACGGCCGAAAGCCGGTGCGAGACTCGGTGGCGTGAAACGCGTACTCGTCGTGGACGACGCCCCCACCGTCTCCGATGTCGTCGCCGGCTACCTGGACCGGGCGGGCTTCGCCGTCGACGATGCCGGTGACGGACCCGCCGCCATGGCCCACTCAGCCGCCCAGCCACCCGACGTTGTGGTGCCGGACCTGGTGCTGCCCGGCATGGACGGGCTTGAGGTCTGCCGCCGCATCCGCGAGAACGGCCCCGTTCCTGTGATCATGCTGACGGCGCGCTGGACTCCTCGCCCTGGACCCCAACGCTCGCCGCACCACCCACCACGGCACCGAACTCCCCCTGATCAGCAGAGAGTTCGACCTGCTCGAGTACTTTCCGGCATCGTCGAGGCACACCAGGGGCGCACGGCGGTGAGCAACGTCCCCGGCGGCTGCCGTTTCGAGGTCCGCCTGCCCGCCGCTGTCTGAGGAGCCCACCAGGAGCAGGACCCGCCCTGCGGGAGAAGCGGGGCCGGCCCTTCCGCCTTCGTCGGGGGCCGACGCCGGCCGGTGAGAAACGTCAGCCCGCTCTCAGCGGGGCCGTCGCGAACTCCGTCATTCCGTCCACGAAGGCGACCTGCGGCTTCCAGCCCAGTTCGTCGCGCAGCCTGCGTGACGAGGCGGTGATGTGGCGGACGTCGCCGAGCCGGTACTCACCCGTGACCACCGGCGCCCGCCCGCCATGCGCCTCGGCCAGGACGGCGGCCGTCTCTCCCACTGTGTGCGGCTCGCCGCTGCCGACGTTGTACGCCCGCGCGGTCCCCTCCGGCAGACCGGACAGACCGTCCAGGGCCGTGAGGTTGGCACCGGACACGTCCCGTACATGGACGAAGTCCCGCCGCTGGCCGCCGTCCTCGAACACGCGCGGTGCCTCGCCGCGCTCCAGCGCGGACCGGAACAGTGACGCGACGCCCGCGTACGGGGTGTCACGCGGCATCCCGGGCCCGTACACGTTGTGGTAGCGCAGCGCGGCCACCCGCCCGCCGACGGCACGCGCCCACGCGCAGGCCAGGTGCTCTTGCGCGAGCTTGGTGGCGGCGTAGACGTTGCGCGGATCAAGCGGGGCGTCCTCGGTCACCAGACCGGGGGCGAGCGGCTCACCGCACCTCGGGCAGGGCGGATCGAAGCGGCCCGCTTCGAGGTCCGCCACCTTGCGCGGCCCCGGCCGTACGACGCCATGCGACGGACACTCGTAGCGGCCCTCTCCGTAGACCACCATCGAACTCGCCAGCACCAGACGACGCACCCCGGCCTCGGCCATGCCGGCCAGCACCACCGCGGTGCCCAGGTCGTTGCAGCCCACGTAAGCGGGAGCGTCACCGAAGTCCTTGCCGAGCCCGACCATCGCCGCCTGATGGCAGACGACGTCCACACCCTGCAGGGCCTCGGCCACAGCCGCCGCGTCGCGCACGTCCGCGTGTTTGAAGTCCACTCCGTCGGGGATGGGCGGGGACGTGCGGTGTGCGGCGGGCAACAGCGCGTCGAGCACGCGCACGCCGTGCCCGGCGCCGGTAAGGGCGGTGACGACGTGCGAGCCGATGAAGCCCGCGCCTCCGGTGACCAGGATCAACATGCCACCGACCGTACGGCCACGGGCCCTCCGGGCGACCGCACGACGCCGGATCGTCAGGGGTTCGTAAGCCTTCCCGCCGCAAACCGAGCATCGTCGGGTTGTGAGGCAGTCGGCGCCGGCAGGCCGTGGCCCACGGCGAAGCCGAGCATGGTCGACCGGCCCCGCGGCCCGGCCCAGCTCGTCGCCGGCCGCGAACAGCCGCCCCACCACCTCGTGCACATCGCCGCCCACCGCCGTCCCGGCGGAAATGCCCGCCACCGCGTCCAGCCCGGTGTCATAGATGGCGTAGCAGAAGCGGCCCGCCCAGGCGAGTACGGTCAGGGCACCTTCGGCGTCGCGGCGCGGCCTGCCCCACAGCGACACCAGCAGTCCGAGGGCCACGAACCCGCTAAGCCCGACACCGTTCACTTCCGCAGGTGCGTAGGACACCCGTGAGACGGCCCGGCGCCGGAGCGTGGACGCAGACCTACGAAGGCGGCCGCCGTCGGCTGCGGTGGATTCCCCACGCGGCCGACAGGAGGGCCGTGACCGTCGCCACCGCCACCATCGCGAGCAGCCAGTCGCGCGGGTAGTCCAGCGGCAGGACCGAGGAGTTGGCGGGCTTCCCCGGGCGGAGGAGCACCGGCAGGGCCACCGCCGTCAGAGCGCCCGCCACCAGCAGTGACCCGCGGACCGGCCCGCGCACACCGCCGCGGACCAGCACCCACCCGATGAACAGCACCAGAGGTGCGATCAGCACGTCGTGCAGCACCACCGCCCCGCCCAGCCAGACCAGGACACCCGGCAGGTCACGCACGTCCAGCAGCAGGGAGACGCCGACGCCCATCAGCGACAGGCCGATCAGACCCGTGAGGAGCCGCGCCACGCTCATCCTCATGACAGCACCTCCAGTCGGCCGACCCACTTGGTCTGCAGCACACCGGGCCGGTTCGGAGCGATCAAACGCACCGGGTAGCCGTGGTCGGGGGAGAGTTCCTCGCCGTTGAGACGCAGAGCGAGCAGAGTCAGCGGGTCGCGGGCGTGCTCGTGCCCCATTTCGGAGACCCGGTATCCGCCCCGACTCTGCAGTGACACCACGCGAACGCGGGCGTGCGGATGAGCGCCGGCAAGCTCAAGGAGGTCGATGACCCGAACGCCCGTCCAGCGGGCGGACTTGCTCCATCCCTCCACGCAGGCGATCGGCAGTTCCACCTCGTGCTGCGGCAGGTCCCGCAGCTCATCCAGCGTCAGTGTGCAGGGCCGCGGTCCGGCGACCGTCAAACGGTAGCGCTCGGCGGGTATCAGGCCGACTCCGGCCGCGGCGGCGGTGCGGTTGACCGGCAGGCCCTGGGGGCCGTGATCGGGATGGCGGGGTGCGAGCAGGACGAGGTCCTTCAGGGGCGTGAAGGACTGGCCCACGGTGGTCACGGTGACCGCACCGACCGCCGCTGCCACCGCAACCAGCAGCGAACGCCGGTCGGGCCCGTCCTCCTCCGGCAGAGCCAGGGTCCCCGGCGATCGCCGGCTCCAGTGGGCCCGGATCTCGGGGGCCTTGACCGCGACGTGCAGCACCAGCACTCCGGCCACCAGCCAGGCCACGGCGTAGTGCACCGGCACGAAGGAGAACGGCCACGGATACCACTGTGCGGTGTTCAGCAATCCCGTGGCCACTTCGAAGACGGCCGCCGCCACCAGCACGGCCGCCGACAACCGCTCCAGTGCGTGCCGCACCGACTGCACCGGCGGCCAGGCGAACAGCCGCGGGTACACCGTCCACAATTTCGCCAGCAGCAGTGGAATCGCCGCGATACCCGAGGCGACGTGCAGCCCCTGCGTGAACCGGTAGCCCCACACCGGGCGGCTCGGCAGGTCATCGGCCAGCCACCCGGGCGGATGCTGCAGCACATGGCTGATCAGACCGGTGACGAAGCAGACCACGAAGGCGAGGCCGAGCCACCGTCCGATCGAGGTCGCCGTGCGGGCATCGTGCAACCTGCCCTTGAACGCCGGCGGAAACAATCGCGATCGCATACCCCCATCACAGCTGTCGCAAGGCCGTCGCGGAACGCCCGGACCCCTTACGGAACAGGGACATCCAGGTCTTGGGGCGACCTGCTGTGGCGGCAGCCGCTCGCCGGTGGCGTGGGTGATGTAGCGTCTGCGCACGTAGACGCCGAAGCCTCGGCAGCCGCAATCCTCATAGGTACGTGGATTGGCCGTTGGCCACTCCAGGCGGGGGTGGGTGGGGCATCTGTTCTGCCAGCAGCACTGGGAGTGCCGGGGCGCTCCGCCAAGAAGGACATGGTCCGGCCCCTGCCGTCGGAGGAGAGGGCGATCAAAACGGCGCGTGCGCGGGCAGCAGATGGTCGGTTTTGACCGCGTACCCGCGGGCGCCAAAGCTCTCGGCGTAGGCGACCAGGTCCGGGTTTGGTGAACCGGGGCTGGCTGTGACGGCAGAGTTCGACGTGCAGCGCCGAGGCGGCGGCGGTGATCGAGCGTGCCCGGGGTGCTCCCGGCCCCGCGGCTCCGCTGCGTCAGTGCCGCCTGTAGGGGGCGACCAGCGCCGCGGTGGCGGCGGCCTGACTCCGCAGTTCCTTCAGGGTCTGGCTCGGCGAGGTGTTCTGGCCGAAGGACGCGGGCAGGGGGTTGCGGAGCGCGTACAGCGTCAGCTGGTACTTGTGTGTGTGGCCGGCGGGCGGGCAGGGACCGTCGTACGTCGCTTCGCCGAAGTCGTTCAGGAGTTCCCGGGCACCGGGCGTAAGGGTGTGCGGCTGCGTTCCCGGCGCTGTCGCGGGAAGGCCGACCTGCAGCCAGTGGATCTTCTGGTTCGCCAGGTCGACCATGGACAGGCCGAGTTCGGCGGTACCGGCCGGGACATTCTCGAACGTAAGCCCGGGGGAGTAGTCGTGGGGACTATCGCAGGTCATCAGGGGGAGGAACGCGCCTGACGCGTCGAAACCCTGGCCTCTGCCGAGGGTGAAGGGACCTGTAGGTACCGTCGTCGCCCGGGAGACCGCGGTGGACGGGGTTGACGTTGCTTGGGTGTGTCCGGCGGATGACGAGCACCCGGCCGTCGTCAGCAGTGCGGCCGCGGCAATCGCGTCTGAGACAAGGAATCGACGCATCATGCTGGAACCGTATGCCAGGCGGACGCCCCTCACCGCCCGTACCGGCTTACGGCTTCGTGACGTGCGGTCCCCGGCTGTGCAGCTGGTGCTGATCAGCTGGTCGGAGCAGGTTGAAGGACCGTCAGGTTCGCTCGTTCAGCCGTTGCCTGGTCGGCGTAGCACTTCTTTTCGTACTCGATCGGGCCGAGCCGGTCGAGCTGCTCCTGGATGTGCCGACTTCGCCACGGTCGGCGACCGTTCACTGTGTGCCTGCGTGAGTGTACTGATCGGTAAGGCAGTTGGAGCGCACCAGGGGTTCGCCTACTGGGCGTGCCTTGTTTGTCGCTCGGCATCGCGGATGGCGCGAGCGGCATTGATGAGCCCGATGTGGCTGAAGGCTTGGGGGAAGTTGCCGAGGGCCTCAGCTGTGGTGGAGTCGGTCTCCTCGGCCAGCAGGCCGAGGTCGTTGGCGTGTGCGAGGGTGGCTTGGAAGACGTGCCGTGCACGGGTGGTGTGGCCGGTGAGGGCGAGGGCTTGGGCAAGCCAGAAGGAACACAGCAAGAAGGCGCCTTCTTCTTCCTGCAGCTCGTCGGTGAGATAGCGGCGGACCAGGCCGTTGCGGTCGGTCAGTTGGGTGGCGATGGCCAGCACGGTGGACTGTACACGGGGGTCGTGCGGTGGCAAGAAGCCGACGATGGGCAGCATCAGCGCGGAGGCGTCGAGGTCGTCACTGTCGAATGCCTGGGTGAAGGCGCGCAGGCCGGAGTTCCAGCCGCGTTGTTCGATGGCTTGGCGGATCTGGTCGCGCTCGTGCTGCCAGTGGGGCAGGCGTTCGTCGGCTTGGAGGGCGGGGGCCATGGCGATGGCGCGGTCCAGGGCGACCCAGCACATCAGTTTCGAGTGGAGGAAGTGTCTGCTGGGTCCGCGCCTTTCCCAGATGCCCTGATCCCGTTGGGTCCACCGCTGGGCGGCTGCCTCGGCCGTCTGGAACAGGAAGGTCCGGGTGGCCGGGTCGAGAGGCTCACCGGGCGGAAGGGTCTGGTGAGCGGCATCGAGGAGTTCACCGTAGACGTCGAGTTGGCGCTGGCGCCAGGCGTCGTTGCCGATCCTCACGGGGCTGCTGTTGCGCCAGCCGGTCAGGTGCGGCAGGAGCCGCTCGCTCAGGTCGTGTTCGCCGCCGATGCCGTACATGATCTGCAGGTCGACGCCGCGGTCGAGTTGGGTTGCCCCGGTGCGGGCGAGGAAGTCGAAGAACCGGTTCTTCTCCTTCTCGCAGGCGGCCGTGCCAAGCGCCTGAAGGGTGAAGCTCGCGTCGCGGACCCAGGTGTAGCGGTAATCCCAGTTGCGCTTCCCGCCCGCTGTCTCGGGCAGGGAGGTAGTGGCAGCGGCGACAATGGCTCCGCTGGGAGCGAAGGTCAGGGCTCGCAGCACGCGTCCGCTGTGGCTCACCTCGTCCTGCCAGGGGCCGACGTAGCCGCGGTGGAGCTTCGACCAGGAACGCCAGCCCGCGATGGTGTCGGACATGCGGCGCCGGATCCGCCCTGCCCGCCAGCCCACCGGCTCCCTTTCCCACGCCGGCCTGACCTGCAGGGCGAATCCGAGGCGGTGCCCCGCCGAGAGCGGGATTCGGCCGTGTGCTGTGGAGCCGCTCACTTGCAGGTCGACGGGGCTCGACAGCAGCAGAACGTGGGCTCCCCCGTGCGCCGCGAGCCCGCCTCGCACGGCTGAGAGCAAGGGGTGGACGAGTCCGAACTCCGGGCGCGGCGCGTAGGCGATCTCGATGGTTACCCGTCCTTCGGTGCAGGTGAACTGCCGCAGGAGCGTTCCGGGGGAAGCGGTGCCGAGCGCGTGCCCGCGTTCGCGCCGCCCCAGGGCGAGGGCATCCCGCAGGACCGCCGTACCCCCGGTTGTGCGGAAGACCGTCTCCAGAACAAGGGTGTCCTCGACGTAACGGCGGCTGATGTCGATCGGGTCGGTGACAGGGCGGATGGACCAGTGGCCGGCGTCCTCGTCGAGGAGTCGAGCGAAGATCGCCGGGCTGTCGAACCGGGGCAGACACAGCCAGTCCACCGAGCCGTCGGAGGTCACCAGCGCGGCCGAGCGGCAGTCGGACAGCAGAGCGTGGTCACCGATCGGTCGCGCACTCATGTCTCGCAGCCCGTCCACCTTGGGCCGGAGGTGGCCCGGCCAGGACGACGTGAGCAGTCGCCTGCGCCGCAGGTCTCTCCGGGTGCCCGACGAGTGTCATTGATCCCAGCCTCCCTGCACAGCGGATTCGCCCCCACCCAATCAGCACGATCGGTGGATCGCATGCGCTGGCCGTCGGCGGTTGCCCCGAGCGGGTGGCGAGACGGCCTGGTGTCGCACCCGGCGCCTGGTGTCTGGGCGGCCTACGTCGTGTCCCGCCACCGCGTCGTCAGCCCCGCTCAGTAACGACGTCCCGAGGTCGGGTCCTGGCGGCCGAGGGCGAGGAAGCATCGGTGGCCGCATCTCCACTGGTCGGTGACGCTGAGGGCAAGGTCCTCGGCGACCCTGTGGAGCGCTGGTGCTCCCAGACGCGCCCAGGGGAACGGCGGCCCTTCGTGGCCATGGATGTCTTCGAACCGGGCGCTGCAGAGCTCCTCGACATCGTCGGGGTCGACCTCGACGAGGAGAACACCCGTCGGGGCGGTGAGCTGGATACAGCGGTACAGCAGGGCATGCGGGTCACCGCCGATACCGATGTTGGCGTCGATGAGCAGGACGGTCTGCCAGCCTCCCTCGGCCGGTAGCCGGTCGAACACCGATCGGCACAGTGCGATTCCGCCGAGAGCGATGGTATGGGCCACCGCGCGGGGAGCCACATCGACGCCGAGCGCGAAGACCCCGCGACTCAGGAGTGCCCCGCACAGCCGGCCCGGTCCGCAGCCGACGTCGAGAACGGGGCCGACGCAGCGATTGAGTACGGATTCGTCGGCCAGGGTGGGCTGCGCGTACCAGCGATGCACAGGCATCCGGATCCGGCCCCCGTTCCCCAAGCGTAGATACACCGGTCCGTGGCCGGTTCGCAGGGCGAGCGCATAGGGGTCTCCCGCTGCGCAGGGCGAGCCGTCCTCGTCGGTCGTCACGATGCAGCGCCGTGACCTGGCGCAGGTCGTTCCTCGTCGGCGCGCGCGGCCCGCCGGACGCGGCGGAGCTTGAGAGCGAAGGCCACGGCGGAGGCGGCGAAGAGTACGGCGGTGATGGCCAGCCACCGGCCGATGTAGACGTCCATGGTCAACCGGGTGGCACCCGGGTAGGGGGTCGAGAGGGCGAAGATGAGGGGGAACCAGACAAGCAGGAGCACACCGGAGAGAAAGGTGGGCACGCGCAGGTAGTTGATCCACGGCGGTTGTGGCATGCGGGTGGCGCGATGCCGTAGGACAGCCTGTGTCGACAGGTCGGCGAGCGAGTACAGGGGCAGCAGGATGAGGTCATGGAGGATCGCCGCGCCGACGAACCAGATCGCGACCTCGAGCGGGCGGACGGCGAACAGGCGTACCAGGGCATAGCCGGTGATTGCGAACGAGGCGATCAGGACGAGCAGGTGGAGGGGGCCGGAGCCGTACCAGCGGACGAAGCGTGCCATTGGTCACGTCCTGAAGGTGAGCCGGTGCACCCACTTGGTGTTGTTCACGCCGGGGTTGGCCGGGACGATGACGCGGGCCGGGTAGCCGTGGTCGAGTGAGAGGTCCGCGCCGTTGACGTGCAGGGCGAGCAGCGATCGAGGGTCGTGGATCTGGTTGCCCCGCAGGACCACCGAGCTGTAGGGGCCGGGTGGTTGGACGGATTGCACCAGGACGCTTCCGGCGTCGGGGAGGCCTGCCATGGCGGCGAGGTCGGCCAGCCGAAGGCCGCTCCATTGCTGGTCGTGGGTGGACCATCCTTCCACGCAGGCGATAGGCAGCGCGGCGGCATGCTGGGGCATCGCGAGGAGCTGTGCGCGGGTGAAGACGAGCGTCGGACCGGGGCCGTGGATCTCCAGGCGCCAGTCGGGGCCGACGTGCGCGGGGGTGACACCGACGGCCGCCGCGGTCTTGTTGATCTGGAAGCCGTTCGGGCCGCCGCCCGGGGTGCGGTTGTGGGGCGCGAGAAGGGCGGTGTTGCGCAGCAGGCCGCCAATGCTCTGTCCCGCGGTGACCACCAGGAGGAGGAGCGATCCGCCCCCCACCATGGCGAGCGCGCCGCGCCGGGTCATCGTCGGCGGCGCGGGAGCGATCGGGACCAGGCCGTCGGGGTCGGGGGGCTCGGGCCGTGTGTTCGCGAGGTCAGTGCGCAGTTCGGCGGCCAGGCTGCGGGAGCGCAGGGCGCGGGTCATCCGGCCGAGTTTGAGACACACGTGGACGACGAACGCGGCGATGAACACCCAGGCGCCGTAGAAGTGCAGGGTGTAGAAGGAGCCGGGGAAGACGTAGAAGAGCTGGATGTTGATGATGCCGGTGACGAACTCAAAGATCACCCCGCCGACCAGCATGAGCAGGGACAACCGCTCCAGTCCGTGGGCGACGGAGCGGACCGGCAGCCACTCGAACAGCTTCGGGATCACTGACCACAACTTGGCCAGCAGCACCGGCACGAGGACCACGCCGAGCGTCACGTGCACGCCCTGGGTCAGCCGGTACAGCCAGTACGGATGGGTGGGCCAGGCGAAGAGGTAGAAACCCAGCAGGCCCTTGTGCGGGGTCTGGTCGTTGATGCGGTCGAGTCCCGGGTTGTAGGCGGCGTAGGAGAGCATCCCGGTGACGAAGAGCAGCGGGATTCCGATCAGCAGCACCAGTCCGAACACGGACGTCATCCAGGGCCCGCGGAGGGGACTGCGCCAGAAGCCGGGACGGAACGGCCCCGGGGGCGGAGGAGTCCGCTCGACCCGCCGCACGAGGGCCCGGGTGCGAGCGGCCCACTTGGCGGCCTGCGCCGCCGCGACAGCGCGAGCGCGATCGAGGCGTCCCTGTTTGTGCCCCTCGTCCGAACTCGGGCGCTGCGGCTCGCCGGAGCCCGGGGCCGGCGACCGTCCGCCGCTGTCCATCGGCTACCTCCACTGTCCCCGGGCCGACTCTCGGAACGGGGATCGCCCCCGCGCCGTCATTGCCTGTCAGGCGTCCGCTCCAAACTTCCACAGATCGGATCGGCTTTCCCTTTCTGTCGTGCATGCGGGTGTCCGTCGCCAGCCGAACGGTCGAACCGGCGCTCCGCACGGCCCGACGGGTCGCACGAGCCTCGGGGGCGCCACCTCGGAGGGGGCCGGTGCCTGCGTGTGTCAGGTGCGCAGTAGCCGCAGGTCGATGGCGTCGGCCATCGCCTTCATGCCCGCGTCGTTGGGGTGGATGTGGTCACCTGAGTCGTAGGCGGGTTTGAGGGCGGCCGGGTTCGCGGGGTCGCGCATGAACCGGTCGAAGTCGATGACGCCGTCGAAGGCTCCGCTGGTACGGATCCACTGGTTGACGTCCTGGCGGATCGCCTCGGCGGCAGGCGTGTAGTACCCGTTGCCCTCGTCGGGCATCAGCGTTGCACCGATGACATTGACGCGGGCGGCATGAGCCTCGTCGATCAGGGTCCGGTAGCCGTTGATGAGGTCCTGGGCGGTCAGGGGCCCGCTGTTGGGTCCGGCGTTGTTGCCGATGTCGTTGATGCCTTCGAAGAGGATCACGTCCTTGACGCCTGGCTGGCCGAGGGCGTCGTGCCCGAAGCGCTTGAGGGCGCTGACCCCCTGCCACAGGTTGGGCACGTCGGTGAGGACCCGGTTGCCACCGATGCCGGCGTCGACGACGCTCAGCTTCTGCGGGCCCCGGTCGGCGCCCAGCCGGCGCCCGAGGAAGTCCGGCCACCGGGTGTAGGTGCCCGTGGAGGAGTGGTAGCCGTCGGTGATGGAGTCGCCGAAGGCGACGACGGTGCCCTTCGCTGTCGGCGAGACGACGTCCATCCCTGCCAGGTAGTACCACGAGGTCGTGGTGGTGCCGAACGCGGCAGCGCTGTCGTCACCGATGTGATCGCCGGAGGCGATGTAGGTCGTGTCGAATGCGTCGGAGTGCCAGGTCGACGTGCCCGTCGTGCCGGGCACGTAGAGGCTGACGAGCAGGTTCTCCCCGGCGCTGACCGAGATCGGGATGACGTCGCTGACCGCCTCTTGGCCGGCGGGGATCGTGACGTGACCGGAGTTTCCGAAGGTGACGTTCCGGGTGGTGCCGCGTGCGGCCTCTCCGCCGCTCGCCTGGACGGCCACGTCCACGGCGCTGACCTCGAGCGGGGAGGTGCTGTACCGGTTGGACAAGGTGATGCGAGCGCCCGAGCCCGCGACGCTGCTGTGGACCACCATCCGGATGCTCTGGTTGCTGAAGGACGGGCCGCCGGTCGTCATGCTGGGTGACCAGGCGCTGACCCGTGTGCCCTTGCCTTGCACCGCGAACGTGGCGGCGCTCGCCACGTTCGCGGTGCTCAGCGGAACGACCGTGAGGGCAAAGCCGGTCAGCGCGCCGACCACGGTCAGCCAGGATCTGCGGCGTGGTCGGCAACCGGCCGCCACGCTTCCCTTGTTGTTGGGGGACATCGTCGATCTCCACTCTTCTCTCGTCCGCGGCGGGCTGGGCTCACCGGCTCTGGGTGAGGTGCTGTGGGGGCGCAGGAGGCGGCATCACCAAGGGCTTGGACCCGACCGTTACGAGCAGCGTCGCGACACCCTTGCCGCAGGGCGTCGTTACGCGGGCCGGACGGCCGTCCGGTCACGTGTGACGAGCCGGCCTCAGCCGAGGGTGCCCAGCGTGACGGATTCACCGGGTTTGAGGCTGATCTTCCGTGAGGCGCTGCCCGCGTAGACGGTCGTGTCACGGCCGCCGACGCTCTTCAGCGTCACCCGGGTGACCTTGCCGTTCTTCCAGCTGAGGCCGGCGACGAAGCCGCCGCGGACGCCGACGCCGGATATCGAGCCCGATGCCGCCCACGCGGCGGGCAGTGCGGGCAGCAGCTCGACGTGGCCCGGCCGGGAGTAGACCAGCATCTCGATCATCGCGGAGGGGGTGCCGAAGTTCGCGTCGATCTGGAAGATGCCGCGGCCTTGCCCCATGTCCATGATGTCGAAGAGGTTCGGCGCGGTGCCGTTGCTGCCGCCCGCCGACGGCTTCAGGTTGTTGACGACGAGCTGGTAGGCCTTCTCCGCGTTCTTCAGCCGTGACCAGCACAGACTGCGCCAGGCGTTGGACCAGCCGAAACTGTTCATGCCGCGGGCGGTCAGCAGGGCCGTCGCGCCGGCGAGGATGTCCTTCGGCGTGGAGTCGTCCGGGCGGATACGGTCGCCGGGGAAGAGGCCGACGAGCGGGGAGAGGTGCCGGTGTGTGGTCTCGCCGAGGTTGTCGGGCGACATCCACTCCTCCAGCCAGCCGGTCGTGGGGCTGACCACGGGCAGGTACAGGTGCCGGCGAAGACCGTCGATCGTCGCGCCGTAGGAGGTGTCCTTGCCGAGTACCTGGGTTGCGGTGCGGTAGTTGCCGAAGAGGTTCCAGACCAGTTCCTGGGCGTAGGTGATGCCCTTGGCGTCGAGCGGGCCCTGCTCGGGCGACCAGTCGCTGTCGGCGATGAGGACCTCGCGCGAGGCCCCGGAGGCGTCGGTGACGGTCGTGGTGATGAGGCGTGCCTCCCAGAACTCCACCGCACCCTTGATGAGGGGGTAGATCTTTTCGAGGTAGGCGCCGTCCTGCGTGTACTCGTAGTGCTCGAACAGGTTCTGGCAGAGCCAGGCGTTGCCGGCCGGGTGCCACCACCAGCCGCCTCCGCCGTAGGGGTTGGTGGAGATGGCCACGGTCCAGCCGGCGATCCTGCCACTGGAATTGCGGTACCGGTTGGTCGGGTTGTTGAACAGCCGCTGGGTGACGTCCGTCCAGGAAGGCAGCTGCGCGAGGCAGTAGTCCGTGAAGGCGTCGAAGCAGCCGGACAGGCCCGCGCGGTCGGCCATCCAGTAATTCATCTGGATGTTGATGTCGGTGTGGTAGTCGCCCATCCAGTCCGGGTCGTTGCCGTCCAGCCACGGCCCCTGAAGGCCCATCGGCAGGCTGCCCCGCGACCCGGAGATCATCAGGTAGCGGCCGAACTGCAGGTAGGCGGCCTCAAGTTCCGGGTCGGGGACGTCGTCCCGGTGGCGTGCCTGCACCCGGTGCCAGGTGTCCAGCTTGCGCTGTGCGGCGGACGACGTGCCGAGGTTGACGTCCAGCTGCTCGAACATCGGGCGGAAGTCGGCGACATGTGTGTGCAGCAGGGTGCTCGCGGAGTGGCCGGCCGCGTCGAGGACCTTGGTCCGCGCCAGGCGCTCCGGGTCCACGGACGGGTCACGGAACCCGGCGGCCGCTTCGGGCGCGTAGTTGGTACCGCCGCTGACCACGACGGTGAGGTCCTTGCAGTCGCTGAAGGAGATCGACGTACCGTTGACGGCCACCGTGCCGCCGTTGCTGTACGCGGTGACGGCGGCGCCGTACTTCAGCCCGTTGGCGAGGGAGGCGCTGAACGAGGCGTAACGCCGGGCGCTGTCGGCGGTGGTGGACTCGCCGTGCGTGCCGGTGAGGGAGACGGTACCGGTGTAGGTGCCGCTGCCCTGCCGGGAGAAGTACAGGACGATGACGTCGTCGGGGCGACTGGCGAAGATCTGTCGGTGGTAGGTGACGCCGGACAGGTCGTACGAGGCGCTGACGAGGCCTTGGGCCAGGTCGAGTGTGCGACGGTAGTTGTCGACGGAGCCCAGGTCGTGGCCGGGGATGTCGACGGTCAGCTCGGCCAGCAGGGTCAGCGAGCCGAAGTCGTCGCGGCCGTAGGGGAACTGGCCGTCGCTCTGCAGGGTGTCGTTGAGGCCACCGGACCACAGGGTGGCGTCGGTGATCGTCAGCAGTTCGCTGGAGGGATCGTTGCTCGCGAGCGCTCCGAGGCGCCCGTTCCCGACCGGCAGACCCTGCTGGATCATCGAGTTGGATGAGCCGGGAGCCTGCCACCACAACTGGTTCTTCGCGGCGGCGGCCGCGGACAGCAGGGGTGAGGTGGTCGGGCGCTGGGGGGCGGCCGAGGCGGTGAAGGCGGGCAGGCCGCCGAGGGCGGCGGCCGTGCCGGCTGCGGCGGCGAAGGCCAGGAAGCCCCTTCGGCTCGGGTGGTTGTCGCGCGTTTCGGTGTGCTGGGTGTCCACGTTGTGCACTCCATGTCCGGGGAACGGCGCGTGCGGGAACGACACATGTATGTCGTCGGGCGTTGTGTGCGGGGAATACGCCGGGCGTGAAGCCCGGATGCCGCGGGACTGTGCGGAGGCCCGGGGCAGTTGCCGGGTGCGGGGCCCGGTCGTGTCACTTCCGGGCCCGCGGAGCGGTCAGGCGGACTTGGGTACGTCGATCCTGTCGATGTCGGGCGAGTAGTCCCAGCCGCTGTCGAACGTGACGGTGTTGGAACCCGCTTTCAGCGCCAACTCGACGCTGATGGTCCCGACCGTGCCCCAGTCGCCCGTGGAGGGGAACTTGAGGCTGGTGCCGTTGCCGCTGTTGGAGTAGACGGTCACCGAGCGGGGGTCGCCGCTGACATAGGAGACGTTGACGGGGTAGATGCCGTCCTTCTTCACCGTGATGTCGTTGAACTGCAGCCTGCTGTCGAGGTAGAGGTTGCCGACCTTCTTGCCGCCGGAGCAGGAGTCGCATGCGGCGACGGAGGCGTTGCCGGTTCGGGTGTTGTTCGCGGACTCCGCCTCGTAGCTGGTGGTCGCCAGTGGCGCGCCGCCGGGCTTGACGGTGAACAGCCGGGAGCCGTGTGCGGGCAGCGTCGCGGTGATCTTGTTCTTGTACGTCCCGAGGTCCTTGTGGTTCCACAGGTCACGCACGGAGGCCGCGCCGGTGAACCCGAGGGACGCCCAGTTGGCGGTGACGGATGCCGGCGATTCGCCGAGGTTGAACAGGGCGACGGTGTAGCTGCCGTCGGAGTTCTTGGTTCCCCAGACCTGCTCGTCGCCCATCGGGGTGACGGGACGTGCGACGGGCGAGTTGTTCTGGTCGACGGCGATGACTTCCTGGTTGGTCAGCAGGGAAAGACCGTAGCTGTCCAGCTGGGTGAGGTCGTCACCAGTGAACAGGGGCGACTTGTTGATGGCCCACAGGGTCATGTAGCTCTGCCGTTCGGCGTTGGTGAGGCCGTCCATCGCCCCGTTGCCGACATCGATCGCGTCGAGGTCGTTCCAGCCGCCCGGGCCGGCCTTGCCGCTCCACGCGGGGGCGTCGTCCCACCGGCCCTTGACCGAGTTGTCCCAGGTGACCAGGGTGTTGCAGTAGCACTCGACGTCGGTGTCGATGCGCCAGCCGTTGGAGTACTTCTTCCAGTCGGCGGCGTGACCGATGTCGAGTGACCAGGAGAGCTCGAGGTGGATCGGGCGCCCGGTGTCGGCTATGGCCTTGTGCCAGGCGGCGACGTCCGCGACGTTGTTGTAGTTGTCACCGGACTTGAACGAGCCCGGACCCACCCCGTCCAACTTCAGGAAGTCGTAGCCCCAGTCCGCGAGCATCCGCGCCTGCGAGTCGATGTACCTCTGCGCGCAGGGGTTGTCGAAGTCCAGCTTGTAGGCGCTGTCCCAGCCGTTGGTGGTGCGCAGGTCCGGGTAGACGATGTCCGCGGTGGTGCAGCCGGGGGCGTTCCGGATCGGCACCCTGCCGTCGCCGTACGCGCCCTTCTCCAGGCCGACGGGCAGGTAGATACCCGCCTTGAGGCCCTTGGAGTGGATGTGGTCGGCGACCGACTTCATGCCGTGGGGGAACCGGACCGGGTCGGGCGTCTGCCGGCCGTACTGGTCGAACTCGGTCGTCCAGTTGTTGTCCATCCACCAGCCGGCGTCGATGTTGACGTGGTTGTAGCCGTACTTCTTCAGCGTGGCGGCGAGGGCGTCCGTCTGCTTCAGGACATTCGCCTCGGTGAGGTAGCTGTAGTTGCCGTTCGGGTTCAGGCCCGGGTACTGGGAGGACTGCATGCTCCAGCTGGACCAGCCCATGAACGGCTTGGCCGCAATGCCGGAAGTGACGTCCGCCGTGGTCGCAGCCGGGGCGGCGGCTGCGGTCGTGGACCTGGAGGCGGCGGTGGCCCGGGTGGCGGTGGGGACCGCTGTAGCGAGCGCGGCCGTGACGGCCAGGACCAGCATGACTCTCATGGTGTGGCGTGGGGAGCCGGCGAGGGCTCCGCGCAGAGCTCTGTACGAGGGTGACCGCATGGGTCTGCCTCCTGGGGATGCAATGAGCGGAATCGCGCGGTTGCACCCGTGAGGAACGGGCGTTGTGCCGGTCAGGGGCGTGTTCCGGACAGGACGCCGGGGGAAGTGGTCGGGCAACCGACGGCCGGGGCGTCGGGTCGGCGGCTCAGCCCTTGCCCGAGCCGATGGTGAGGCCGCTGATGAACTGTCGCTGGAGCGCGAAGTACACCAGCAGCGTGGGGATCGCGGTCATGAGAGCACCTGCCGCGATGAGGTTGGGATTGGTGAAGTAAGCGCCCTGGAGATTGGCCAGTGCGGAGGTGATGGGACGCTTGTCACCCGCCTGGATCAGCGCGAGCGACCAGAAGAAGTCGTTGTAGATCCAGATGGATTCCAGGGTCGCCAGCGCCGCGAACGCCGGCCGGCACAACGGCAGCACGATCTGGAAGAATTGCCGCCACACCGGGGCACCGTCCACGAGAGCGGCTTCGAAGATCTCTTTCGGGACCGTCTTCATGTAGTTGCTCAGCACGAAGGTGCAGAAGCCGCACTGGTAGGCGATGTGGATGAAGATGATGCCCCACAGGGAGTTGTAGACGAGCAGGGAATCGCTCATCCACGCGGGCAGCGGCACGAGAAGGTACAGCCGGTACAGGGGCGTGATCAGGACCTGTGCGGGGAGCAGGTTTCCCGCGGTGAAGAGCATCAGCAGTGCGACGTTCCAGCGGAAGTCGAACCGCGCGACGAAGAAGGCCACGGCTGCGGCGAAAAGCAGGGTGCCGAGCACTGCCGGAACCGTGATGAGTACGGAGTTCCAGAAGAAGTGCGGCATCCCGGACTGGTTCCACGCGTCTGAGAAGTTCCGCAGGCCGATGCTGTGCGGCCAGGACAGATACCCGTGCCGGGCGGTGTCGGAATAGGGACGCAGGGAGGTGTACACGGCCCAGAGCAGCGGGACGAGCCACAGCAGCGCTGTGCCGCCGAGCATGATGTGGCGTGCGGTCTGCCGCTTCGGCCTTGCGGAGCCCGCGGCGTGATAGGTCCGCGAGGGGCGTGACCGGCGGGCCGGTGGTGCGGCGGTCGTGGTCACTGGTCCTCCTTGCGGAATGTCTGGACGAGGAACGTCCCGATTGCGGCGAGGGAGACGATGAGCAGGATGACCGCGAGCGCGGACCCGTATCCGATGTGGCTGGACTCGCCGATGATGTTGTCGGTGATGAGCAGCGACAGCAGTTCCATGCCGGGCTTGCTTCCGGTGCCGCCGCCGAGGACGTAGACGACGTCGAAGGCGCGCAGTGACTCCATGAGGGTGACGACCAGGACGATGATGTTGACCGGCTTCAGGGCCGGCAGCACCACTCTCATGAAGGTCTGGCGTCCGTTGGCGCCGTCGAGAGCGGCCGCCTCCTTCAGGGCGGGGTCGAAGCCCTTCAGCCCGGCCAGGTAGAGGATCATGATGTACCCGGTGTGCCGCCAGCCGGAGGCGACCAGGACGGCCCACAGATTGAGGTGGGGATTGCCCAGCCAGTTGATGTGGTGGCCGATCACACCGTCGAGCAGGCCGGTGTCGGGGTTGTAGATGATCTCCCAGATGAAGCCGACGACCGCCAGGGACAGCACCATCGGCATGAAGATCGCGGTCTGGTAGAGGCGGGTGAAGCGGATCTTGTGGTCGAGCTGGTAGGCCAGGAAGACCCCGAACGGAGTGGGGAGCAGCGCTGTGAAGAGCAGCCAGATCAGGTTGTGCTGGACAGCCGGCCAGAACGGCGGGTAGTTGGTGAAGATCTCTTGGTAGTTGCCCAGCCCGACCCACTGGATGTCGGACAGGGTGAGGCCGTCCCAGCTGGTGAGGGACAGACCGACGGAGGCGAGCGCCGGCAGCCACACGAAGGCCAGCAGGGCGAGCAGCGGGATGCCGACGGCAAAGGTCAGAAAGAGGCGGTCACCAGGACCGAGCCGGCGAGGACGAGGGTGTGCGAGCGACGGAGACCGGCGCACGGTGCGCACGGAGGACATGGTGAACCCCCTCCGGTAGGGTCAGGCCGTGAAGAAGCGAGAGCGCTGCGACTCGATCTTCTTGAGCAGGGCTGAGCCGTTGTCGGGGTGGTTCAGCCATTCGGTGAAGCCGGGCTCGACCACGGTGGAGATGAATCCCGGATCGCTGTCGCGGTCACCGAACTGGGTGATGTGCTTGGCGCTCGCGATGAGTTCGGCGGCCTTCTTCTGCAGGGCGTTGTACGAACCTGTTCCGGCACCGGAGTTGACGGCCACGTTGCTCGGGTCGATGCCCATGTAGACGCCTTCGGCCTTCGCGCCGCCGAGGAACTCGAGGAACTTGGTGGCGCCGTCGAGGTTCTTCGGCCTGCGGCTGAGCATGAAACCGTCGGTCGGCGCCTCGACGGTGTCCTGACCGTAGGCCGGGTCGATCTCCGGGAAGGGGAAGAAGTCGATGTCGGAGCGGAGGGAGTCGTCGGTGATCTGCTGGCCGACGAAGAGACCGATGATCGCCATTCCGGACTTCTTGTCGAGCAGTGACTGCGCGGCGTCCTGCCAGGAGCGGCCGCCGCCGTTGGTCTGGTAGTAGGGGGTGAGCTCGCGCCACAGGTCGATGGTCTTGGCCGCGCGAGCGTCCGTCCAGGCGACCTGGCCCCTCATCAGGGACATGTGGAAGTCGTAGCCGTTGGCGCGGAGATTGAGGTAGTCGAAGGCGCCGAGAATGCTCCAGCTGTCGCCGCCGCCGTAGCCCGAGGCGATCGGCGAGAGGCCGTCCTTCTTCATCTGCTTGGCCAACGCGATGAACTGGCTCCAGTTGGTGGGGACCTGGTAGCCGTGCTGCTGGAAGACGCTCTTGCGGTAGAAGACGGCCCATGGGTAGTTGTAGAGCGGTACGAAGTAGTACTTCCCGTCCTCGCCCTTGGACAGCTGCTTGGTGGCGTCGCTGTAGCCGGCGCCTATCCTGGCCCATACGTCGTCAATGGGGCTGGCCAGGCCCTTTTTGGCGAAGTACTGCATGCGGTAGCCGGCGAACCAGGTGAAGACGTCGTCCGGGGTGCCCTGGAGGTAGGTGGAGATGCTCTTCTGGAAGGTGTCGTGGTCGACGACGTTCGTCTTGACCGTGAGGCCGCTGTCCTTCTGGAAGGCGTCCGTCACCGCGGCGTAGGCCTTCTTCGGGGTGGCGTCCCCGCCGTTCGATCCGAAGGTCACCGTCTTAGGGTCGGACCCGGCCCCCGAGCCGCAGGCGGCAAGAGCGGGCACGGCCAGGGCGGCCGCCCCGGCACCGAACAGCCCCTGGAGCACCGTTCTGCGGCTGGGTCCTGCGGCGGTCCGAGAGCTGCGGATCTGCAACGTCATGGCTACTCCTCGTACGTGTCTGATCCGATGAAGGACTGGATCGCGGTTGCCGCGGCCCCGCGCGCCCACTCCTCGAAGGGCAGGGGACGTGTCATCACGTCGCACTGCGAAGCAGTACCGAAGGCGGACGCGGCGAACGCGTCCCGGATGCCCTCGGCGAAAAGGTCGTAGGCGGCCAGGCCCTCCCCGGAGATGATCACCCGCTCGGAACCGAGGATGTTCACCAAGGAGCCGATGGCCTTGCCGATGGCCTCGCCGGCTCGTGCGTAGACCGCTCGGACATCGAGGTCTCCGCTGTGGGCCAGGTCCAGCGCCTCCGTCGCGGCGGTCACGTCCTTGCCCGTGGCCTCGCGCACTGCGCGGAGTATCGCGGGGTCCGCCGCGATCGCCTCCACACACCCCCGGTTGCCGCAGTGGCAGAGCGGGCCGAGCGGGTCGAGGGACAGATGCCCGATCTCGCCGGCCACGCCGTGCGCGCCCGACACCACCCGTCCGTGCACCACAAGGCCACAGCCGATGCCGGCGCCCACGGTCACCAAGGCGAAGTTCAAGAGTCCGACTCCGGCCCCGAACCAGTGCTCGGCGACCGTGAGCGCCCGCACGTCGTTGTCGACCGTGACCGGCAGCCCGGTCGCGGTCCCGACGATCTCGGCGAGTGGTACGTCCCGCCACTCCAGGAAGGGCGAGTAGCGGACGACTCCGTTCGCGCGGTCCACGTCTCCCGAGATCGCGAGGCCCAACCCCCGCACCCGCACGCCGAATCCGTCGGCCTCTGTGAGCAACTCCTGCACGACGGAGGTGATGGCGGGGAGCACTGTCTCAGGTTCGCGGCCCGTGAGCGGTACGCACCGGGCGATCCGGATACGGCAGCACAGATCGGCCAGGACGGCGATGATCTCGTCGCCTGTCACCTTGATCCCGATGAACATCGCCCTCCCTGCCTCCACCCGCACCAGGCCGGCCGGACGCCCCACAGCGGGTCGCGCCCCTTCGTCGGCGCCCTCGGCCAGATAGCCGAGCTCCATCAGCGGACGGACCGCCTTGGTGACGGCGGCCGGGGAGAGCCCGGTCCGCCGCCCCGTCTCGGCCCGGGTGAGCGGACCGTGGGACAGCAGGGTGGTGAAGACGAGGGAAGCGGCCGGCGTCATCGGCGGGGTCGCCTCGGGGGAGGGGGTCGAGCGCATGGCCGGAAACCTAGGTTGGTTCTTTTTCGCTGTCAATGAAAAAAGCACGCCTCTTTTGAAGCATGCGAGTTACCCACTGTCAGCCTGGAAAACATAGATGCCGAGCGGGTGTTGACACGTGATCCAAGGCGGAGTTGGCTGCGCACTGCTCCTGTGCGGCACTCTCCGAACGTGAGGACCCATGTCTGCGATCTCCTTCGACCCGGCCTCCGGCGTCTGGCTGCTCTCCACCGCGCGCACGTCGTACGCGATGCGGATCGATCACACGGGAGCCCCCTGTCACCTCGCTTGGGGACCTCGGCTACCCCTTGCGGCGGCGAGTCAACTCGTGCCTCCTCAGGCCGCGGAGATCAGCAGCTTCGAGGGCCGCTCACCGGCCGGCGAGGAGTTGCCGGTCGACGGTGGGGCCCGGTACGGAGCGCCGTCCCTCCGAGTGCGGTTCGCCGACGGCACCCGTGCCTTCGAGTGGGCGCACCTGGGCCACCGGATCAGCGAATCGGCGCCCGGTACGACGGAACTCGCCCTGGAGTTCCGCGACCGCCACCACCCGCTGGCGGTCACCCTCCACTACCGTGTCCACGACGACACGGATGTCATCGAGCGTTGGACCGTGCTGCGCAACACCGGACAGCAACCGATCGCCGTGCTGCGCGCGGATTCGGCCGCTTGGACGCTGTCGCCGCGCGACGACTACCGGATCAGTCATGTCACGGGCCAGTGGTCGGCGGAGGGCCTGCTGCACCGGGAGCCGGTGCCGCACGGCGAGACCGTGCTCACCAGTCGGCGCGGCATCACCAGCCACCACGCGAACCCGTGGCTGATGCTGGACGCCGGCGATGCCACCGAGGACCGGGGCGAGGTGTGGAGCGCTGCCCTGGCCTGGAGCGGAAGCTGGCACCTCATCGTGCAGCGCACGCCCGACGGACGTGCGTCCTTCACGGGCGGGGCCGGGCATGACGGAGCAGAACTGCCACTCGGCCCGGGCGAGGAGTACGCGACACCGCGCTTCGCGGCCATGTACACCGACCGCGGCTTCGGCGCGGCGAGCCGCGCCTGGCACGCGTACGTCCTGGCCCACGTGCTCCCGCACCCGGACGAGACGCGCCCCGTGCTGTTCAACTCCTGGGAGGCCACCGGCTTCGATGTCGACGAAGCCAGTCAGAAGGCGCTTGCGGCCCAGGCGGCGAAGCTGGGCGTGGAGCTCTACGTCGTCGACGACGGCTGGTTCCGAGGCCGCCGCGACGACACCGCCGGTCTCGGCGACTGGGCACCGGACCCCAAGCGGCTCCCCCGGGGGCTGAGGCCGCTGGTCGAGGAGGTCCACCGGCTGGGAATGCGTTTCGGCCTGTGGGTGGAGCCCGAGATGGTCAACCCGGACAGCGACCTCTACCGCGCGCACCCCGACTGGGTGTTGCACTTCCCGCACCGCACTCGCACGGAACTGCGCAACCAACTGGTGCTCAACTTCGCGCGTGACGACATCGCCGAGTGGGCGTACGGATGGCTGACCCGGTTGGTCGCGGACAACGGAATCGACTTCCTCAAGTGGGACATGAACCGAGCCTTCAGCGAGGCCGGCTGGCCCGCCCGTGAAGACGGCCAAGACCTCCTGTGGACGCGGTACGTGCACAACCTCTACGACGTCATCGACCGCCTGCGAGCGGACCACCCCGGGCTGCGGATCGAAACCTGCAGCGGTGGCGGCGGCCGCGTCGACCTCGGCATCCTCTCCCGTACGGACCAGGCGTGGCCGTCCGACAACACCGACGCGGTGGACCGGGTCTCCATCCAGCACGGCTTCAGCCAGATCTACCCGGCACGGGTGATGGCGGCGTGGGTGACGGATGTGCCCAACCAGCTCACCAGCCGATCGGTGCCGCTGCGGTACCGCTTCCATGTCGCGATGGCGGGGGTCCTGGCGGTGGGCGGCGACCTCGCGCACTGGACCCCCGGGGAATTCGCCCAAGGCGCGGAACTGGTGGCGCAGTACAAGAGGGTCCGTCACATCGTGCAGCACGGCATCCAGCACCGGCTGCGCGGCCCCGTCGACGACGGACCGACAGCGGTGCAGTACACCACCCCGGACCGCCGGGAGGTCTTCGTGCTGGTGTGGCAGAGGGCACCCCGCCACGGCACGCCGCGCCCCGTCCTCAGGCTCGCCGGCCTGGATCCCGCCGCGCGCTACCGGGATGCCGTCACCGGCGCCGTGCACCACGCGTCCGCACTGACCGGGTACGGGATCACACCCGAGCTGCCGGCCGGGGACTGGTCCACTACCTCCCTGCACCTGATCAGGGTGGACGACATGGCGGCCGACGGCACCGGCCCGACGTCATGAGTCTCCGTCAGGGCTGATCCCGTAACCATCCGTCATGCCCGAGCGTTTCAGGCCCTTGGCGATGGAGCCGTCGTCGATGGCGATCTGGTCGAGCACGAGCACGAGCACGAGCACGAGCCCGACGAGCCGGTCGCAGGATTCCAGCCGGTGTGCCCGAACTGCCCTGCCGCGGAAATTGCCATACATCCCGGACCGGCCGGAACCCGGGGCTGTACCGGGCTTGGCACCGTCGTGACGATCGCCGTCGGCAACGCGAAGCATCCTCCTCACGGCGTGGGGTGCTGCGATGGTCCCACCCGCGGAAGTGGGCGGGTGCAGCGGGCGTGGGACCATCGCAGGGCACCCTGGCTGTCGGAAGACGGACGGCTACTCGGTGAACCGTAGGAAGTCCAGGTTGAAGCCGCCCGTTTCGCAGTAGACGGTGATCGTCTGTTCCCCGGCTGCGAGCGTCACGGGCACGTGCACGGACTGGTAACTCGCCCAGCCATCCGTGGCAGGCACCGACACGGTTGCCAGCGTGGCTCCGCTCTGGTCACGCAAGGACAGGGCGTTCGGTGCGGTGGTCCCGGTGCCGTTGGCGACGCGCGACTCGAGATCGTAGGTTCCTGCCTGCGCCACGTCGATGCGGTACTTGAGCCAGTTGCCGGCGGCCGTCCAGCCCACGTTCTTGCCTCCGCTGGCCGCGGCGTTGCTCTCGATGAAGTTGCTGCCGTCTGCGGACCAGCCGTGCTGTTCGATGTAGCCTTCCGCCTCGATCTTCTCGCCCATCGGGACCGCGTGAGGCCGCACAGTCAGGTGGACGCTCACCTGGTCGCGCGCCCTGCCGTCGGTGGCGTAGAAGGTCATGTCCTGCTCACCGGCTGTGGTCGGGTGGATGGTGACCAGGCCGGTGACCGGGTCGATGGTGACGCCGTCGGGCAGTTCGGTGGCGTAGTAGGCCAGCCGGTCCCCGTCGCGGTCGGTGGCCCGCAACTGCAGACGCACGGTGCTGTACTGGTCGACGACCACATCGGCGGTCGGGCCGAGGTCGGGGGCGTGGTTGTGGCGGCCCGAGGGAGCGCTGCCCTGCCACCGGTAGGTGGCAAAGGAGCCGGCCGGGACGGTCACCACGAACGACTGTCCGGCGACGACGATGCGGACCCTGCTGTCGGTGCTGTTCCTGTTGCCGAGGACGGCGACGAACTTGTCGGCACCGGAGCGGAAGACCACGTTGCTGACGCCGTGTTCTGCGGCGCTGGACTCGACGCGCACGTCACCGGGGGAAAGGTACTTGGCGAACTGCCCCATGTCGTACAACTCGTCGCGGACGGTGAAATCCTTGGTCGTCGTGTTCACCGTGACCAGCCGGTTCGGCCACTTGGTGGTGGCGCCGACCTTCTCCCAGTCGATGTTGTTGTCCCGCGCGGGTGTCCAGTGCAGCGTTCCGCCGTCCTGATCCGTGGTTTGGGCCCACAGGATGTATGACCCGGCATCCAGGCGGAAGTCGCTGAGGAGCGTCGAGGGTGAGAGGTCGCTCGTCTCCGTGAGGTGGACCGGCTTCCCAGTCTGTTCGTAAGCGTCGCGCATCACACGCGGGTCCCCCCAGTAGGGGTGGAAGGCGATGGCGTCCGCCGCGTTCCGGACCTGCTTGCCGGTCACCGAGCCGTCGGGGGCGTCGTCGAAGATGCGGTGGTAGTTCTTGGTGGCCGTGCTGTTGGGATCACGCCAGTCCCAGAAGTTGAAGTCGTGGACGTAGAGCTGGGTGTTCAGCCGCGCGGCCCGGACTTCACGTTTGATCGCCAGGGCCAGCTTCTGCTGCTGGGCGACGCTGATGTCCATGGCCGGGTAGACCACGTCCATGCCCGGCTCGTTCAGCAGTGTCAGGGCGTCGACGCGGATTCCGTGCTTCGCGTAGGCCTGGACGAACTTGACGTAGTAGCGCGCGAACACATCGATGCAGTCGTCGCGCAACTTGCCGACCTGGTAGTAGTCCGTGGTGCTCCCGGGCTTCAGCGCGACCTCGCCGGTGAACCGGTTGTTCGTCTTCATCCACGCCGGTGCGCTCCACGCGGAGGCGAAGAACGTGGCCTTCGGGTTGTAGCGCTGAATGAGCTTGATGGTGTCGACGATGTGAAGGTCGATGTCCCGCTGGATGGAGAAGTGCTTGAGGCCGAAGTCCTCCGTGACGCCGGCGGGGAGGTCGTCCTCCGACCAGAACGGGAGATGTTCGATGAGGTCGGGGCTGCCGATCGTCAACCGGAACCGGTCGAGACCCGCGCCGTTCTTGGGGTCGACCAGAAGCCGGATGGCCGCATCACGCTGGGCGGGGGTGAGCTTCCACAGGTTGGAGACGCTCGTCTCGTCCACGGAGAAGCCGATGCCTGAGTATTTCTGCCGGGTGGTGCTCGGATCGACGACCACGGTGGCATCGGCAGGGGAGCCCTTGTCGTCACCCATCCGGACACTCGGCAGCGGCCGCCATGCCTGCGCGCCGCCGGTGGAGTAGGTGCCGGTCACGACTCGGCCCCGCCCGGTCGGTTCGCGCCCTGCCCGGTCCGCGTGCGCGGTGGGAATCGTGCCGACAAGCGCGGTCAGTGCCGTGACCGCGACGGCGGCGATCGCGGTGCGAGGACGTCTCACAGCTTCTCCTGGAGTCTGGGGGAGTATCGGGGTTCGTCGCCGGGCCAGGGCGGTGGCTCGGCTCGCTGCCGGTTTTGGCGGCAACTACACGCGTTCATAAGGGGATTGAGACTGCTGCCCGCAGTACGGGCGCACGGAAAGGGTCTGACAGCCAGGTGTCCTGGCGTGGCGACAGCCACCGCATTGCCCCCTCCCGCCTCACCGACGGGTTGGATCCAAGCAATTTCATTGGCATTAAGTCAAGGCATGAAGTAAGTGAGCTTCAGCCAAGCTCCGCCGGGGAACGTGGCGTTCGAACCGGGGCCGTCGCCGCCGGCGTCAGCGTGCCTGGCCGAAGCGTTGAGGCAGCGACGCCCTTGTTCTGTGACGTGAGTTGCTTGATGGCGACAATTACCCGGTGGTAGTTGGCGTCCGGCTCGGTGATCGGCGGCGATGCGTCCGCTGCCTCTCACTGGCGGCAGGGACCGGGTGCGACGGCTCGCCGAAAAGCACCGCGGTGTCGGCGCCGCGACCGGGGGCGCCGTTGACGAGAGGATCCGCGACGGCCAGGTGGCGAATCGACCGATCTACGTCGCCATTGCTGACACCGCCGGATCGAGCCCGCGCTACTGCTCGCGGCGGGACTGGGCCGAGATCGCCGCCGACTTCACGCCCGTCTACACCGCGGCCGACGCGGACCAGGCCTAACGCAGGGCCGTCACCGCCTGCGGCCACTTCCCCTCGGAACAGGCCGCCCCTTAAGCGCCTGTACCTCTGCACGCTTTCCGCTACGTCCACCCGGGCCGAGTGTTGTCAGCGGTCGTGGCGATCGCAGTGGTCGTGACGCCCGTCGTGCCTGTCGCCGTCGTGCCCGTGGTGCTCGCGGCGCTTGATCGTGGTGGTGTCGGTGGCGGTGTGGGTGGTGGTGTCACCGCCTCCAGTGACGGTAGCGGAGTTGGTGACCCGTGCACGGGCGTTGCAGGAGACGTCGACCTTCACGGTGACGGGCGGGTAGCTGTGCCCGGCAGGCAAGACGTCACTGCGTGTGCAGGTGAGGGTGGCCAGAATGCAGTGCCAGCCCCCGCCGGTGATCCTGTCGGCCCGAAGACCTGCGGGCAGGATGTCGTGGACGGTGACCTTGGAGCCATTGGTCGGGCCGACCGCGGTGGCGTTACCCACAGTGATGGTGTAAACGCCGTCCGTGCCCCGGGTGAAGGCGTCCGCGTGCCTCTTGCTGATGGTCAGGGAGGGTTTGTTGACTGGGGTGACCGTAAATGTGAGGCCGGTACTGCCGGTGTTGTCGGTGCCGCTGGGGCCAGTGGTGGCGGTGCCACTGGGTTCGGTGAGGCCGGTGGTGGTGAAGGTGCCGATCATCGGCACCTCCCCGTCGTTGACCTGGGCGACGTAGGCGCGCTGAACCGTGGCGGTCCAGACTGTGGCCAGGACGATCGCCAGGACGACCAGCCTGGCCATCATGACCGCCCCCGTCTTGCGGGCCCGCGCCCTCAGCCGCAAGCGAAACATGCCGCCCATGCCTTCCGTGCCGCGGCTTGCTCCAGCCCGCCCTCTCCCATGCCTGAACACCGACATCTCCGCATCCAAACCGTCGACAACAAGCCGTGGATACTCATCGTGACATGAAGATCACTTTACGCTTCCGTGAGTGCTCGCGCATAAGACACGACGGTGACCGCGGCGAGCGCACGAGAGTCGACGAACACAGCGGGTGCGCGAGTGGTGCGCGGAGCGGTGACGCGCTCGATGGCGACCGTCATGCGTCGCCCGCGGAGCAGATCAGCCGGCTGTGGGGGCGGGGCTCGGTCGGAGCGGTCACCGGCGGCGCCGGAGGGACTTGGAGAGCAGAAGGCACAGAGCGGTGAGGACGAGGGCTGAGAGCCCGGCGACCACAGGGGTGGGGAAGCGCCCTTGCCGGGCGGCCGACGCGGCGACCGCTCCGGTGCTACCGGGAGTCGTCGGGAAGGTGATGGTGGCGCGGGAGGTGTGCTCGACCAGGCCGCTTTTGAGTGTGAGCGCCGCGGTCCACGGGCCGTCAGGCAGCCGTGCGTCCAGCGGGACGACCGCCTCCGCGAGGTCGCCCGGAGCCAGTGTGGTGCCCGTCTTGGCCGAGAACGGACCAGCGCGCAGTCCGCCCGGCCCGTCGGAGACGGAGAGTGCCCCGCCGATGTCCAGGGCACGGCCCCCTGTGTTGTGGATCCGGGCGCGAACCTCCCCCCGCCCGTCGCGGGCTCGGGTCGAATAGAGCCGCTCGATCTTGAAGTCCGAGGGTGGCTCACCACCGGGACCGACATCGATGTACATGCGGACGCCCACCCGGCCCAGCATCGTCATAGTGTGCGAGCGGTCCGTGGGGGTGCCCGTCTGCGCCCAGATGACGCCGTATCGCTCCCCGGCGGCGGCGTCCTTGGGCACCCGGATGGTGGTGCGCACCCGCGCCGTTTCGGAGGCCGCCAGCTCAAGGTCCGCCGTATCGAGTGACGTCCAGCCGGTCAGCTCGTTGGGGGTGCGCTCCGGCGCGAAGGTGAACTGGCCCTTCGCGATGGTGGCCGCCGCGGCGTAGACGTTGACGTGCATCGGTGTGGAGGACTCGTTGGTGACCTCCACCCGCCGCTCGATGGTCGAGCCGGGCGCGACGTGGTCGACGATGTAGGCCCGCGCCCTGGGATCGGCACGGCGGCTTTCCGGAGCGTCGAGCAGCTTGATACCGATGGTCCTGCCCGCAGCAGGGGCGTGGGGGGAGGACACCCCGGGCGCCCCCTGCCCCGCCGCCGGCATCACCCCGGCCGCCTGTACGAAGGCCAGCAACAGCAGTGGAACCCAGTACCGGCGCGCACCCTTCATTCCGTCAGGCAACGGATTGGGTCAGCGTTCCGGTGTAGACCCCGCTGATGGTGCCGGCGGGCAGGTTGACGGCGACAGTCGGGTTCCAGGTCGCGGTGTTGTCTCCGACACCGGCGGTCCCGGTGACTACCGTCTGCACGGAGTTGCTCAGCGTCACGTCCGTTGTGGTGGCGGTAATGGTACCGGTCGTCGTTACCGTCCCGGCCGCGTAGGTAGCGCTGGTGGCGGGTACCGTCGACGCACCGCTCGTGAAATCCGTCTCCGTCGCGGTTACCGTCCAGGAGGCCGAGGCGAGGGCGCGAGCGTCGGTGACGGTCACGGGACCGATAGGCGCGCTGATCCGGGTGCCGGGCGCTCCCGCGCCGAGGTCGGCGCTGGCCGGTACCGACAGCGTCAATGCGCCGGACGTGACGGCGTACGTGACTGTGGTGCTGGGGTCGGCCGCCGCGACGGCGTGGCCCGGCTGGACCAGGACGAGAGCAGCGGCTGCGGCCGCGACAGATAGGCTTCGTGCGCGCACGATAACTCCCGAAGTAGCCGCCCGCCAGCGGACATCCTGGCTGACAGCGGACATGCTGGCTGACGTGACGCAGACAATCGGGCGCGGCCTGTTCACACAAGCCGACGCGCGTCGCACTCCGCCACTCGAATGACCACATTTCAGCCGGAGCGAAGCCGAGTCCGGCTCGCCGGCATCGCCTGGCCGCGATGACGAAGGTCAGCAGGGAACGGCATCGCAAACTGACCCGCAACCAGCTCGACATGATCCTCGACGCGGTCAACGGCCTCGCCCTCGACTTCCAGTGGATCAGGCGCGGCAGCGCCGGCAGTAGCCTGGACGACGCACTGCACGAGGTCCGTCCGCTGCACCGCGAACGCCCCCGGTAGGCAGCCGCCGCCCGGACATGGCTCGTCCCGGCGAACCGCCGCCGTGGTTCCGACCGGGGCGGCCGACACGGCGCGGCATGTCGTTCCCGGACCCCGAGTCCGGGCCCTACGTCACCCACCGTGGCCTCAACGTACTGGGCGCCATCGGCAAGGAAACGAAGGCAACTCATGAAGCTGACCACCGATCAGGCCCGGTAGGCGTTACCGGCGCAGTGGCGTGGCCCTATGCTGCGCCCGCCAGATCGAGGCCATCGAGGTTGTGACGTGAATTGCTCGATGGCATCAGTTTCCCGGTGATGGTTCGCGTCCGTCGCCTGCGGCGGCGGGGCAGCCCTGGCCAGGCTCAGAGTTCCCGGGTGTCGTCTGAGGTAGGCGCCTTTCCATCAGGCGCAGTGCGTGGGTGCCGGTCTCGTGGGAGAAGGCCCAGCAGGCGCCGAGGAGCCAGGTAGCCCTCGTGGATCTGTCGCTGCCCCGCGGCCGGGTCGAACCGTGCGTGTCGCCTTGCATGCAGATGGTGATGATCCGCGTCGAGTGCCCCTGTTGAGCGGCCTTGCCCGGCGGGCAAAACGGCTCAAGTTGAGGGTGGGCATGGGCGATCCTAGGCTGATCAGAGTGGGTGAGTCGAATGACCTGGGTTCGGCCAAGCCTTCAACCATGTGGCCGAGTAGGCGGTCCTTCCGGAAGGACCCTGCCTCCTTGCGGGGCGGTGGACCGTACTCGCGGCGGTCGACGAAGGCGTACCAGCAGCCGTGATCACCACGGCGCTCACCGAGCGATTCCGGTCCCGGGGCCTCGGCGAGTTCGCCGACCGGGTTCTGTCCGTCATGCGCAGTGAGTCGGCGGACACGCCGAGAAGAGGAGCCGATCGTGACACGCCCAGACAACCACCTGATCGTGCTCTTCGGCGCCACCGGCGACCTCGCCAAGCGCAAACTGCTCCCTGGCCTGTTCCACCTCGCCAGGGCAGGCCTCCTCCCGGACGGCTACCGCATTGTGGGCTCGAGTACCTCCCGGTCCGCGCTGAGCGACGACGCGTTCCGCGCACACGCGCACGATGCCATCGCCACCTTCGGCCCGTCCGAGCCGTCCGGGCCGGAGTGGCAGTCCTTCGAGGAGTCATTGTCCTTCGGCGCCGCCGAGCCCGAGGATCCCGGCCCGCTGCTCGCGGCCGTACGGTCGGCCGAGGAGTCCCTCGGCGGGCAGCCACGCCGACTGTTCCACCTGGCCGTCCCTCCCTCCGCGTTCGAATCCATGATCGGAATGCTTGGCGGCACCAACTTGGCAGAAAACGCGAAGGTGATCGTGGAGAAGCCCTTCGGTACCGATCTCGCCTCCGCGCGCGCACTCAACGAGACGATCCATGCCGTCTTCGACGAATCCCGCATCTTCCGCATCGACCACTTTCTGGGCAAGGAGTCGGTGGACAACATCCTCGCCCTCCGCTTCGCCAACGGCCTGTTCGAGCCCATCTGGAACCGAGACCACATCAGCCATGTGCAGATCGACGTACCCGAGACGCTCGGCCTCGAGGGTCGAGCCGGCTTCTACGAACGCACTGGAGCCTTCCGGGACATGATCGTCACGCATCTGATCCAGGTGCTCGGCATCGTGGCCATGGAACCACCTGTCTCGCTCGGCGCCCAGCCATTGCGTGACGAGAAGGCCAAGGTCTTCGAGGCACTGCGCCCCATCGAACCCGCCCACGCCGTACGCGGACAGTACGAGGGCTACCGTGACGAGCCGGGTGTCACGCAGGATTCGCAGACCGAGACGTTCGCCGCGCTACGACTGGAAGTGGACAACTGGCGGTGGGCCGGAGTCCCGTTCCACCTGCGCTCCGGCAAGAACCTGGCACAGCACCGAGAGGTGATCACCCTCGGCCTGCGAGAGCCGCCCCTGAGGATGTTCCGTACCGATCTTTCCCACCACGAGAAGAACACAGGCAACAAGATAGTGATCGACTTCGGGGACCCCGGGTGGATCGCCACCCGCTTCCTCGCGAAGGAACCCGGCCCCACCATGCGACTCGGACCGGCAACGATGACCTTCCGCTACGCTGACTCCTTCTGCCAGAAGTACGAACTCGAAGGCTACGAACGGTTGCTCCTGGACGCCATGCTCGGCGACCAGTCGCTGTTCACGCGAGCCGACGAAATTGAGCACATCTGGGCGGCATCGACCCCCCTGCTCGAGAACCCACCGCCGCCCCAGCCGTACGCCGTCGGCTCATGGGGCCCGGACCCGGCCGTCAGCGAACTGATCGCACCCCATCAGTGGAATCTGCCGGATGCCGACGACGCGATGCGGTGACGGTCACTGTGACACCCAGCACGGCTTTGTTGAACGGCAGGGCCAGCCGGTCCTCGATGACCGCCCGGAAGGCGGCGAGCTGCTCGTACTCGTCGTAGGCGTCGACGGTCGCCTCCGCGATCACGGCGTCGAGTTCGGCGGTGGTGAGACTCATCGGCTGTGCCGCCGTTCCCCGCGCAGGAGTTCCGCGAGGCGGGCGCCGCAGCGTCGGTGTCGTCGGACGATCCGTGGTCGAAGGCCTTCGGTAAACGGGACCTGCCCGTCCGAGCCATGGTGCTGCGTCGTGATGACGAGCGGGTCCAGGCGCTGCGCGCGGCGGGCGCCGAGGCCGTCGTCGGAGACGTGACGTGCGCGGGCGACGTCGTCGACGCCCTGGACGGTTGCGGACGGTGTACCTCGGCATGGGCGTGTCAGCGCAGTATCTGGAGGCTGCCGTGACGGCGGCGGCCGTCGCACGCGCGGCCGCCCAGGCAGAACTCCGTGACTCCGATGACCGGCTGCTGGACCACGCCACCAGCGGTTGCGTGGTCTTCCCTCTCCCCGCACGCTGACCGCCATACGCATCGCGACGGAAAGTACCGGGCCCATGAGCGACGAACTCCTCGATCTGGCAATCGCCACCGCCGGCGGTCAAGCGCTCTGGGACACCCTGCGCGGCTTGAAAGTCGACATCTCCATCGGCGGCCCGATCTGGGCGAATAAGGGCTGGCCGCCGGACAGGACGTTCGACCAAATCCTGACGCTCGACACGGTCGGAGAGCACATCGTTTTCGACCCGTTCACCCGCCCCGACCGGCGGATGGTGTTCGACGCCGCCGCTGAAAGCGTCACCATGCAGACTCTCGACGGCGAACCGGTCGAGACCCTCGCCCCCGCACGCGCCGGCTTCAAGGGAATGCTGCGCGACAGTACCTGGGACGCTCTACACCTCGGCTACTTCCTGGGCTACGCGTGCTGGAACTACTTCACCACCCCGTTCCTGTTCACCCATCCGGAAGTACGGGTCCGCGAGATCGAACCGTGGGGCGAGGCCGGGCAGACCTGGCGGCGCCTGCAGGTGCGCTTCCCGCCCGAGATCGCCACGCACAATCCCGACCAAGTGTTCTACTTCGATGCCCTCGGAATGCAACGCCGCATGGACTACATCGCTGAAGTCAACGGCAGCACTCTCGTCGGCCACTACACCAGCCGTTACCAGAGCTTCGGAGGGCTGCTCGTGGCGACACGCCGACGAGTCTTTCGCCGGAACCCCGACAACAGCGTCAACCTCAACCTCCCTTCCATCACGCTCGACATCCACGACGTCGAACTCGTCCACTCCGACGACGAACAGGTACGGCCATGACCACGGAAACCGCCTTCATCGACCACCCCGCCCGGCGGCTCATTGTGGCGCTCCCCGACCCCTACGACGCAGCGCGCGAGCACTACGAAGCCCTCGTCCCCGAGGTCGACCTGCCCCGCTTCTTCCAGATGGCCTCCTGGCAGGCCACGCTCGAGCTCGCCGAGATCAACGCCCCGCATGGTTTCATGCGCTACTACCGCAGCGACATCACCGCCGTCATGGCCGGCTCGCCGTCCTCCTGGAAGGCCACGCAGTACCTGATGGGCAACCACACCATCGCCGAACGCATGTTCCGCCACGACCCGTCGATTATGGTGCACGCACCACTGAGGACCCTGCTCTACGCGGACCCCGACGGCGACACCAAACTCGCCGTCGACCAGCCCAGCCTGCTGTTCGCCAGCTACGGCAATCCTCGGATCGCAGACGTCGGCCGCGAACTCGACGCCCTCCTCGCCCAGTTGGTCACCCTGCTCGGTGGCGACGCACCTCCCCAACTGTGACTCCATGTGGCGGCGGCCGACCGCTACGGTGCGGCCGGAGCGACGGGATCGCACCAGGCGGGCCAGTACGCAAGAGGCTCTCCCGGCCGATCGGCGTGTCCCCTTGGATGCCCGTCCCGGACCTGCCTGAGGGAGGAGATGCCGGTCGGCCGCCCGCGTGGTTGCCTGGTGCCGGTGGGGTTGCGTGCGCGACCCCCGCAGCACTCGGCACCAACGCCATGAGGACAAAAGATCATGGAGCGCTTCACACCGGACTACCCGGAGATGATCGTCCCGGTCGGCCATGTCGAACCCGTACCACGTCGAATCCGGGGCTATGCGGGGAACCGTCCCGTCTTCGACACTGTGCGGGCGCGATACGTGTGGCTCTGGCCGGGCTACCCGCAATACTGCGTTCCTCGCGAAGACATCCGCGACGGTGCTCTCCTCGACGAGGGCCGGACCATGGCGCTACGGGTCGGCAGGGCGCGTCGCCACACCCTCCGACTGGGCTCGCTGACCCGTCCGGCGCGGCCTGGGAGTGGGCCGATGACGTACCTGGTGTCGCCGGTTGTGTCAGCTTCCGCTGGGAGGCCATCGACGCATGGTTCGAAGAGGACGAGCAGGTGTTCGTCCACCCCAGGAGTCCCTACACCCGCGTCGATGCGCTCAGGTCGGGCCGCGGTGTGCGCGTCATGCTCGACGGAGCCGTGCTCGCGGACGCGCCTTCCTCGGTGATGGTGCTGGAGACAGGCCTCCCGACGCGCTACTACCTCGACCGCGTGTACATCGACTGGACCCGCATGCAGCCGACCGACACCGTCACCAGTTGCCCCTACAAGGGCAACACCAGCGGCTACTGGTCCGTCACAACGGACACGGCCACCTACCCCGACCTCGCCTGGGCATACGATTTCCCGACCCGGCAGGTAGCGCCCATCGCCGGACTGGTGGCCTTCTACAACGAGCGCGTGGACCTCTACCTCGACGGCCACCTGTTGCCACGCCCCTCTGCCGTCACCAGAGCCATATGGGAGCAGCAACACCGCGTCTGACCTGCACACTCCCAGTCACTTCGGCATCAGTGCACTGGGGGGTGGGGACGGTTCAGCGATGGCCTCGGCGATGGCGTGGGCGATCACGCCGGCTGCGCACGCAGGGCGCGCCCGAGCCGGTCCAACTCCTCACGCGCACCTGGCCTTTCTCCCACCGGAGCCCCCCTCTCCCGCTCGACCACGGGCATCCTATGCGGGTGAGAACGGTGAGAACACAGGCAGAGGCCCGTACCCAGCTGCTACGTCACTTCACGGAGACGCTCCGTGCGCTGCCCCCGGGACTGTCGCTGGCACTACGGCATCCGGACCTGCCCCACGCGGGCCTGCACCGCGGGGTTGTCCTGTCCGAGGACCTGAACCACCCCGATGACGGCTGGGCGACCTTCGACATCCGGTACTGGGTGCTGGGAACCACGCCGGACACCAGCGACCGGTATTTCGACCTGGTGACGGGGGTGTGGAGTGAGTGGGGCTGGGCGACGCGGGACGGAGGGGCTGCCCGTACGCACACGGGTCGGGCGGACACCCCCGACGGCTACAGCCTCGCCCTCACGCGGAGTGTGAACGGCTACCTGAGCATGGCCGGCTCGACACCGCTGTTCCTGCGGGACTCGGTGGTGGGGGAGCCGATGCCGACGCGGATCGCTTGGCGGGATGGGGAGGCGGTGTTCTCCTTGTAGGCAGGCTCGCAGAATGACCGCCCGGACTTGAGGTCCTGGTTGATTCAGGCGGCCAGGTGTCCGTCTCGGCCGGTAAAGGTGAAGCCGCCGAGTGCGGGCGGCGTCCGCGGTCGGCCTCACCCGCGATCAGGCCCGCGGAACCCTCCGGCTCAGTCTCGGACGCACCACCACCGACAACGACGTCGTCCAGGCCGCCGGACTCATCACACAGGCTGCACACGCCCTGGCGCCGGTGGCCGCCGGCGCGGCCTGGCCTACCCGAACCGGCCGTCTCCGCGGAACGATCCCCACTACCCGCACATGCGGCCTCGGCGTCCTACCTGCCGGTCCGCAGGGTGGGCCGGGCCGAGGGCAGGCCGACGCCGGGCGTCGTGTTCCCCAGGGTGGCAGGCGACCGGCGCGGCCGCTGATGTCGTACGGCAACGCGCCGTTGCCGCATCACCGCGCGATCCCGTTTTTAAGTTAATTAGCAATTAATATTGACAGGCTTGGGGGGCCTGGGCACAGTTTCCGCCGTGGCACCGGCGCCCGGCGGACCGGAGCGGGGTGCCCCACACCCCCAACTCTCGGGAGAATTAAGTGGCTTCGCATCGTGCAGGGATGGCGCGACTGCGGCGGACCGCGGTGGCGCTCGGCGCCGTGGCGCTGGTCGGGTCGATGGTCCCGGCGGCACACGCCGCGGAGGACCAGGGCGCGCCGCAGTACTACGACAGCGGCCTCGCCCCTACGCCGTACATGGGATGGAACACCTACTACGGGCTCGGCGCCCCGACGGAGGACCAGGTCAGGAAGGTCGCCGACTACCTGGTCAGCAGCGGGCTGCGCGACAGCGGATACGACATCGTCTGGCTGGACGGAGGTTGGCAGGCCGACCAGCCACGTGATCCGAAGACGGGCCGGCTCGTTGCCAACCCCACGCGCTTCCCCTCCGGCATTCCCGCGCTGGTCACGTACCTTCACCAGCGCGGACTCAAGGCCGGTATCTACACCGATGCGGGCGAGTACGACGGCGGCACGTGGTGCGGGCTCGGCAGCCGCGGCCACTACGAGGAGGACGCACGCCAGTTCGCCGGGTGGAAGGTCGACGCCATCAAGGTGGACTTCCTGTGTGGCATCGGCGCCGGGCTCGACCCGGGCCCGGCTTTCAAGGATTTCAGCGACGCCGTCGCCAAGTCGGGGCGGAAGATGCTGCTCAACCTGTGCAACCCGCTCACCGACGACTGGGGCATGCCGCACACCCCCGAGCAGGACGCGCACAACACTTTCGTCCATGGCCCGACGGCCGCCGACTCCTGGCGCACCGGCACCGACATCGCCTGGGGCACCCCGACGGCGGGGGAGTGGCCGAACGTCCTGCGCAACATGGACGCCAACGCCTGGCACCCCGAGGCCCAGGGCCCCGGGCACTGGAACGACCCGGACTACCTCATCCCGATGCGCAAGCTCACCGAGGGTGGCTATGAGCTGACGGAGGAGGAGTCCACCACACAGTTCGTGATGTGGGCCGAGATGGCCTCGCCGCTGGTGCTCGGCAGTGACCCGCGCACCCTGCCGAAATCGATGATCGACACCCTGCGCAACCCCGAGATCATCGCCGTCGACCAGGACCCGCTGGGCATCCAGGGCGTCCGCGTGGCGACGGATTCCGTCGGCGACGTCTACAGCAAGGTGCTCAAGGGCGCGGGCAAGCGGGCGGTCGTCCTGCTCAACCGCTCCGACCAGGCGCAGGATCGCACGGTGACTTTCGCCGACGCCGGGCTGACCGGCAAGGTCGCGGTGCGTGACCTGCGGGCCCGCACGTCGCGCGGCACCTTCAGCGGCTCGTACACGGTACGCGTCCCCGCGCACGGCACCGCCTTCCTCAAGCTGACCGGCACGGACGACGCCCCGGGCGCGCAGCTGCCCGGCCGCTCCTCGGCGAGCCCGGCGCTGGTGCGGGACGGTGACACCCTGACCGTCTTCACTCGCGGCGGGGACGGGGCCCTGCGCGCGCAGACCGCGCGCGGCGGTGACTGGTCCAAGGCCCGGACCACCGAGCTGGGCGGCCCGACGCGGGGCCGCATCCTCGGCCAGCCCGCCGCGTACGCCTCCGCCGGCGGCCGGATCGACGTCTTCGTCCGCGGCGCCGACGACACCGCCTACCGGCGCGTGTACGCGAACGGGCGCTGGGGCCGCTGGCAGAGCCTGGGCGGCACGCTGACGGACGCGCCGACCGCGGCCTTCTCCGAGCCGGACGACTGGACGCTGTTCGCGCGTGGCGCGGACGGCAAGCTGTGGTCCCGCGGCCCGGCCACCGGCTGGACCTCGCTGGGCGCGCCGCAGAGCCGCCCGTTCTACGGGCGCCCGTCGGTCGTCGTGGACGACGCCGGGCGGCTGCACGTGGCCGTGCGTACCGCCGACGACGCGGTGTGGTGGCGGTCCCGTGACACCTCTGGCAGGTGGTCGGACTGGACGGCCCTGGGCGGCACGATCAGTGGCAGTCCGACGCTGGTGGCCTCCGGCGGCACGGTGCACCTGTACGCCCGTGCCGGTGACTACACGCTCTGGACGCGCAGCTGGACCGTGTCCGGCGGCTGGGCGGGCTGGAGCAAGAACAACGCCTTCGTCAGCGGTGTCTTCGACGGCGCTCTCGGCGGCGTCGCAGGGTCCGACGGCGGCGTGCTCGTCGCCTTCCGCGGGGTGGACGGCCGCGTCCACCAGACCGGCCTCTGAGCACCGCGCGATCACCCCGCTCCGCTCGGCTTCACCTGCGTCAACCCGTACCACCCCGCGCCAACAGGTGTGCCTCCGGGCCTTGTTCGGCCGGAGGCACACCCTCCGATAAATAAATTAGTAATTAATCTTGACGGTATGCGGATCTCTGCGACAGGCTGTGCCTGCCGCGCCCGGGGCCGGGCCGTCAGGGGGCCTCAGCTCCGTTCCATGGGCACATAGGGAGTGCACAGATGACCGCCTTCAACGCCACCCGCCGCAGATTCCTCGTAGGAGCGGGCGCAGTCGGCGCCGGCGCGCTGCTCAGCGGCTGCGTCACCCAGAGCCCGTCCGCCTCCGGAGGAAAGTCCGGCGGCCCGGTGACCCTGCAGTCCAACCTCTCCTCCCCGCAGGCGAAGACCGCGATGCAGGCGATCGTCGCCGCCTTCGACAAGCGCGGCGACGCCAAGGCGGAGCTCAACACCGTCGCCTCGGAGACCTTCCGCACCCAGCTGCCGACCTACCTCACCTCGGCCAACCCGCCGGACGTGTACACCTGGTACCCCGGCTCCGTCGCCGAGTCGTACGCCAAGAAGGACCTGCTCCTCGGCCTCGACGACATCTGGGAGAAGCCCGAGCTCTCCGGCTACTCCGACGCGCTGAAGAAGCTGTGCACCTCGGCCTCCAGCGGCAAGAAGGTCTTCGTGCCCACCAGCTACTACTGGTGGGGCATGTTCTACCGGAAGTCCAACTTCGCGAAGTGGGGCGTGCAGGAGCCCAGGACCTGGGACGAATTCCTCGACCTGTGCGACAAGCTCAAGAGCAAGGGCGTCGCCCCGATCGGCCTCGGCGCCGGCGGCGACACCCCATGGGTCGCCTCCGCCTGGTTCGACTACCTCGACATCCGCGTCAACGGCGCCACGTACCACCGCGAACTCCTCGCGGGCAAGCACCGCTTCGACGACCCCGAGGTCCGCAAGGTCTTCGACAAGTGGGACGAGGCCCGTCCGTACTTCGACCCCAACGGCACGGCGATCCCCTTCCAGGACGCCACCACCGCCCTCCTCCAGGGCCGCACCGGCATGATGCTCATCGGCACCTTCTTCGCCGACGCAGCCCCCAAGGACGCCCTGGGCGACCTGGACTTCTTCCAGTTCCCCATCATCGACCCGAAGGTGCCGGTCGCCGAGGAAGCCCCCACCGACGGCTACTTCGCCAGCGCCCGCACCAAGCGCGCCGACGGCGTCAAGGAACTGCTGCGTTACCTGGCCACCGCCGAGGCACAGGAGCTCTACCTCAAGAGTTCGTCCGGCACGACGCTGCCCACGCACCCCGACGCCAAGGACGCCGGCACCCCGTTGGTCCTCAAGGGCCGCAAGCTCATCGAGGGCGCCGCCGACCTGACGCAGTTCTTCAACCGCGACTCCAGCGACGCCCTCCAGCCGACCGCCGACACGGCGCTCGTGCACTACCTGGCCAAGCCCAAGGAGATCGGCTCGATCCTCACCACGTGGCAGCGCAGCGCACAGAAGATCTGGAGCCAGTGACGATGGCACTGATCGGCTCCGCACGACGGTCCAGGGCCACGCGAGTGCCCCCGGTGGTCCTGGCCTTCGTCCTCGTCCCGCTGCTCGCCGAGGTGTTCTGGGTCTTCTGGCCGGCCCTCCAGGGCTTCTACCTCTCCCTGACCTCCTGGGACGGCCTGGCGGCCCCGAAGTTCGTCGGCCTCGGCAACTTCAGCGAGATGCTGCACGACGCGGTCTTCCGCACCGCCGCGATCAACACGGTGCTGTGGCTGCTGCTCTTCGGCGGGCTCTCCGCCGCCCTCGGGCTCGGTGCCGCGCTGCTGCTCCAGCAGGAACGGCGCGGCATCGGGTTCTACCGGGCGGCGCTCTTCCTGCCGGTGGTCTTCTCACTGGTCGCCACGGCACTGGTGTGGCAGGCCATGTACCAGCCGGACGGCCTGATCAACAACGTGCTGGAGGCCATCGGCCTCGGCGGCTGGAAGCACGCCTGGCTCGCCGACCAGGACACCGCCTTCTACGCGGTGATCGTGCCGGCGCTGTGGCGCCAGGTCGGCTACGTGATGGTGCTGTACCTGGCCGGACTCAAGGGCATCGACCCCGCGCTGTACGAGGCGGCCAAGGTCGACGGCGCCACCCGTCTGCAGCAGTTCCGGCACGTCACGCTGCCGCAGCTGCGCAGCGTCAACGCGGTCGTCCTGTCGGTGATCGTCATCGACTCGCTGCGCTCGTTCGACGTGGTGTGGGCCCTCACCCGCGGCGGCCCGTACCACTCCTCCGAACTGCTGAGCACCTACATGTACTCCACCGCGTTCCAGTCCCTGCGCCTGGGATACGGCTCCGCGCTCGCCGTCGTCATCTTCGTGCTGGCCTTCGGCGTCATCGTGAGCTACCTCGTGCGCGCCTTCCGGGAGGCCGACTGATGACCGCCACGCACACCACAGCGCACGTCAAGGACGCCCGGGGCGTTGCAGGCCAGGCCGGACCCGACAAGGCCGCGGTGCCCCGCCGACCCGCGCCGCGCGGTCGCGCCCTGCGCACGACCGGTTTCCACCTGACCGCCGGCCTGCTGTCCGCGCTGTGGCTGCTGCCGATCGTCCTCGTGCTCGTCACGAGCACCCGGACGTTCGACGACATCGCCGCGCACGGCGTCGGCAGCCGGCCGCACTCGTTCACCTTCGACAGCTTCCGGCAGGCGTGGGTGGACGGCGGCCAGCAGCGCGCCCTCATCAACAGCATGCTGGTCACCGTCCCCACCGTGCTGCTCTCGCTCGGCCTCGCCTCCATGGCCGCCTTCGCGCTCAGCCGCTACGCCCTGCCCTTCCGGCGCGTCCTGCTGCTGCTCATGCTCGGCGGCAACCTGCTGCCCCCGCAGATCCTGCTGATCCCGGTCTCCAAGCTCAGCGAACTGCTCGGCATCCACGACCAGCTGTACGCCCTGATCGGCGTGCAGGTCGGTTTCGGCATCGGCTTCTACGTCTTCGTCCTGCACGGCTTCATGAGGGCGATCCCCGGAGAGATCCAGCAGGCCGCCGTCATCGACGGCGCGAACCCGTGGCAGATCTACTGGCGGGTCATCCTGCCGCTGGCCCGCCCGGCGTTGGCCGCGCTGAGCGCGCTGTCGTTCACCTGGATCTTCAACGACCTGCTGTGGGCCATCACGGTGCTGCGCACCGACACCCGGATGCCCATCACCGCCTCGCTGATCGGACTGCAGGGCCAGTACGTGTCCATGTGGAACGTCATCGCGGCCGGTTCGGTGATCGCCGCCGCCCCGACGGTGGCCGTCTTCCTCCGCTTCCAGCGCCACTTCGTGGCCGGACTGAACCTCGGAGCCGTCAAGTGACCGCGCACGACGACCGGTGGCTGCTGCGCACCGACACCACCACCTATGCCGTCACCCTCGGCGGCGACGGCCGCTGGGCCGAGCTCGCCGCCTGGGGGCCGCACGGCGTGGAGGACGGGCCGTCACCCCTGGACTGGTCCCGCCGCACCCACTTCATCACCCCCGCCGACGCCGCCCCGGCCGAGTACATCCCCTACGGGCTGCGGCCGTTCACCGGCGCCGACCTGATCGCCTCCCGCCCCGGCGGCGACCGCGGCAGCTGGTGGCGCTTCACCGGCGCCACGCAGGACGGAGACCGGGCACTGCGCCTGGAGTTCGCCGACGACCTCCTCGGCCTGCGCACGACCCTCCACTACGAGACGGTACCCGGCACCGACGTCGTCCTGCGCTGGACGGAGCTCACCTGCACCGGCGAGACCGAGGCGCGCCTGGAGCGCTTCGACTCCGCGGCCGTCACCGTGCCCGTCCAGGGCGGCGCGCGGCTGACGTACCTGGCCGGACAGTGGTCACAGGAGTTCCAGCTCAAGGACGTGCGCCTGGAGCGCGGCCGCTTCGAGATGGAGAGCACCCAGGGCTCGGCCGGGCACGCGTACCACCCCTGGCTCGCGATCCAGGACGCCGCCGCCCCCGCCGAGGGCGCCACCCCCACCTACGGCATCGCCCTGGAATGGTCCGGCAACTGGCGGATCACGGCCGACGCCGAGCCCGGCGGCGCCGTACGGGTGCGCGCCGGCCGCGTGCCCCACGAGGGCGCGGTCCGCCTCGCCCCCGGCGCCACCCTCGTCACGCCCCGGCTGGCCTGCGCTTTCAGCCCCGACGGGCTCGACGGGCTGGCCCGCGTGTGGCACCGCTACGAGCGGCACCTCACCAGCGACCGCATCGACCGGCCCCGCAAGGTCCTCTACAACTCGTGGGAGGCCACCGGATTCGACGTCGACGCCGCCGGCCAGCTGGAGCTCGCCAAGGCCGCCGCCGAGCTGGGCGCCGAACTCTTCGTCGTCGACGACGGCTGGTTCACCGGACGTCCCGACGACTCCGGAGGCCTCGGCGACTGGGACCCGGACCCGGCCGAGTTCCCCGGCGGCTTCGACCGGTTCGTCGAGGACGTCCGCGCCCTCGGCCTGGACTTCGGCCTGTGGGTGGAGCCCGAGGGCATCAGCCCCCGCTCCAGGCTCTACGCCGAGCACCCCGAGTGGGTGTACCGGATCGACGGCCGCCCCGCCACGCTGGTGCGCAACCAGCTCCTGCTCGACCTCGGCCGCGAGGACGTCCAGGACTTCGTGATCGGCACCCTCGACCGCCTGCTGGGCTCCCACGCCATCAGCTACCTCAAGTGGGACATGAACCGGCCGCCCACCGAGCGCGGCCGTCCCGGCCACCCGGCCGGGCCCGACCCCGAGCAGCACGACCTCGACGCCGCCCACGTCGCCGGCTACCTCCGCGTCCTGGACCACCTGCGCACCGCCCACCCGCACGTCACCGTCGAGGGCTGCGCCGGCGGCGGCGCCCGCGTCGAGCACGCCACCCTCGCCCGCACCGACGTGCTGTGGCCCAGCGACAACACCGCGCCCATCGACCGGCTGCGCATCCAGTACGGCTACCTCCACGCCCACGCACCGCACACCATGAGCTCCTGGGTCACCGACGCCCCCGGCGTCTTCGACCCCCGGCCCCGCTCGCTGGCCTTCCGCTTCGTCAACTCCATCGCGGGCGTCCTCGGCATCGGCGCCGACATCCGCCACTGGACAACGGAGCAGCGCGCCGAGGCGGCGGAGTGGATCGCCCGCTACAAGGAGATCCGCGACGTCGTCCACCACGGCGAAGTCCACCTGCTGGGCAGCCCCGCCGACCCGACGTGCGGCATCCAGTACGAGGAACGCGGGAAACACAGCGGCGCCCGCCTGGTGGTGACCGCCTGGAACACCGGCCCGCTCGACGGCGCGCCCCTGGTGCCCGGCCGGCCCGCCCGGCTGCGTCTGCGCGGCCTGCGGCCGGACGCCGTCTACACCGACACCGCCACCGGCACCCGCTACAGCGGCGCGTACCTGATCCACTCGGGGCTCCCGCTCGCCTGGACCGCCGGACACGACGCGGAGTTGACCGTCCTGGCCCGGCAGTGACGACAGCGGAAGAATCGGCACTCCATCCGCCTCTCGAACATCTGCACCCCGCCTTCCCCCGCGAACAGGAGACGATCCACCCCATGAACCCAGCCGCCCGCTTCACCAACCGCGTCGCCGTCGTCACCGGCGCCGCATCGGGCATCGGCGCGGCCACCGCAGCACGCCTCGCCGCGGAAGGCGCGGCCGTCGTCCTCGCCGACATCGACGCCGAACGCGGCGAGGAGACCGCCGAGCGGCTGCGCCAGGACGGCGCCCGCGCCCTGTTCGTCGCCGCCGACGTCGCGAGCGAGGACGACTGGCAGCGCGTGATCACCGCCGCCCACAGCTTCGGGCCCGTGGGCGTCCTGGTCGGCAACGCGTACACGGTGGCAGTCGCCCCGGCCCACGAGACGAGCCTCGCCTCCTGGGAACGGCAGCTCTCGGTCAACCTCACCGGCGCCTTCCTGGGCGTCAAGGCGACACTGCCGGACCTGCGCGAGCACCGTGGGGCCGTGGTACTCGTCTCCTCCGTCCACGCCCACCGGGGCATCCCCGGCCACCCGGCGTACGCGGCGAGCAAGGGCGCACTGCTGTCGCTGTGCGGCCAGCTCGCCGTCGAGTACGGACCGTCCGTCCGCGTCAACGCGGTGCTGCCGGGACCGATCCTGACCGCCGCCTGGGACCGGGTCCCGCCGGCCGACCGCGAGCTCAGCGTCGCCGGGACCGCGGCGCGCCGCTTCGGCACTCCCGAGGAGGTCGCCGCCGCCGTCGCCTTCCTCGCCGCCGACGAAGCCTCCTACATCACCGGATCGAGCCTGCTCGTGGACGGCGGCTGGAGCGTCGCCAAGGACTCCGCCTGACGGAACCGACCGCTCCCGCCACCGACCGACCAGCAAGAAAGGCAAACACATGACGCCATACGCGCGCCGCGGAGTGCACGGCCAGACCGTGGAGACCCTCGCCCGCCGGGTGCTCAGCGGCGAGATCCCCGAGGGAGCGACGCTCGACATGGCGGCCCTGCAGAGCGAACTGGACGTCAGTCTGACGGCCCTGCGTGAATCGCTCAAGGTGCTCGCGGCCAAGGGGATGGTCGACGCCCGGCAGAAGCGCGGCACTTTCGTCCGGCCCCGCTCCGACTGGAACCTGCTCGACGCCGACGTGCTGCGTTGGCAGTTCTCCGAGCCGAGCGGCACCGGCGCCGACGCCGCACTGCTCCGTAACCTCGGCGAGGTCCGCCGCATCATCGAACCCGCCGCCGTGCGACTGGCCGCGGCCCGCCGCACCGACGCCGATCTCGAGGCAATGGAGGCGGCACTGACCGCCATGGGCAAGGAGGGAGGAGCGAGCGACGCCGTCAAGGCCGACCTCACCTTCCACCGGGCGCTGCTCGCGGCCACCCACAACGAACTGCTGGAACGCATGGAGATGGTCATCGAGTCGGGCCTGGCCCATCGCGACCAGCTCGTGCACAGCGCCCCCCACAGCGAGGACCCGGTCCCCAGCCACCGAGCCGTCCTCGACGCCGTGCGCGACCGGGACCCGGACGCCGCGGAACACGCCATGCGCGCCCTGCTCGACCAGGCGACGCGCGACCTCGACAAGCTCAGCGGCCCGTCCGCGTCCGAGGGCGCGGAACACACCGCCGAGCAGAAGGACGGCCAGGCACAGTGAAGATCGAGCGCGTCGAGACCTTCCTCGTCCCGCCCCGTTGGCTGTTCTGCCGCATCGAGACCGACGACGGTATCGTCGGCTGGGGCGAGCCGGTGGTGGAGGGCCGGGCCGAGGTGGTCCGGTCAGCCGTCGAGGTGCTGGCGGAGTACCTGGTGGGCCAGGACCCGCTGCGCATCCAGGACCACTGGCAGGTGCTGAGCAAGGGCGGCTTCTACCGGGGCGGCCCGGTCCTCTCCAGCGCCGTCGCCGGCATCGACCAGGCCCTGTGGGACATCGCGGGCCGCGCGCTCGGGGTGCCGGTGCACACCTTGCTCGGTGGCCCGGTCCGCGACACCGTCCGGGTGTACGCCTGGGTCGGCGGCGACGAACCCGAGCGGCTCAAGGAGGAGGTCACCGCCCAGGTGGAGGCCGGCTTCACCGCCGTCAAGATGAACGCCGCCGGGCGCACCCCGCCGATCGGCAGCCGCGCCGAGACGGCTGCCGTCGTCGAGCGTGTGGCGGCCGCCCGCGAAGCCCTGGGACCGCACCGCGACGTCGCCGTCGACTTCCACGGCCGCTTCAGCGCCGCCAACACGCGCCGTGTTCTCCACGAGATAGCCCCGCTGCACCCGCTGTTCGTCGAGGAACCCGTTCTGCCCGACCAGGCACACCTGCTGCCCGGACTGGTCGCCGCCTCGTCCGTACCGCTGGCCACCGGCGAACGGCTGTACGGACGGGGGGACTTCCTCCCGGTGCTCACCGCGGGCGTCGCCGTGGCCCAGCCGGACCTGTCGCACGCCGGCGGGATATCGGAGGTCACCCGGATCGCCTCGCTCGCCGAGACCTTCGGTGCCCACCTGGCGCCGCACTGCCCGCTCGGCCCCATCGCGCTGGCCGCCAGCCTCCAGGTCGCCTTCGCCACACCCAACTTCCTCATCCAGGAACAGAGCCGGGGCATCCACTACAACAAGGACGCCGACCTGCTGTCCTACCTGGTCGACACCGAGCCCTTCCGCTTCGTCGACGGCCAGGCGCACCGCACCGCACTGGCGCTGCCCGGACTCGGCATCGCCGTCGACGAGGACGCGGTTCGCGCCGCCGACCGGTCCGGACACGCCTGGCGCAACCCCGTGTGGCGGCACACCGACGGCTCCTTCGCGGAATGGTGACCGGCACCCGGCTCCCGGTCTCCGTGGTCGCCGATCCGGACCACGGCGGACGCTGGACCTCGCTGACCGCGGGCGGCCGCCAATGGCTGTGGCACCGCGAAGAGCCCCGCCGCCCCCTGGTCCGGCCCGGCGACCCCTTTGCCGACGCCGGCGGACTGGAGGAGTGCGTACCCACCGTGCGCGGGCTGCCCGACCACGGGGATGCCTGGTCACGGCGCTGGCGCAGGCACGGGCAGTCGGACGTCGTGGAGTGCCCCGACTTCCGACTGACCCGACGCCTCGGTACGGAGGCGGGAGCCGCCGTCGCCGACTACACGCTCACCGCAGAGCCCTGCTACCGCTTCGTGTGGGCCGCCCACGCCCTGCTGGACCTCTCGCCGGGTGCGTGGATCGGCATCGACGCATCCGCGGAGACCCGGCTCTACCCGGACGAGGGCGCGGGCTGGATCACCGGGCACTGGCCGCGCGTCGACGGCATCCCGCTCGACCGGCTCGGCCCGGACGACGGGACGGCCGTCGGAGCGGTTGTCCTCACCCAACGGGTTGCTGTGCACGACGGCCCCCACACGCTGCACCTGTCCGTCGAAGCCGCCGGACAGCCGGTCGCGGTCGCCCTGTGGCGCAACCTCGGCGGCTTCCCCCAGGACGCGCCGTACCGCTCGACCGGCGTCGAGCCGATGCTCGGCCGCGTCTTCGACCGCACGGGGGCGACCGACGGCGACACGGCCGTCGTCCCGCCCTCCGGCGAGGTCGCCTGGCGGCTCACCGTCACCGCGACCCTCCGCCCCTGAACCCCCATCACCAGAAGGGACGTCGGATGGACCTGCTCGCCGCGCTGCGCGCCCACCGGTTGCTCGCCATCGTCCGCGGCAGCGACCCGGACGCCGCGCTGACCACCGTGCTCACCCTCGCCGAGGAGGGTGTCACCCTCATCGAGGTCTCCCTCAGCGGACGCGACGCGCTGGACGTCATCGCGCGGGCCCGCGCCGCACTCGGCCCGGACGCGACGCTCGGAGCCGGAACCGTCCTCAGCACCGAAGACGCACATGCCGCCCACAAGGCCGGGGCCGCCTTCCTCGTCACCCCGGCGGTCAGCGACGGCATCGCCACCGGGCGGGAACTCGGACTCCCGGTGCTCGCCGGGGTGATGACCCCCACCGACATCCTCCAGGCACTGCGGCTCGGCGCCGACGCCCTCAAGCTCTTCCCGGCCGGCAGCGCCGGCGGCCCCGGCTACCTGCGCGACCTGCGCGGCCCCTTCCCCGACCTGCCCTTCGTGCCTGTCGGGGGAGTCGACGCGGAGGCCGCCGCCGCTTACCTGAGGGGCGGCGCCACGGCCGTCGGCGTCGGATCGCCCCTGATCGGCGACGCCGCCGAGGGCGGCAACATCACAGCGCTACGCCAACGGGCCCGCATCTTCCTGGACGTCGTCCGCGCGGAGGCCCGCCCGTGACCGCGACCGTGCCCCCGGCCGTCCTCGGGACCGACCGCCTCGAACTCGGCGAGGGCATCCGCTGGACGGACGACCGCGCCGTGCTCACCGACATCCTCAGCGGCCGACTCCTCGCCGCCCCCCACGACCCTGCCGCGCCTCTGGCCCTGATCGCTCAACTGCCCTGCCCGCTGGGTGCGGTGGCACCGGTCGAGGGCCACCCCGGCCACTGGATCGCGGCCGCGGGCACCGGCATCTGCCGCATCGACCCCGCGGGCCGGGTCGCATGGATCGCGCGACCCGAGGACGACGCCCCGGCGCCGATGCGGATGAACGACGGCGTCGCCGACCCCCACGGCCGCTTCTGGGCCGGCAGCATGGCCTACGACACGACCGAGGACGCCGGCTCCCTCTACCGCCTGGACCGCGACGGCCGCGTCACCCGCGTCCTGCGGGACATCACCATCCCCAACGGTCCGGTCTTCAGCGCCGACGGCACCGTCATGTACCTCGCCGACAGCGCCCGGGGCGTCATCCTGCGCTGTCCGGTCGACCCCGCGAGCGGCGACCCGGGCACGCCCGAACCCTTCGTCACGCTCACCTCCGGCAACCCCGACGGGATGACCACCGACATCGATGGCGGGCTGTGGACCGCCGTCTGGGGCATCGGGCAGGTCCACCGCTACCATCCCGACGGCAGTCTCGACCGGATCGTCGACCTGCCCGCCGAACAGCCCGCCGGACTCTGCCTCGGCGGCCCCGACGGCCGCACGCTCCTCGTCACCAGCGCGCACATCGGCCTGCCCGCCCCGGGAGCGTTCGACGGCGCCGTCTTCGCTGTCCGGGTCGACGTGCCCGGCGCCCCGACCGCCCCGTACCGCCCGGCGATCCCCTCCGCCCCGGACCCGGCGGCCCGCGCCGACACACTCTAGGAAGCCCACCATGAGCACCCACCGGCCACTGCGCCCCGGCCCCGTGGTCTGCGTCGGCGAGACCATGGCCGCCCTCGCCCCCGACCCCCTCGGACCGTTGGACGGCGCCGACCTGTTGCGCGTCGACATCGCGGGCGCCGAGTCGAACGTCGCCCTCTATCTCGCCGACCACGGCATCCCCGCCCGCTGGGTCTCCGCCGTCGGCGACGACCCCTTCGGCCGCCGCGTCCGCGCCCGGATCGCCGCGGGCGGCGTCGACGTCAGCGGCGTCCGCACCGACCCGGAGCGGCCCACCGGACTACTGCTCAAGGACCCGGGCACGCATGGCACCCGCGTCCACTACCACCGCGCCGGATCCGCCGCCTCGGCCCTCACCCCCGACGTACTCGACGATCCGGCGGTGGAGGGCGCCGCGCTCGTCCACCTCAGCGGCATCACCCCCGCCCTGTCGCCCGATTGCCGCGCCCTCGTCGAACGCGCGCTGCGCCCCGACCGTCCGTGGCCCGTCAGCTTCGACGTCAACCACCGGCCCGCCCTATGGGCCGGCCGCTCGGCGGCCGACGTGCTGCGGCCGCTCGCGGACCGGGCCGACATAGTCCTCGTAGGCCTTGACGAGGCCCAGGCCCTGTGGGGGGACGGGATCACTGACGCCGTACGGGTCCGCGACCTCCTGCCCGGCCCGCGCGTCCTCGTCGTGAAGGACGGGGACCGCGCCGCCACGGCCTTCGTCGGCACCACCGCCCACAGCGTGCCCGCCCTGACCGTGCGCGTTGCCGAACCGGTCGGCGCCGGCGATGCCTTCGCCGCCGGATTCCTCAGCGGGCTCTTGCGGCAGTTGCCCGTGGACCGCGCCCTGCGGTTGGGCCATCTGACCGCGGCCTCGGCCCTGAGGATCGCCGCCGACCACGGCCCGTTGCCGGACCCCGCCCTCGTCACGGCGCTCCTGGACGCCGACGAGGAGACCTGGCGGGCCGCCGTGATCGACTGATCAGCGGGCCTCCGGCCAAAGCGTGGTGGCCGCCCGCCGCGGCTGCCGGTACCACTGCCGGCCGGTCGGATGTGGTGCCCGCAAAGCCGCCATCCGAAGGCGCGTTGCAGCCGGCGCACGTACCACCCGGCGGGCACCCAGGCGCGTTGACAGCTCTTCACCCGAGTGGATCAAGGCCTGATAGCCTGCCGAGGTCTTGGCGAGGGGGTCTCATCAGCATCGGCTCGCAACCCGGCTACCGCACTATCAGCGACCCTGCCCCCAGGCGGTGTCTCACCTCGCGCAGGAAATGTCCTCCCGATACCGTGGTGAGCCGGCAGCTGCGATCCGGCATGGTGCGTACCTGTGAGTTCGTTCCCGACAGTCATGGAGAGGGCGTTCGGCGTGTTGTTGGCGGGTCGGTACCAGTTCGAGGAGCTTCTCGGCCGAGGTGGAATGGGAGAGGTCTGGCGCGCACGCGACGAGGTCCTCGGCCGCCCGGTCGCGGTCAAGCTGCTCCTGGCCGGTGGCGTTGACCCGACGGCTGCGGCGCGCTTCCATCAGGAGGCGCAGACGACCGCTCGCTTGAGCCACCCCAACGTCGTCGCCGTGTACGACTTCGGCCAGGCCGACGGCCGCCTCTACCTGGTCATGGAGATGGTCCAGGGACACAGTCTCGCCGAGCAGCTGGCATCGGGGGGACCTCTCACGCCCCGCGAGGTGGCTGCCATCGGCAGCCAGACCGCCTCAGGCCTGGCCGCCGCGCACCGGCAGGGCATCATCCACCGCGACATCAAGCCTGCCAACCTCCTTCTGGTTCCGGACGGCACGGTCAAGGTGGTCGACTTCGGTATCGCCCGTCTCGCCGATGACACGGCGGCCGCGCTCACCAGCGCGGGCATGATCGTGGGAACGGTTTCCTGCCTCGCCCCCGAACGCGTCCTCGGAAAGGACGCCGGTCCTGCCTCCGACATGTACGCGCTCGGCTGCGTACTGTACGAGCTTCTCGTCGGGCACCCCCCGTTCCGCGCGGATACTCCGACGGCGCTGCTCTACCAGCATGTCCAGGAGTCGCCGTTGCCTCCGCACAGCGTGGGGGTGGAGCTTCCGGTGGAGCTCGAACAACTCGTCTTGTCGCTGCTCGCCAAGGAGCCGGAGAACCGGCCGGACGCCGAGGGGGTTGCCGACTGGCTGTCCGCCCCCGAGAGGTGGAGTGCGACCCCGTCGGCGGGGCTCACACCACCGCCTGCCCCGGGGCGGGTCGCCGCGATGGACCGCACAGCCGCGCTGCCGGCGCCCACGACACGACGATCTCGCAGCCGTAACCGCCGGCCACGCACGGTCGCGATTTCGGGGATCGCAGCGGCGGCCCTGGTGGCCCTGGGTTTCTTCCTGTTCCAGCCCGACCCCACGGACGTCGCCTCCGGTTCGCCCGTCCTCCCGTCCGCCACTGATGCTTCAGTGCCGCCTCCGCCGGAGCACGGGTCAGCCACCGCCCCCGCCGTGACCGTCGACGCGCTCGCCGCATTGTCGGACGATCCCGGGGTGCTGCTCAGCCAGCTGTCCCAGGCGCTGAGCGACGCCGCGAACCAGGGCCGCCTCGACCCGCACCTTGCCCACGATCTGGAGCGCAAGCTCTCCGAGGCCAGGGACAAGCTGGCCGAGGGCAGGGAGAAAGGGAAGGACAAGACCAAGGACGTACGCAAACGGGTCCGCGACGTCCGGCACAAACTCGCTGACGCCGAGAAGGATCACGAGTTCACCAGTACCGCGGAGCTCGACCGGCTCCTCACTCACCTCGCTTCCGTGGTGGAGGATGACTCCTAGCCAGGTCGGAAACTGATGGGCGAGGCGGTGGCGGCGTCAATCTCAAGCGACAGGCCGGCGGCGTCCGCCGCCGCGGCCACCACCACCGCGGCGACCGCGCCTCCTGCGGCGAAGGCGAGGCCCGGCAGCCACAGTGGGCGCGGACCGGTGGCGCGGGTCGTGCGACAGCCCCGGATGTGACCGTCAGGGCTTCACGGCCCGGAAGAACCGCGGCCGGGGACCGGCTGGCACCCAATCGCGGGGCGGGCCGAGGTCTCGGCCCGCCCCCGCGAGGTCAGTCGCCGGCCGGAGTGCCCGTCACCTTCAGGTGGCGGACGCGACCCACGTTGTCGAAGGATCCGAAGCCCACCCGGCCCGAGGCGAAGACCGGGTCGGTGGCCGTGATCAGCGGATTGGGACTGCCGTCCAGGTAGACGGCGGTCTCACCGGTGTCGGCGCAATGGGTGAGACGCACCTTGTGCCACCCCTCGTCCTTGATCGCCGGAGGCGCGCCGACGGTTCCGTTCCACTGGTCGTCGATGCGCAGCCGGTCGGCATCGTTGACCGTGAACATACCGTTGTGCGGGTAGATGGTGTTGTCGCTCGACAGGTGCGCGTACTGGAATCGAGTGTCCGACTGATAGTCCCAGATGAGAATGACGTCACGGTTGGTGATCTCGACGGGGGTGTCGATCCGAACCTCCGCCTCGACGGTGACGGAGGAGTAGCGCGGGCCCGCGGTCAGGACGGCGTACTCGAAGGGGCGCCGCGGTCCCGGGCGGGCGACGCCCGGCTCGGTCATGATCGTCTCGCGTTCGGTGTACGCCCACTTGGCCGGGGTGACCGGTGCCCAGTTGCCGGGGCCGGTGGTGTGGGTGGTGGGGGTGTTGCCGATCTTGCAGTCGGCAAAGGTGCGGGTCCCGGTCACCTTCCAGACCTTGCCATTGGCCTTCGAGACGATGTACAGGCCGCCGTCGCGGTCGGAGCCGAAGCGCAGGTCGACACGTTGGTCGCCGGCGAGGTCGCGCATGGTGACCGCCTTCCCGGACGACTTGTCGAAGAGCATCAACTGCTCGAGCGGCGCGAGGTCGGCGCCGCGGCGCATGTCGCGGGTGTCCGCGGCCAGGATCCGGCCGTCCACGAGGTCGCCGAAGATGTACTTCCCGCGCAGCGCCGGCGCGTCCTTGCCGCGGTAGACGAAGCCTCCGGCGATGGCGCGGCCCACGTCGGACCGGCAGTCCCAGCCGGGTTCCGGGTCGTGGTCGTAGGCGGCGACCGGGTAGGTGTAGCCGTACTGGGCGTCGTCGGCGGGAAGAGGGAGGATGCGGGCGCACGGGTCGGTGGTCTTCTTGTCGAATGCGAAGGGGCCCTCGCGCTCGCTCCAGCCGAAGTTGTCCCCGGCCTTGACCTCGTACACCGACTCGATGGCGTGCTCGCCTATGTGGCCGAGATACATACGGTGGCTGCCGCCCGCGTCCCAGCTGAAGCGGTGCGGGTCCCGCATGCCTATGGCGTAGATCTCCCCAAGGGCACCGGGCTCACCGACGAACGGGTTGGACGCGGGGATGCCGTACCGGCCGTTGGCGCTGTCGCGGCCGGCGGGATCGATCCGCAGAAGTTTGCCGTGCGGGAGCGCCAGGTTCTGCGGTTCGCTGTTGCCGACGCCCTGCCCTCCGTCGCCCACCGCGAGGTAGAGGAGGCCGTAGTCCTCGTCGTGGGGCTTGGCCGTCGGGTTGAAGTCGATCTGCTGAACGCCGTGGACCTGGCCGGTGAAAGCGATACGCAGCACCTCGCGATGGGTGCCGTGGAAGACGGCCGCGGAGGGATCGTCGGCGGTCCACTCGGTGATGACGCCGTGATAGGTGAGCGTGCCGGCCTGCCGGAAGTCGGGGGTCTCGGTGGTCTGCGACGCGAGCTCGGTGTGGATCGTGTAGAAGCGCCCGTTCGTGCCGAACTCCGGGTGGAACGCGGCGTACCCGAAGCCCTGGCCGAGGCCGCGGCCCGAGAAGAAGTGCGGGAATGCGGCCTTGACGTCCAGGTAGGGGTGCGGGGTGCCGCCGGAGGTACTGGTCGCGGCGCCGGGGTCGGTGAGGTACAGGGTGCCGTTGAGGTCGGGAGTCGCCATCCGGCCGGAGCCGTCGGGGAGTTCATTGATGGTGTTGATCCGGGCGTGGCGCATCAGGCGCGGATCCGTTGGTGCCGGAACGGGTTCCGACTTGGGGAATTGCGCGAACTCCTCCAGGACGAGGCCCGTCGTGGACTGTGCGGGCTTCTGCGGAATGGGGTCGGTCAGGGCGGCTGCCGCCGCGGCGGGCTCGTCTGCGTGGGCAGGGGCGGCGAGACCGCCCAGGGCGAGGGCTGCGCTGACGGCCACGGCCGCCCAGGTCCTTCGATACGTACGTCGTGACGCCATGCGGGTCCCTTCGGGCTGGCGCGAGAAGTAGGGAAGAACGATCCGGGACGGGAACGGTCAGCGGCTCCGCGTCATGCGCTGGTACTCCGCCGCCACCGCTCCGGCCGGCACCGGGCGGTCCAGGAACAGGAGGTCGTCCATGCGGCAGTCGCAGGCGTTGTTCTCCTGGGTGTTCTGGGGGAAGCTGCCGCCGATCTTGATGCCGCGGGGATCTGTGGGCGAGGCGCGGTGCGGCGCCGGCGTGGTGGAGAGTTCCCAGGGGTCGCCCGGCGTGACGTAGAAGCCGTCCAGGGGCTTGCCGTCGCGGTAGAGCGCGAGGGTGCCGTCGCGGAAGTCGAATGTCGCGGCCAGGTGGACCCATTCACCGCGGGGCAGCAGTTCCTCCCAGGGGGCCTCGGCGGCGAAAGTCTGGGAGGCGCCGCCGTCCAGGCGTCTCCCCAGCGCGACCAGCTTCAACTCGCCGTTCACCTGGATGAGTTCGAGCAGCGCACGCACCGCGTGGCCGTCAGAGGTTCCGGACAGTACGCCGGCCAGTCCGACCGCGTTGTAACGGTCGCTCGGGTTGGCCGTGTTGGAGTTGAGGGCGGGGTTGTCGCCCGTCATCTTGAACCAGCCCATGACGGTGGCGCCGCGGGCACTGCGGAAGGCCCTGAGGGACGACATGCCCTCGGCGTCCCAGGCCCCGGCCTTCCAGTCGTCGTTGCCCGCGGTGGCCGGGTTCTGCTGGCGCACCTGCAGGGCGGGCGAAGCACCCGGGTACGCTTCGTCGGCCACGCGCATCGCGGAGCCGCCGTTGATCAGGCTGAGCGTGGTGCCGGAGCGTCCGATGTCCAGCTCGCGACCGGGGTCGGCGGGGTCCGGGTGTCCGAAGTCGTACGCCGCCACAGCCTGGGCGCGCAGCGGAGTGTGGACGGTTGAGGGGTGGGCCGCCTGGGCCGGAAACGTGGCGGCGGCGAGCGAGGCGGTCGCGGCGAGCGCGGCGACGGCGAGTGAGTAGCGTCTGGTGTGGGGCGGTGTCATACAGCCTCCCAGCGGCACTGAAGGGGCGTTCGGCCGGGTTCTCCCGACCGGCAGAAAGCGCTTTCGTCCGCGTGCTGGGACCATGTAACCCTTTTGCCGCGCCCAGGACAATGGGCGTGTACTCGCCAATTTTTGAGCGCCCTTCGGCGGCGGCGCGGACCTCGTTGGGGACAAAGATGCTCGGAGCCGGCCATGCGTGGCCGCAGTTGGCCTTGCATTCCAAGGGCAGTGAGCCGAACGCCCCGTCGCTGTAGGGGCGGCCCGTGACGGGGATGCACACCATCCGTGGCGTACGAGTCCGGGTGCATGAAGGCGGTGTGGTCCGGGATGATCCAGTTCGGGTTGGTCACCGTGCCGGCAGCCCGCCGGCGAGGAAGCTGCCTCGCACCCCGGCGAGCGGCTGGACCAGTGCCGCGAATGCGGCGCCGGGACCGTTCGTGAAAGCGCCGGCCGCGCACCGTGCCCGGTTCGGGGTGTGGTCTGTCCGGTCCGCGCAGTGAGCGCATCGAAGTCACGCCCCGCGTAACCTCTTCCTGTGCCAGCCTCCCGCCTGCGTCGTGTCGCCGTCCTCGTGCTCGAGGGCGCGAAGCCGCTCGATGTCGGAATTCCCGCGCAGGTTTTCACGACCCGCGCGAGCATGCCGTACGAGGTGCGGGTGTGCGGGGCGACCCCCGGTCTCGTGACCGGCGGCGATGGCCTCGCGTACTACGTCGCCCACGGCCTCGACGCCCTTGCGTGGGCCGACATCGTCTTCGTTCCCGGCTACCGGTTTCCGGACCGCGACGACCCGCCGCAGGCCGTCGTCGACGCACTGATCGCCGCCCATGCTCGGGGCGCGCGGCTCGCCGCCATCTCGACGGGCGCCTTCGCGCTCGCCGCCACGGGCCTGCTCGACGGCAGGCGCGCCACGACGCACTGGCACTACACGCGGGCACTCGTGGCCAGGCATCCGCTCGTCCAGGTCGACGAGGACGTGCTGTTCGTCGATGAGGGCAGTGTGCTCACCTCGGCCGGCGCCGCCTCCGGCATCGACCTCTGCCTGCACATCCTGCGCGGCGACCTCGGGGTGGCCGCGTCCAACCACGCGGCCCGCCGCCTGGTCGCGGCCCCCTACCGCAGCGGCGGCCAGGCCCAGTACGTGCCGCGCAGCGTCCCCGAGCCGCTCGGCGAGCGCTTCGGCGCCACCCGTGAGTGGGCACTGCACCGGCTCGGCGAGCCCCTCACCCTCGACATACTGGCGCGGCAGGCCGGGGTCTCGCCACGCACGTTCTCCCGGCGCTTCGTCGAGGAGACCGGCTACACGCCGATGCAGTGGGTGATGCGCGCCCGCATCGACCTGGCCCGCGAACTGCTCGAGCGCTCGCAGCGCAGCGTCGAGCAGATCGCCGCCGACGTCGGGCTCGGCACCGGCGCGAACCTGCGCCTGCACTTCCAGCGCATCCTCGGCACCACACCGAGCGAGTACCGGCGCACCTTCACCCGGGGTGAGTAACCCGCCCGGCACCGTGGCGGGATCCTTTTGAACCGTGGCGATCCCGCCACTGTCGGCGGCGCGAGCCGCGGGCGAGCCTGGTGGCGAAGGAAAGGGACATCACTCATGACTCGCATCGCCATCAACGGATTCGGCCGCATCGGACGCAATGTGCTGCGCGCACTGCTCGAACGCGACAGCGCCCTCGAGATCGTCGCCGTCAACGACCTCACCGAGCCCGCCACTCTCGCCCGGCTGCTCGCCTACGACAGCACGGCCGGCCGTCTCGGGCGTCCCGTGACCGTCGACGGGGACACCCTCGTCGTCGACGGCCGTCGGATCACGGTGCTGGCCGAGCGCGAGCCCGAGCAGCTGCCGTGGGCCGAACTCGGCGTCGACGTGGTCCTGGAAGCCACCGGCCGCTTCACCTCGGCCAAGGCCGCCCGCGCCCACCTCGACGCGGGCGCGAAGAAGGTGCTCGTCAGCGCGCCGTCGGACGGTGCCGACGTCACGCTCGCGTTCGGGGTCAACACCGACGCCTACGACCCGGCCGTGCACACGATCGTCTCGAACGCCTCCTGCACCACCAACGCGCTCGCGCCGCTGGCCGCGGTCCTCGACGAACTCGCCGGCATCGAGCACGGGTTCATGACGACGGTGCACGCCTACACGCAGGAGCAGAACCTGCAGGACGGTCCGCACCGCGACGCCCGTCGCGCCCGGGCCGCCGGCGTCAACATCGTGCCGACCACGACCGGTGCCGCCAAGGCGATCGGCCTGGTGCTGCCGAACCTCGACGGCAAGCTGTCGGGCGACTCGATCCGCGTGCCGGTGCCGGTGGGCTCGATTGTCGAACTCAACACGACCGTCGCCCGCGACGTGACGCGCGAGGACGTGCTGGCGGCGTACCGCACCGCGGCGGAGGGGCCGCTCGCCGGCATCCTCGAGTACTCGGACGACCCGCTCGTGTCGTCCGACATCACGGGAAACCCCGCCTCTTCCATCTTCGACTCGGCCCTCACCCGCGTCGACGGCCGCCACGTCAAGGTGGTCGCCTGGTACGACAACGAGTGGGGCTTCTCGAACCGCGTGATCGACACCCTCGAGTTCCTCGCCGCCCGCTGACCGGACGCCAGGGTGGGCTCCGCCTCCGCTGGCCGGACGCCGGGGTGGGCCACTCCTCCATCGACCGGACGCCGAGGTGGGCCCCTCCTCCGTCGACCGCGCCGGTCAGCACATCCTTCGGGCGCTCCAGTTGACCAGTCGGGCGGCCAGAGCGCTCAGTCACAGAAGCGGGTCCGATCTTCGTCGCCGGCGTGCGCCGCTGTCATGAACGAGCTGGGATGACGAGGCGTCAGCGCTGGGAGCCCGGCTCCCAGCGCAGCGCGGCCCGGCGCCGGTAGCGTCGGGCGAAGCCGTGCAGCAGGATGAACCGCGGCACCGCCGGCACCTGGCGGACGACGACCTGGTAGCGGGCGCTGTCGAGGCCGTCGAGCAGCCAGTGCCCCTCGTCGCCCAGCTCGGTGAACGACCTCTGCTTGATGTGGAATTCCTGCTCCCACGCCCGCCACTCGCCCACCGTCAGCGCGGACGCGGCGACTGGCATCGTCTCCTGTTCCTCCCGTTGCAGATGGGGGAGGAGCGCATCCTCCAGCGCGGTCAGTGACGCCAGCAGGTCGACTCTGGTCTCATCGGCTCCGCCCCCGGCATACCTCTGGGCCGCAGAGACGACAGCGGTCATGGCATCCGAGATGCCTGCGTGGTCCTGTTCCATGGTGTCGAGCAACTCCGCGGCATCTGGGGCCTTCTCCCGCAGCAGCGGCCACAGGCCGCGGTCCTCGCCGCTGTGGTGGTCGTGCAGGAAGCCCATCATCCACCGGAGGTGGTCGGCGAGCGCGACCCGCCGGATGCCGTCCGGATACGGCTGCTCGAGGAGTGCGGCGCGGGTACGTCCCAGGTCCCTGCGGAGTGCGTCGTGAATGATTCCCATCATGCGTGTGTCGGCCGGCTCGTCGGCCTGGCGCTTCGCCATCTTCCCCCCTGCGGTGTGGCCCCCCGGACTGCCGCGCGGTCATCGGCGCTCGGCAGGGAGGCGAGCGTACAGCGATTCCGCGGGCACTTCCATCGTTCTGCGTGAACAAAGAATGGCCGCGCCGTCGTCGGTCCGGGCGTCCAACTACGCAGGGGCATCAATGCGCAAATCGCGATTGTGCGGGCGGCCCCGAAGGGCGAGGGCAACGCCACCAGCTTGCTGCCCTGGGCGCGTGCGGTCTTCGCCCGGTCATGCTGGGATCAATCGCTATGGATGATCATTCCCTCAATGAAGCCGACTTGATGGACAGGATGGAACGGAATCTGGCGGAACATGCTTGTCACCTGCATCGGAGCATGACTGGTGCGGCCGTCACAGAGGCTGGTGACCTCCTGGTCGCCGACAGTGGCCTGGACGACGACACTTTCAACATCGTTGCCGCGGCCCGCTTCACCGCTGTCACCGCCCCGGCACGTATCACCGAGACCGCTCGGACGCTGGCTCGCACGGGCCGCCGTTTCTCCTGGTGGGTGGGGCCTGCCTCGACACCACTGGACCTCACCGCCCGCCTGACGGCGGCCGGCCTGTCGGCGTCCGAACGCGAGACGGCCATGTGGGCCGAGCTGGACGACACCCTGCCACTGTCCGCCGCCCAAGGACTGGACATCCAGACGGTGGCCACGCCCGAACAGCTCGCCGACTACGCCACGGTTCTCGCCGCGAACTGGGACCCGCCCGCTGACACCGTCCGCCGCTTCTTCGCCCAGGCCGCCCCGCAGGCACTGACCGCGCATTGCCCGGCCCGGTACCTGGTCGGCTACGTGGAGAGCCGTCCGGTCTGTTCGGCTGAGGTGTTTCATCACGCGGGGGTTGCCGGTATCTACAACATCTCCACCCTGGCCGCCCACCGCCGACGTGGCTACGGCGGTGCTATCACGCTCGCGGCACTCCGCACGGCCCGCGAACGAGATCACCGCATCGCGGTCTTGCAGGCGTCAGCCGACGGCGAGCCCGTCTACCGCCGCCTGGGGTTCCGCTCCTGTGGCCAGTTCACCGAACACACCATCAACCCCTGAACCACCTGAACTCCACTGCCCCCCCGCCCCGCCTTTCCTGACGGTGCTGGTCACAGCAACTCGTTGATGGCCGCTACGAGGACAGTGGCCTCCTAGCGGACCGCGAGCTTGTCGCAGGTAGGCGCGGTTCTCTCGGGACGCATACGCTGTGTCGGCGCGGACCCGGCCCGGCCGGGTCCGCGGACGCCCCGAACCCAGGCGGGCGACATAAACCCTCTCATCTTCGTCGTGGACCTTTCCGGTGCCTGACGGAGTATCACCCGTGCCCTGCTCCGCCCATGGGAGTGAGGCCGGCAGTGCCGTGTCCGCCCGAGTCGGTGACCGGGTGCGGCGCCGTTTCCTGGCTCGCCGCGAGAGGGGCTGAAAGGGCGGCGTACGGCCGCGCCTGCTTGGTCGAGGAGCTCAACGGCATCATCGAAGTCGGCCCGCACACGCACTCGTGCTCGGCGACGACCCCGCAGCCACCACGTTCCTCCCCGAGCGCAGCCTCCTTGCCCGTCGGATCGCAGGCGACCACGACGTCGATTACTGCGGAGCCGTGGGTGAGTTGCTTCCACTGGTCGTCTGGAACTCTCGCGTCGAGTGGACCATCCAGGGGGCAACCGTCTGACCGAGAGCATCGTGCCCATGAAGGGCCTCCGGCCTCCCGCGTACGGCGGACGGCTGGAGGTCTCGGGAACTGATCGCTGCCCGTCGGCGTCATGACGATCATGGCGCAAGGTGGGAGCACGATGGGTGAGGATCCGACGTGGGCCGAGGTGCTGCTCACCCTTTTGCTCATGGCGGCTATTCCCACGGTGGTCGGAGGGGCGGTGATCGTGTCCCTTGTCGGGCTGACGATGTGGGTGACAGCACCGCTGCGGCGGCGCAGGCGCGGCAGTGCTGACGACGGGTAGGCGGGTTCAGTCCGGGTCGACACACGGGTGTCCGTGTCCGCGGCGCCGCGTGTCGTCCTGCCGTTATGACGCTTTGCGTTGCCGTCGAATGGGCTCGCCCACTCGGTGCAGGTGGGTGAGTGCCTCGCGGTAGGACTGGATCAGGCCGGTTTCGTGGTACGGCACGTCGTTTTCCGCGCAGTACGCGCGTACGACGACCTGGGCCCGCCGTAGATGAGGCGTGGGCATGCTCGGGAACAGGTGGTGCTCGATCTGGTAGTTGAGCCCGCCGAGCATCACGTCGGTGAGCCGGCCGCCCCGCACGTTGCGGGAGGTGAGTACCTGGCGGCGCAGGAAGTCGGGGCGGTCGTCGCCGGTGAAGGTGGGCATGCCCTTGTGGTTCGGGGCGAACGTGCAGCCGAGATACACACCGAACAGGCACTGGTGCACGACGAGGAACGCCACGGCCTTGCCGGGGGAGAGCACCAGGAACAGCGCGGACAAGTAGGCCGCCATGTGCAGGAAAAGCAGTGTGCCCTCCAGCAGGCGGCCCTTCATCGACGGCGAGCGCAGCGCCCGCACGCTCGCCACATGCAGGTTGAAGCCCTCCAGCGTCAGCAGGGGGAAGAACAAGAACGCCTGGTGGCCGCCGATGAACCGGGCCAGACCATTGCTGTTGCGGGCCTGCTCGGTGGACCACACCAGGATGGCCGGGGCGACATCGGGGTCGAGTTCCTCGTGGTTGGGGTTGGCGTGGTGGCGGGTGTGCTTGTTCATCCACCAGCCGTAACTCATGCCGATGCCGAGGTTGCCGAAGAGCCGGCCCCAGATCGCGCTCGCGCGGCGCTTCCGGAACACCTGCCGGTGCGCCAAGTCATGTGCCACCAAGGCGACCTGACCGAACATCAGCGCCATGAAGGCGGCGACCACCAACTGCCACCACGTGTCGCCCAGCGCGTCGAAGGCCGCCCAGCCCGCCGCCAGCAGCCCGATCACGAGACCGAGCCGCACCGTGTAGTAACCGGGGCGCCGCCGCAGGAGACCCGCCTGGGTGATGCGCTGCGACAGCCGGGCGAAGTCGCTGCCGGCATCGGGGCGGAGTCTTGGGGGCCGCACGGCGGCCGGGGTGGTCGTGACCGTGGCGTCGGAGGAAATCGTCATGCAGGCGAGTCTGGCTACGGCCGTCCCACCGCCACCAGCCTGTCAGCCGTAGGGCTCGTGGGGGGCCGAGCCCCCTCCATCTCAGGGGGTTGTCCCCACCCATGCGTCCCCTGAGCTGGGCATTCGCCGGTTCGTCCCGAGCCGCGTGCCGGACCGACTCGCCTGGCCACAACTGCTCCACAGGAGGCAGCAACGACTCGTCGGCCAGCCGGCCGAGGAAGGGGCGCTGTGAGGCGCAGGCCACGCGACGAGGGCCGGCTCCGTGGGCGCTTGAGTACTCCGTAGGCGCGGCCCCGGGCCGGCAGGCTGCTCTCGGGAAACGCGGCGAGGGCCGTGGCCGACGGCCTGGTCCGGAACGACGGGCGATCCTTTGGAGGCATCGACATCGGGTCAACCCCTGCGACTGCAAGACGCAGCAGCAGCTCGCAAGGGCTGTCCTCCTGTCAACGTGCAGATTTTTAATAGGGAGATGAGGAACAGGGCCTCCCTGTTATGGTGCGCCTGTGTCATCGATCAAGCAGTTCCAAGTCACCTTCGACTGCGCGGAACCTGAGCGTCTCGCTCGCTTTTGGTGCGAGGTGTTGGGGTACGTCGTACCGCCGCCACCGGCGGGGTTCGCCACGTGGGACGATTTCAACCGCTCCCAGGCTCCCGAGGATCAGGGTTCATGGTTCGCCTGCAGTGATCCCTCAGGTGTAGGCCCGCGACTGTACTTTCAGCGGGTCCCCGAAGGCAAGGTCGCCAAGAATCGGCTGCATCTCGACGTCAGAGTCGGCACCGGACTCGTGGGGGAAGAGCGCCTGGCCGCGCTCGAGGCCGAATGCACACGACTGGTCCCGCTCGGCGCGGTACGCATGCGACTCCTGTATGACGGCAACGATTCGTGCATCGTGATGCAGGACATCGAGGGCAACGAGTTCTGCCTCGACTGAACATCCTCCGAGCCGGCGAGGTGGGAAGCCGCCTCCCTTGGGCCTCTCTGGTCTCGAAGGGGGCGGGAATCATCTCGTAAGGGCGGGGTTGTGCAGCCGGACGATGCCGAGCATCGCGGCCGCTACTTGGAAGCCCTCGCCAAGGCTGACGTCCTGCTGATCGGCAAGACCGGCACCCTCACCCTGGGCCGCCCGCAGACCACCGACACCGTGCCCCTGGAGGTCCGCACCGAGGAGGCGCTACTGCACAGATGCACGCTGCGGTTCGAACTGGCGAACAGGAGCGGCTGCAGCTGAGCGCGGGCGGTGTAGAGGGCGGCGGTGTACCCGGCGGGGCCGGAGCCGATGACGATGACCTCGCGCACGTCGTCGGGGTGCGTCACGGCTGTCACGCCTCCTGCGTGGCGTCGATCTCGGCGATGAGGGCCTCGATGCGGGTCTTGATCTCGTCGCGGATGGGGCGGACGGCCTCGACGCCCTTGCCCGCGGGGTCTTCCAGGGCCCAGTCGAGGTACTTCTTGCCGGGGAAGATGGGGCAGGCGTCGCCGCAGCCCATGGTGATGACGTAGTCGGAGGCCTGAACGGCCTCGGTGGTGAGGATCTTCGGCTTGGCCGCGGAGATGTCGACGCCGACTTCCTTCATGGCCTCGACGGCGGCCGGGTTGACCTGGTCGCCCGGGATGGAACCGGCGGAGCGGACCTCGATCCGGTCGCCCGCGAGGTGGTTGAGGAATCCGGCGGCCATCTGCGAACGGCCGGCGTTGTGGACGCAGACGAACAGCACGGAGGCGAGCGGAGCGGACATCGGTTCTTCCTTCACAAGATGCGGTGGCAGGTGGTGCGGTGGGGGTTCAGGTGCTCGGCAGGCTGGCGAGCAGCTCGGTGATACGGGCATTGATGACGTCGCGGATCTCGCGGACCACGTTGATCGGGGCGCCGTCGGGATCCGGCACGGGCCAGTCCAGGTACCGGCGGCCGGGCACGATCGGGCAGGCGTCGCCGCAGCCCATGGTGATCACGATGTCGGCGCCACTCACGACCTCGTCGGTCAGCGGCTTGGGGAACGCGGCAGTGGGATCGGCGCCGGCCTCGCTCAGGACCTGCTCGATGTGCGGCTCGATCTCCGGCGCCGGGTGAGTGCCCGCTGAAGAGACCGCGACCTGCCCCGGTGCTGCAACAGCGCGGCGGCGAGCTGGGAACGGCCGGCGTTGTGGCTGCACACGAACAACACCCGGGAGCCTCGAGCCCGGCGCGCCGTGGGCGTGGGCGTGGGCGAGGGCGTCAAGGCGTTCGGTGGTGAGCCGCTCGGCCAGCACCACCAGGTGCGTGGTGACCGAGGCGGTCTCGGCGAGGCGCCGGTAGGAGTCGGTGAGCAGGCTCCGCACGGTCTCGACGCCGAAGCGGCCGGCATGCCGGGTCGCGAGCCGGGCTGCGCCGGCGGCCAGGCGTTCATCCGGCAGGGCAGGGGTGGGAACGGCGGACATGGAAGACCCTTTCGACGGGCCTATAGGTCAGCCCCGACTGGTATCAGTCTCGGGTGATGTGACAGTATCAGTCCATGCTGACGTCAGTCGACACTGACCTGATCCGGGTGCTGGCCGACCCTCTCAGGCTCCAGATCGTGACCCTGCTGGCCCGCGAGACGCTGTGCACCACGCACCTGGTGGAAGAGACCGGCGCCCGCCAGACGAACCTGTCCAACCACCTGAAAGTGCTGCGCAAAGCCGGGGTGGTGGAGACCGAGCCGTGCGGCCGGTTCACCTACTACCGGCTCAAGCCCGAGGTACTCGAGTCGCTCGCCGGCCAGTTCACCGGCCTCGCCGCAACCGCCCGCGCCAACGCCGAGACCAAGAGGGCCTGCCCGTGACCTCCACCGAGTCCGCCACGACCGCCGCGACGGCCGAGCAGCCCTCGATCGTCGCCAAGCTCTCTGCGCTCGACCGCTACCTGGCCGTCTGGATCCTCGCCGCGATGGCCGTCGGCCTCGGGCTCGGGCGCCTGATCCCCGGCCTGAACGACGCCCTGGCGAAGGTCGAGATCGGCGGTATCTCGCTGCCGATCGCGATCGGCCTGCTGGTCATGATGTATCCGGTCCTGGCGAAGGTCCGCTACGACAAGCTCGACGCGGTCACCGGCGACCGGAAGCTGATGGTCTCCTCGCTGGTCGTCAACTGGATCGTCGGCCCAGCGGTGATGTTCGCGCTGGCGTGGATCTTCCTGCCGGACCTGCCCGAGTACCGCACCGGCCTGATCATCGTCGGCCTGGCCCGCTGCATCGCCATGGTCATCATCTGGAACGACCTCGCCTGCGGCGACCGCGAAGCAGCCGCCGTCCTCGTCGCCCTGAACTCCGTCTTCCAGGTCCTCGCGTTCGGCCTGCTCGGCTGGTTCTACCTCGACCTGCTGCCCGGCTGGCTCGGTCTGGGGAACGGCGAGCACTTGGACATCTCGATGTGGAAGATCGCCCTGAACGTGATCATCTTCCTCGGCATCCCGCTGCTCGCCGGCTTCCTGACCCGCCGCATCGGCGAACAGAAGCTCGGCCGCGAGAAGTACGAGACGGGCTTCCTGCCGAAGATCGGCCCATGGGCGCTGTACGGCCTGCTGTTCACGATCGTCATCCTGTTCGCCCTGCAAGGAAAGACGATCACCTCGCAGCCGCTGGACGTGGCCCGTATCGCGCTGCCGCTGCTGGTGTATTTCGCGGTCATGTGGTTCGGCGTCTTCGCCCTGGGCAAGGCGATCGGCCTGGCCTACGACCGCACAGCCACCCTGGCGTTCACCGCTGCAGGCAACAACTTCGAGCTGGCCATCGCGGTCGCCATCGCCACCTTCGGCGTCACCTCCGGCCAGGCTCTGTCCGGCGTCGTCGGCCCACTCATCGAGGTGCCCGTCCTCGTGGCCCTGGTGTACGTCTCCCTGGCCTGGCGTCGGAAGTTCGCCTCGGCGCAGATGGGTTCATGACGCAGCACGCGGACGTGGTGGTGGTCGGCGGCGGCCAGGCAGGGCTCGCCGCCGGCTACCACCTACGCCGCCAGAAAACGGACTTCGTCATCCTGGACGCCGAAGCGGCGCCGGGCGGGGCCTGGCAGCACATGTGGGACTCGCTGCACCTGTTCTCCCCGGCGGAGCACTCCTCGCTGCCCGGCCGGCTCATGCCCGCCCAGGCAGGCGAAACCTACCCGGACGCCGGCACGTGGTGGAGTACCTCACCGACTACGAGAAGCGCTACGCCCTGCCCGCGCTGCACGGCACCCGTGTGGAGGCCGTACGCCGTGGCGGCGACCGGCTCCTGGTCGAAGCGGACTCCGGCACCTGGCGGACGAAGGCGGTCATCAGCGCGACCGGCACCTGGTCGCGGCCCTTCCTCCCCGCCGTCCCCGGCCGCAGGGTCTTCACCGGACGGCAGCTGCACACGGTGAACTACCGCTCCCCGGCCGACTTCACCGGACAGAACGTCATCGTGGTCGGCGGCGGGAACTCGGGCGCTCAGATCGCCGCCGACCTCGCCCTGGACGGGCGCGTCGACGTGACGTGGGCGACCCAGCGGCCGCCCCGGTTTCTGGCCGACACCATCGACGGCCGCGTCCTGTTCGACGCCGCCACCGCCCGCCGCCGGGCTCTCGACGCAGGCCGCGGCGACACCGGCGGTGTCGCTGCGCTCGGCGACATCGTCGCCGTCCCCCCGGTCCGTGCCGCCCGCGACGCCGGACTCCTCGACGCGAAGCCGATGTTCACCCGGTTCACCACCACCGGCGTCCAGTGGGCCGACGGCAGCCGCGCCGAGGCAGATGTGATCATCTGGTGCACCGGCTTCCGACCTGCCCTCGCCCACCTTGCCCCACTGGGTCTGCGCGGGCCGCGCGGCCACATCCCGACGGCCGGCACACGGGCCGTCGCGGAGCCGCGCCTGCACCTTCTCGGGTACGGCGACTGGACCGGCCCGGCCTCCGCCACCCTGATCGGCGTGGGCCGCCCCGCACGTGACGCCGCCCGGGACATTGCGCAGCTGCTGAGCACCTGACGCCGCCCACCGGGCGTCAGGGCCGCGCGAGGAACGTGCAGAAGTCCCGGCCGCGCAGGTGTCCGGATCGGTCACGGCGGCCCAGCGGGCCAGCTCACCCAAGACCGAGCTGGTCGAGGTGCGCGAGGAGGCCGAGGCCGGCCGGTGGGGGATGACCGGCTCGTCGACCATCCTCGTGGATGGCGTATCGCCCCCTTCGCCATGCCCGGAACTCCTGCGAGCCAGCCCGTCCTGCCGCTTGTACCGCGATGAGGAAGGCCGGCCCGGCGGCGCGCTGCGCGTCGAAGCCCTGCGGCAGGCGTGCGCCGGCACCGAGGCGTCCGCGTCCGTCGAAGCGTGCTGCGGGAGCGACCATCATGTCCTGGGTCCGATCGGCCGGGTCGGCCGAGCAGACCTTCGGCCCGCTCCTCGCCCGTGACTGACCCGCAGCCAGGGGCCGGTTCAGCCCCCGGCCGCGGCGGGAATCATCCACCCCGAGGACGTCTACCGCTACCCCACCCAACACTCACCACCAGCTGACCCCCGACGAGAAGGGCTGAATGGGAGCCGGGGCCCGGACCTGAATCTGCTGGCCGGCCCGAGCAGAGACAGGTCAGTCGATGGCGGGGCTGCGGCGCTCGACGAGGACGACGTCGCGCCACAGGCCGTGGTGGCGTCCGATCCGCTCCCGCGTGCCGATGACTCGGAACCCGGCTCGCCGGTGAACGGCGAGGCTCGCGGTGTTCTCCGGGAAGATCCCGGACTGGATGGTCCAGATCCCGGCCTGCTCGGTGGAGTCGATCAGTGCCTTGAGCAGGGCCAAGGCGACACCGCGGCCCCGGGCGGCGGGGTGGACATAGACGGAGTGCTCGACGACGCCGGCGTAGGCACAGCGGTCGGAGACCTTGGTCGCGGCGACCCAGCCGAGCACGCCTCCGTCTTCGCCCCGCGCGACGAAGCGGTGCTCGGGCAGTTTCCCCGCGTCGAACGCCTCCCAGCTGGGGACGGTCGTCTCGAAGGTGGCGTTGCCCTCGTCGATACCGGCCTCGTAGATCGCCAAGACCTGCTCGGCGTGCTCAATGGTCAGCGGCACGATTGCCGCGCTGGACGAACCGGCGCCCACGGACATGGTGCAGTCCTCCCGTCGCCGTGCGGCGGTCAGGCCGCTGTGGCGGCGCTGGTCAGCAGCTTGCCCATGGCGGCCAGTACGGACGGCTCCACGCGGTAGTAGACCCAGGTGCCGCGCCGCTCGGAGGTGAGCAGCCCGGCCTCCTTGAGCTTCTTCAGGTGGTGGGAGACGGTCGGCTGGGAGACGCCGACGTCGGAGATGTCGCACACGCACGCCTCGCCGTCCTCGTGAGAGGCCACGGCGGAGAACAACCGCAGGCGCACCGGGTCGCCGAGCGCCTTGAACATCCGCGCGGCCCTCTCGGCCTCGTCGGCGGTCATGGGGCGCTCGGTCAGCGGCGGGCAGCACGGAACCACGCCCTGGCCGTCGGCGGGCTCGAGCAGCGGCAGCACCTTGGCATTCGACATGCATCTATGTTGACATACATCGAACCAGGTGGGCGAGGGCTGTCACGAGCGCGCGAGGCAGGCGCCAGGCGGCGGGCGACGCGGTCAGTGTCCCGGGCCACTCGGCGCAGCGAGTTCGACGACGGGCTGCGCTGCCACTCCAGCCGGGCGAACACCCATACCCGGCACGTCTGTGGCGGTGCTCGCCCGCACCGCAACAGGCATGCTCGCCAGCCCGCAACACGGTGAGGCTCGCAGCGCAGCACACACTCAGCCGCGCCCCGCACTTCTGGCTGGAGCGCACCGGCCTGGACGTCGCCTCGCTGTGACGGCTGGCGCACACGCACGACCGGCTGTAGCCCCTCCCGCAGCAAGGCGTGGGCGGCAGCCGACCCCGACTGCCCTGCTCCGATGACTGACCACCACGTCGGCGCGATCCATGGGAGAGCCCCGATTTCGACGTATGTCTATGTTGACGCTTATCGAAACAGGTGCCATGCTTGCCCCGCAAGCCATCGACAGATGTCGAAACAAGCAAGGAGTCGCCGTGAAGCCCGCCACCACCGAGCTGCCCGTCGTCGTGATCGGGGCCGGACCCGCCGGTCTGGCTGCCGCCGCCCACCTGGTCGACCGAGGCATCGAGCCCCTGGTCCTGGAGGCCGGTCCCGCCGCCGGCGCCGCAGTGCGCGACTGGTCGCACGTGCGCCTGTTCTCCACCTGGGGGGAGCTCACCGATCCCGCGGCGGAGAAGCTGCTCGCGCCGACCGGCTGGACCAGGCCGGACCCGGCGACCTACCCCTCGGGCGGGGACTGGGCGGAGCAGTACCTTCAGCCGCTCGCCGACGTCCTCGGCGACAAGGTCCGCTTCGGCGCGACGGCGACCGGCGTTTCCCGGGCCGGCCGCGACCGGATCGTGGATGCCGACCGCGAGACCCAGCCCTTCGTCGTGCACGTCGCCCACGCCGACGGCCGCGAGGAGCGGCTGTTCGCCCGCGCGGTCATCGACGCCTCCGGCACCTGGACCACCCCGTCCCCGGCGGGCGGCAGCGGACTGCCCGCGCTCGGCGAGAAGGCCGCCGCCGACCGCATCAGCTACCGCGTCCCCGACCTGAAGGACCCGGCTGTCCGCGCCCGGTACGCGGGCAAGCGCACCGCCGTCATCGGCTCTGGAGCCTCCGCCTTCACCGCGCTCGCCGACCTCGCCGATCTCGCCAAGTCCGACGACGGCACCGGGACGAAGGCGGTGTGGATCCTGCGCCGGGGCATCTCCGGCTCCACCTTCGGCGGCGGAGAAGCCGACCAACTGCCCGCCCGCGGAGCCCTGGGCCTGGCGACGAAGGCCGCCGTCGGCGACGGCTATGCCGAAGCGGTCACGGGCTTTCGCACCGAGGCGATCGAACGCGACAGCGACGGGCGTCTGGTGCTGGTGGGGGAGGACGGCCGACGGCTTCAGCCGGTGGACGAGGTGATCGTGCTGACCGGGTTCCGGCCCGATCTGTCCTTCCTGTCCGAGGTCCGCCTGAACCTGGACGAGCGCCTCCAGGCCCCGGTCGAACTCGCCCCGCTGATCGACCCCAACCAGCACTCCTGCGGCACTGTCTACCCGCATGGCCACCGCGAGCTGTCCCACCCCGAACAGGGCATTTACCTGGTCGGCATGAAGTCCTACGGCCGCGCCCCGACGTTCTTGGCCATGACCGGCTACGAGCAGGTCCGCTCCGTCACCGCCGCGATCGCGGGCGACCTCGACTCCGCCGACCGCGTCGAACTCACCCTGCCCGAGACCGGCGTGTGCGGAGGCGCGGGCCTGTTCGACGCCCCCGACGCCGCGCAAAGCAGCGAGGACGGCTGCTGCTGCGGCGCCCCAGCCACCCTCCAGAACGGCATCGGCGTCCCGGCTGCCTTCGGCGGCTGCTGAACCCCACACAAGGAGGTCCGTCATGTCCCGCGTACAACTCGCCCTCCAGGTACCCGATCTGGACGCCTCCGTCGCCTTCTACAGCAAACTGTTCGGCACCGAGCCCACGAAGCTCCGCGACGGCTACGCCAACTTCGCCATCGCAGAGCCCCCTCTCAAGCTCGTCCTCGTCGAGGGCGCGGCAGGTGAGGCAACGCGCATGGACCACCTGGGCGTCGAGGTCGAGAGCACCGAGGCCGTCCACGCCGCCACCACCCGCCTGAGCCAGGCCGGCCTGGCCACCGACGTGGAAGACGACACCACCTGCTGCTACGCCCTCCAGGACAAGGTCTGGGTCCACGGCCCCGGCCAAGAACCCTGGGAGATCTACGTCGTCAAGGGCGACGCGGACAGCCTGGCCAAGCAGCCGAACAGCACCTGCTGCGCCGGCGGGCAAAGTGAGCAGTGGCTTTCGGGCCGGCCGGCCTGCCGGTCATCTGGGTTCGCGCCGCCAGAACGTCGGCCGCCACCAGTAGAGGTCCGGCTGGTAGTCGGGCCAGGGCGCGGGGTCGTCGGGGTCCTCGAATGAGTCCTGCTGCGGGTCGATCGGCCGCCAAAGGGAGTCGATTGGTTCGTCGGGGAGTGGGCGGCGGGTGAAGCGCAGGCCGCGCTGGTCGCAGGCTCCGAAGCGCTGCACGTTGCGCTGCGCTTCGATCAGTGAGACGCGGTTGGCGCCGGTCGTGGCCGGCCAACGCAGTTGTGAGAGGTCGTCCTCCCAGAAGCACACCGGGCAGATGTCGTTCGAGCCGCGCGGGTCGTCGTGGACGAGGTGGCCGCAGCAGGGGCAGGGGTGGCGGTCGGCCACCGCGGTGGTGTGGGCGGTGTTCCAGGACTGGCGTCCGTGCAGCCAAGCGGGCAGGGTCTCGGTGCGGTTGCGCCAGGGGACGGGGATGCCTTCGGTGCCGACGCGGGAGGCGACGATGCCGCCGACGATCGCGCACGTGGTGTCGACGTCTCCACCGGCCGAGGCAGTGGCCCACAGGGCAGTCGCGTAATCGGTCAGATTCCGGGCGGCGCACCAGAGGGTGAAGGGGACCGTGTCGACGGCGCTGACCTGGCGTCCGTTGCCGGTGCACGGTAGACGGTGAGACGTCGAACTGCCCGGTCCTCAGCCTGCCTCCGGCTTCGACCGGTCAGTGCAACGACCGGCGGCGGCCTCCTCCTTCGACAGAAGGTCGGTCAGGCGGCATCGCGCTGCGGTGGCTCGGTGCAGGTCAGGTCCTGCTCGGTCCAGATGGTCTTGCCGGCGGAGGTGTAGCGGGTGCCCCACCGCTGAGTCGTCTGTGCCACCAGGAACAGGCCGCGGCCGCCCTCCTCGTCATTGGCGGCGTGCCGCAGGTGCGGTGAGGTGTGCCTGCTGTCTGAGACCTCGCACAGCAGAGCCCGGTCCCGGATGAGCCTCAGGCGGATCGGACCCGAGGCATACCGGATGGCGTTGGTGACCAGCTCGCTCACGACCAGTTCTGTGGTGAACCCCAGTTCCGGCAGTCCCCACTCATTCAGTTGCGCGGCGGCCACTGCGCGGGCGTGCGACACCACGCTGGGGTCGGCCGGCAGGTTCCAGCAGGCCACCTGATGGGCGTCCAGCACGCGGGTGCGCACCAGCAGCAACGCTGCGTCATCGTTCACCGGCCCGATGGGGAGCACCGCCATCGCCTGGTCGCACAGCTTCTCCAGAGGGAGCCGGTGCTGTGCGAGAACCTGAACCAACCGACCCAACCCGACGTCGACACCTCCGGTACGGGAATCCACGAGGCCGTTGGTGAACAAGGCCAGCACGCTGCCCGGGGTGAGCTCGACCTCCGCACTCTCGTAGGTCGGACCGCCCAGTCCCAGCGGCGGGCCCGAAGGCAGCTCGGCGAAGCCGACGCGGCCGCTGTCAGGGTCGACCACCGCTGGCGGCGGATGCCCCGCGCAGCACCAGTTGCACCGCCGAGAGATCGGGTCGTAGACGGCATACAGACAGGTAGCGCCGATGATGCCCTTGTCCTCAACATCCTCAGAGGTGTCGTCGTCCTGGAGGCGCCAGTCGTTCTGACCGGCGACGTCTGCCAGCCGCGTCAGCAGTTCGTCGGGGTCGAGGTCCAGTTGGGCCAGGGCCCGTACGGTCGTGCGCAGCCGCCCCATGGTGGCCGCGGCCGGCAATCCATGGCCCACCACGTCGCCGACAACCAGTGCGACGCGCGTACCCGACAGAGGGATGACGTCGAACCAGTCGCCGCCCACGCCGACGTGGCGGTCGGCCGGCAAGTAGCGGTACGCCGCTTCGAGCGCGCTCTGCGGCGGCAGGCGCCGCGGCAGCAGACTGCGCTGCAGTGTCACGGCCGCCGCGTACTCGCGGGCGTAGCGGCGGGCGTTGTCGACGCACACAGCGCTTCGCGCGACCAACTCGTCGCCCAGCTCCTGCTCGTCCGTGTCGAAGGGCATCGCCGTGCGGCTTCGCAGAAAGGTGACCAGCCCCATCACCGCGCCGCGGGCCCGCAACGGCACGAACAGGCGTGCGTGGACACCGGTTCCGCTCCGCGGAGCCGGCATGCCTGGTGTGTTCTCCGTGATCGACCGCCCCGAGGCCATGCTGCGGGCTTGGGGGGAGGCGAAGGCGTACTCGATCGGCTGCCCGGCTTCCGCGGCTGCGTCACCCGGTGCGACGGCCGTGTCCTGTGGGTCCCGTGATCCGCACACCCGCACCAACCGTTGTCCGGGGGCGATCTCGTCGGGGGGTTCCGTCCCTTCCAGGACTTCCGGCAGCAGGTCGACGGTGACGGCGTCGGCGAACTGCGGTACAGCCACCTCGACGAGTTCCGCTGTCGTACGGACCACATCCAGGGACGTGCCGATACAGGACCCGGCCCGCACGAGCAGCGCCAGCCGCTGCTCCGCCCGGTGGCGCTCGGTGATGTCGACGGCCTCCTCGCACACTCCGAGCGGCTCACCGCGCGCGTCGAGCAGCCGGTAGTAGGAACAGGACCAGACTCGCTCGTACTCCGGGGCGGCGGGTACCTGCCCGAGGTAGTGCAGGTCGATGACGGGAATGCCGTCGGCGAGTACCTTCCGCATCGTCTCCGCCAATGTCGGGGGGTGATGCTCGGACAGCATCCGGCCCTGCCCCTGCGGAAAGAGCTCGTCCACAGTGCGGCCCGCGTACGGTGTGAGCGGCCCTCCCAGTTCCCGGTCGACAGCGGCGTTCGCCCACACTATTCGCAGCTCGGTGTCGTAGATGGTGAGCCAGACGGGCGACTGGGTGACCAGGCCGCGCAGCATCGCCTGATGCGACTCCCAGCTGCGCAGCTCCTCCAGGTCCGCCGCGAGCAGCACAAGGGCCGGACCATCAGGGCCGTGGGCCACCGTGCACATGGTCGTGGCCATGCGCAAGGTGTGACCGTCCCGATGGCGGAGGTTGAGTGCCGCACTGCGGATGGATCCGGGGTCGCCGACCGTGTTCATCCATGGTGCGGGCTGCGTACCGGCCTTGCGTGCCACCAGCGCGGTGGCAGGGCGCCTGAGTATCTCTTGGGGCGTGTAGCCGAGGAGTCTCTCTGCGGCAGGGCTCCAGCCGATGACGATGCCGCATGCGTCCAGGACCACTGCGGCCGCTCTTGTCACGTGGAGCGGACCAAGGAATTCATCGGCAGGGGTCTCAGGTTTCGGACTCGTCACGGCCGCTCATCCTCCAATGGCCTCAGGATCCGCCCGGCGGTTGGGGTGACGCAACCGCGCGGCGGCTGTGGCGGACGGGGCGGACGACATGGCCCGGGCGCTTCTGTCGCCGAGGGCGGGCTGCTGGTCGTTTCGCCCTTGATGCTGCTTGCCCCAGCCGTCGGGGCGCGGTCCAGGAAGTCGGCGCGGCGCTGCGGAGCGACACCGAGCACCCGCCCGGGTACGGGAGCTCGCCATCCCAGGAGGCACTTCTGGATGCGACGGGGGTTGTGGAAGCCCTTGATGTACTCGAAAAGTGCGAGGCTCGCCTGGGCCCTGGTCGTGAAGACGCGACCGCGGAGGCACTCGGCCTTGACCAGCATCCACAACGGTGACACCCGCCCTTGCCGCACGGAGCGACGAGCGCGCCGGAAGCCGACGCTCCGGGTTTTGGTGTAGAGGGATGCGTAAGCGATACGTCGGAGGAAGAGGACCATGACCGCTCGGCACAGTGGGGGTCCGGACATCGTCGTCGTTGGCGCGGGGCTCGCCGGCCTGGCCTGTTCCCTGGACCTGTGCCGTGCCGGACGGCGGGTGGCGTTGCTGGAGGCGTCCGATGGTGTGGGTGGCCGCGTGCGTACGGACCAGGTGGACGGGTTTCGACTGGACCGCGGCTTCCAGGTGTTCAACACCTCCTACCCGCAGGTGAAGCGGCGCCTGGACCTGCGGATACTGCGGCTGAGGCCGTTCACCCCGGGCGTCGTCGCGCACACCTCGACGGGTCCCGTCCGTCTATCCGACCCGACCCGGCTGCCGAGACAAGCGGGGGCGCTGCTGCCCGGGCGGGTACTGCCTGCCCGTGACCTGGCCGCGATGGTGGTGCTCACCGCGCGGGACGCCCTCCTGCCCGCCGGCACCTTCAAACGAGCCCCGGACCGCTCCACCGCCGACGCTCTGTCCCGCGCGGGGGTGTCGCCCGAAACGGTCGCCGAGATCCTGCGGCCGTTCCTGTCGGGCGTGTTCCTGGAGGACCGGCTGGAGACCTCGGCCCGCTTCTTCCACCTGGTGTGGCGGAGCATGGTCAGAGGCACGGTCTGCCTTCCCGCCGACGGCATCGGCGCTGTACCTGTCCAGCTGGCACGTGGGCTGCCCGACGGCGTGCTGCGCCTGCAGACACCCGTCGAGGCGGTCACCGATGCGGGGGTCCTCCTGACGGACGGCCGCGAGCTGCCGGCCGCGTCCGTCGTGGTGGCGACGGACGCGGCTCGCGCGGCCCGCCTGCTGCCGGGCCTGGGCGTGCCCTGTACGCGTACGGTCACCACGTACTACCATGCCGCCGCCCGCACGCCCCTGGCCGAGCCGACTCTCCTGGTGGACAGCACCGGAGCCGTCCTCAACACGTGCGTTCTGACCGAGGTCGCCTCCACGTATGCGCCGCCCGGCACTGCGCTGGTCTCGACCTCCGTGCTGGGCCCCTACCGGTCCGGAGGGGACGCAGCGGTGCTCCGGCGGCTCGCCGAGCTGTACGGCACGGACACGAGCGGCTGGCAGCAGGTCGCCGTGTACACCGTCGAGGGAGCCCTGCCCGCGATGGAGCCGCCCTGGCCGCTGAGCCGCACGACGCGATTCGCCCGGGGCCGGTACGTCTGCGGGGACCACCGGGCGACGGGCTCCGTCCAGGGCGCTCTGGCCTCGGGTACGCGGGCGGCGCGCGAGGTGCTGAGCGACCTGACGCGCTGTTGACGTGACGGCAACGGTGTCCGCTGCATACGCCGGCGGCCGGATCAAGGAACGGACAGTGTGGTGAAGACAGGCGGCCGTTCCCTGCGACCGGGAGTGGACGTGGACCTCAACGGCGCTCGCATGCTGGGGGCCGACGCCACCGGTGTCCTCGATGGTGCGCTCACTGCCGAACCGGCCAGGCGGGGGACGCGCCCGGCGCTCGCCGGAGGTGATCCGTTGCGCCCTGCCCCGGCCGCCGAGGCGTACCCGGGCGCTCCTACCCTCCACTTCGATGCGGTCGACCCCGCGTCGTGCGCCCGCGCCGTGCATGCCGCGGCGCCCGGCCTGGGCGGGCTCGACGCGGCCGTGATGGTCTTCGGGGCGGTCGCCGTCGGCCGGGTGGCGGAGTTCGGTGACGAGGTCGCGGAGCACCTGCTGACGGGTAACGTCCTCGAGCCCGCCGCCTACTTCCGCGCGGCACTCCACGTCATCGCACCGGGCTCGGTCGTCGCGGCGTTCACTGGCGCTGTCGCTCAGTCTCCAAAGGCGGGGACGGCTGACTACAGCGCCTCCAAGGCCGCGCTCGCCGCCTGGCTCGGCACCGGTGCGCCGCGGGTCGCGGACCGCCGGCATCCGGGTCCTGGCCCCCCGGCCGAGCCACCTGGGCACCGGCTTCGCCGACCGGCCCGTCGCCACCGGGGCCGACGCTGTGGAAGTGGACGCGGAGCTGCTGCGGACGACTCCGGACGGCACTCCGGTCGTCGAACGGCGTGCCAGGTGAGTCGACGCGACCTGCCGGATGAGACGTGCGACGTGGTGATCGTCGGCGGCGGCGCGTCGGGGCTCAGCCTCGCTCACCACCTGACGGCGACGGGCTCATGCACCGTGACCGTGGTGGAGGCACCGGAGGGGCCCCGTCGACCGCCGGAGCGGACCTGGTGCTATTGGGACCAGGGCACCGGCGACTTCGACGAAGCCGTGTGTGCCTCCTGGTCCCGGCTAAGGATGCACGGCACCGACGGTGACGCGGTCGGGGAGCGGCGGCGAGCCCCCGCCCGGCCCGCGACTTTTCGGTGCTCCCCGCGTCCCCGGCAGGCAGGGCACTCTGGTCAAGGTGGCAGGTTCCAGATGGCGGGTGGAGGAGACCTTCCAGAGCGGGAAGGGGCTGGCCGGGCTGGACGAGTCCCAGGTCCGCCGCTACCCCTCCTGGACCCGCTGGGTCACCCTCGTGATGTTCGTCCTTGCACGGAGCACTCCGGGGTCACGCGCACCGCCCACACCACCCTCGACCATCGCAAAAGCGGCTCGGAAGTCACCTGGCCCCTGACGCGGCATCGAATTCTTCAAGAGGTTCGGCAGCGACTGAGCCGGGATCCCGACACACGCCTCGCGGCCCGGAAACGGTAGACAGCCCAGCCAGCACCGAGCACGGCAGCTGTCCATACGATGACCTCGGCGAGAACGATTGCCGGGGTCAAGGTGAGGTGAGGCCGGGGCGGCATCACGACCATCTGCACCGCAGCACCGACCGGCACCGTCAACCCGGCAAGCAAGCCGATCAACCCAGGCCGCCTGATGGCTGCACCCACCACACCCAGGACCAACCCGAACAGCAAACCCGTCACTGACCACATGACCGATTCCGTCGCGAACATGGACAGCGGTTCCCTCAAAACGAAGGCGTCCGTCACGTAATACGCCACCGAGGCCGCGATCAGTGCCAAAGCCCCAACCAGTGCGCCTCGGGCCCAGGTCCCGGCCAGCCAACCCATCCCGACCGCTAATGCTGCCCAGGACCAGCCGGCGTCCATCAGCAGGCTGAGCACCTTGGCAGCCTTGGCCCAGACGGTGCCGACGAGCGGCATCCCGAGTTCCACGTACGGCGACGAGAGCGCGTTGACGAGCGAGGTAGCCGCTCCGAACACCAACCCGGCCGCGAGGCCCCCCACCAAGATCTTCACATCGGAAGAATATCCAGCCCGCGTACTCGTGGCGGGGCGAGCTGAGTTACCTCGCGCGACCGAGCACCGGTCCGCCTGGCGATGCCGCCACCAGGCCTGAGCCCAGAGCCCAGGGCCCAAGCCAGCCATGACCGCAGGCAAGCCGCGATTCGGACATGAAGATCATGACGTCGGGGGCGGCCAGTTGCCGGCTTCGCCTTGCAGGATGCGTTCGAACCAGTCCGCGGTCAGTTCCGCGCAGCGGGCAGGTGAACCGGCGGCATGGAGTATCTCCACCACGGACTCCTGGACTTGGGGGATGTACATCTGGTTGTGCACTTCGGTGCCGAGCACTCCCTGCCCGTCGAAGAACGCACCGAATACGCAGGAGATGGAATTGGTTCCAGGCGTCACCGGATGGAGCAGGGCCAGCAGATGCGCGAACGCGGTCTCCTGGGGGCGGAGGATGAGGGTGTCGTGCGGTTCGCAGGGCCAGGTGACAGCCCGCTCGCGTAGTACGGATACGAATGTGCGCCATGTGCCTTCCAGACTCTGGAACGCATCCTCGTCAGTCTCCCCGACTGAGAACCAGGGCACGTACACACGGCTGTTCATGGCCTGCACCGTAGCTGACAGGCTGCCTGATCAGGCCGAGGTCACCGAAGCCACGACGAACATCACGATCTACAACTGGAGTTCTTGGGCCGCGGTCGGTATGGCGCCGGTGGCCGTGGTCCATTGCGCGAGTGTCGTGGCCAGGTTGAGAGGGTCGGTGGACCCGGTGGCGTGGGCGATGTAGCCGTCCGGTCGGACGAGGACGGCGCGCAGGGCGGACCAAGTGCCGCTGGGGGATGGCGCCGCGCGCACGTCGATGTGGGCGGAGCCGAGTTCGGCGAGGCCGCTGTCCGGGGTGAGGTCCAAGAGCAGATAGCGGTCATGACGCAGCGCCTGGTGGAGCATTCCGCCGTCAGTGAGGGGGAGATCCGGCGCTCGCGTGCCCACCAGCGGGTGGGTGCCTTCGGGCTGCGGGTAGCTCAGGCTGAGGCCGGAGAGCCATCCGGCCAGTTCCTCGGCGGTGTCGCCGCCACGGCTGATCAGATCGCTGACCAGGTCGCGCAGTGCCTTTCCGCCGGCTGTGAAGGTGTGCATCAGCACCCCCTGGGCCAGGGTGTTGGCCATGAGCTGCTCTGCCACGTGTCGGCGTTCGTGTTCGTAGCAGAACGCGCCGTCGATCAATTGGGCGGGAGCCCAGCCGTGGATCTCGGCGGCCAGCTTCCACGCGAGGTTCGCCGCGTCCTGGAGCCCTGCGTTGAGCCCCTGCCCCCCGGCGGGCAGGTGGACGTGGGCGGCGTCTCCCGCGAGCAGGACGCGTCCGGAGCGGTACCGCGCGGCGCGGCGGGTGCTGTCGCTGGCTCGGGAGATCCAGGACGCGGCACGCAGCCCGAAGTCGGTGGCGGCGACACGTCGCAAGGTGGCACGCAGTTCCTCCAGGCCGAGCGGCATGGCCTGCCGTCGCCGTACCTGCTCGGAGGTGAGTCCCGTATCGGCGGGCTCGGCGCCGAACAGACGCCACACCCCGCCTTGCATCGGCACGGCGCTGACGTAGCCCGTGTCCCGGTGCCACACCTGCCGTGCCACCAACGGCGGATCCGCGAGTTCGACGTCAGCGACGAATCCCACCATGGTCGGCGGCACGCCCGGGAACGGGATCGAGGCCTGCTCGCGGACGCGGCTGTGCGCGCCGTCGGCACCCACCAGGTAGGCGGCGGTGCGAGCGCGGTCGCCGACGCGGACACGCAATCCGCTGTCGGTCTTCTCCCATCCCCACACCGCCTGCCCGTAGTGCACCGGGACACCCCGCCAACGCAGGTGGTCGGCCAGGAACCGCTCGGTGTCAGCCTGGGCGATCAGCAGAACAAAGGGAAAGGGCGTGTCCAGGCCGGAGTAGTCGAGCCTGTCGGGAAGGACGGCGAAGTGGGTGCTGGACACCGGTGTGCCGTGGTCGACGAGGACCTCGGCCAGCCGGCGCCCTCCGACAGTCTCGACCGTGGCCAGGACCTCCAGCGTGCGTGGATGCATGGTGGTGGCCTTGGAGTGCTTGCTCGGGCCTTCGTTGCGCTCGAAGACCTCGACGCGTACGTCGGCGGCGTCCAGCAGGGCAGCGGTCATCAGCCCGACGGGCCCGGCACCTGCGACGATGACCTGGGCGGTCATCGGTGCCCCGCCTGCGGGCGCAGGAGTGCCACACCTACGCCGAGTCCCGCGGTGGAGGCGAGGTGGATCAGGAACGCCTTCCGGTTGGGAGCCCACACGCCGGTGGCTGGCCCACCGGACCACATCGCGGTGCTGATCCCGGCGGCCGCGGCGGCCATGCCGCGCCACACGGCACGGCTCCTGTCCTGCCCGGCCAGGACGCCCATCACGAGGACGCCTACCGAGCCTGCAGTGATCAGTACTTCGCGTGCCATGTGGTACTGGACGTGCCCCTCCCCGTGGCGCGCCTCCGGGGCGCGGTACGTCTCGTCGGTGATGTGGGTGGCCGTCTGCCATACCGAGGGCGCCAGGGCGGTGACCCCTGCCAGGGTGACCACGGCCCCGGCCTTCTGTCGTGCCGAACTCATCCGCTTCCCGACCTCCCTCGAACTACTCACACCCGAAAGTCCGCTCTTCCGGCGCGGGATGGAGGCAGACCGACACGTCCAGCCGCGATTTGAAGGCGGCTTCCGCCCGGAGTGTCGCCCCGTCAGCCAAGATCAATCCCACCGGGATTCTCTGCACGCCGACTACTCACCACAGTACGAGCTACTGGATACGAGAACGTTCCACGAACTGCCGCCGAAGAACATCGAAGACAGGGCGGCAGTGGTACTGCCCGCAGGACAGCCGATGGTTCGACGTGACCGTGTGGGAGACCGGCGGTCCGTCGGACGGAAGCCGTGGATGTGGACCCGCACCTGCGGGCCGGCCGTGCCGAACGCCGTGCAGGCGGCGATGGTGGCCGGCTCGCGGGACTTCAGGCCGAGGCCGGTGCGGGAGTACAGGTCCGTGGGAGCGTGCGTCGGCGGAGCGTGTGCCAGACGGGCCAGTTGTCCCCCGCGTAACTGACGGCCGTCAGCTCGGTCCACCGCTGTCCTCACAGACGGTCCTGGTCGCCTTAGTCGGTGGGGCGGGATGGGGGCGCGCCCTCGATGGTGCCGGTGGGTGCCGGCGGGAAGGTGCGTTGGACGGCGATCACGGCGGCGTCGTCGGCCAGGTGCCCGCCGACGTGGGCGAGCAGGTCGGTGCGCAGGTGACTGATCAGTGCTGAGGGTTTGTGGTGTGCCCAGGATGCGGCCCGTTCGGCCAGCGGGTAGAAGGCGCCCTGGGCGTCGCGGGCTTCGGTCACGCCGTCGGTGTGCAGTATCAGCACATCCCTGGGCTCGAAGGTGAAGGTGTCGACGTGGTAGTCGGGGCGGGTCACTTCGCCCAGGCCCAGCGGCGGCGCGGGGCGGGTGGCGCGCAGTGTGGTGACCTGCCAGTCTCGCAGCAGTAGGGGTGGCGGGTGCCCGCAGATGACCATCTGCACCATGGGGTGCTCGTCGGGGATGTCGACGACAGCGGCGGTGATGAAGCACTCTCCGAGCTGATCCCGTTCGGTGGGGTCGGCCAGGTGCCAGCACACGCTGTGGTCCAGGTAGGCCATGAGGTCGGGCAGGGTGGCCTCGCGGTGTGCGGCCTCTCTGAACGCGCTGAGCAACAGAGCGGCGTCGCCGATTGCGGGCAGCCCCTTGCCCATCACATCCCCGATGATCAATCTGGTGCCGTAAGGCGTACGCACAGCCGCGTAGAGGTCTCCGCCGATCAGGGACTGCTCCTGAGCGGCCAGGTATACCGACGCCACCCATAGCGGGCCGATACGTTGCGGCAGGGGCCTGAGCAGCACGCGCTGCGTCGTCTCCGACACGGTCCGCACCTGCGTCAGCTCACGGGAGTGCCTCCCCTGCAAGTAACGGAACACGGTCACGAAGGCCGACACCGCCAGCAGGGAGATGACCTGCGAATCGAAGTACAAGGTCCCCAGAAGGATCGGGGGTGTCAGACCGATGCTGAACAGAGCCCCCACAGCGACCACGCCCATCGCCGCGGTGAGGACGGGGCCGGCGAACGATGCCGTGATCGCGGGCGCCACGATCAGCAGCGGCCCCAGCGGTACGCCACGGGGACTGAATGCATCGGCCAGCGTGATGGCCAGGATCAGCCCGAGCGGCACCGCTAGCAGGGCAATGCTGGGGTGCCCCGAGCCCTGCCGGTGAGTAAACACCTGCCCAAGGAGGCGCATGGTTTCCGGTTACCCCGCCCGGGCAGCCCCGCACATGCCCGGGAGGCGACGGCTCCGCGCGATGCTGCTGGTATCCGCATGGTTCTCTGCCACGGACGGTCCCCGGAAGAACCCTGCTTCCGTTACGTCTCGACTGGGCAGGGCGACTCAACTAATAATTATTGCGGGTAGTAAATCCCCCGCCTGCTCGCCGCGGAGGTGACCGAATGTCCGAGCAGGCCCCCGTGGACGCGGCCGCCACCAGACTGCGAGTGATCACCACTGCGGGGGAGAGCCTGTCAGGTGCCGACCTGCTGAGCTTCGCCCTCGACCATGCGGTGACGGAGTCCGGTGGTCTGGGCGGCATGGTGCATCTACGCGGTCCCGGCAGCTGTGGGCTGCTGCTGACGGCAGCGCACGGGCTGCTCCGTACGGCCGTTCGGAACTGGGCGGAGATCGGGGAGGCGAGCGGCACGGCCCCAGCCCGCGCAGCGGCCCGCGGGACACCCGTATGGAAGCCTGTTGAGACCATCGAGGACCACACTGGCGCGACGCTGCCGGCCGGTGGCGGGCTGCTGGCCGTTCCCCTGATCGCCCCCGAGGGGACACTGGGCGCGCTGTCCGTGCTGATGGCCCCCGCCGAGGAGCCCACGCCGCAGCAGCGCGCGGCCGTCGAAGCGCTCACCGCGTGGGCCGCGCTGCGTCTCGGGCAGCTCCCGGCCGACGGACAGCAGGTACAAAGCCCTCGCAGCAGGGAGGGGCCACGGCCACGGGAGGAAGGGGCACGCCGACCCCGCAGCGGGCCCGCAATCGGCCGAGACGGTGAACCCGTACGGTCGGCCGGTCCGGAAGGAAGCAGCGGCACGGCCCTCACCGCACCGGACTCGATGACCCGAGCGCTGTGGCAGATGAGCGACGCGTTCTTCGTGGTGGACGGCGCATGGCGCGTCACCTTCGTCAATGCGGAGGCGGAGCGGCTGCTCGGCGTCTCGCACGCGCTGCTCGGCCGAACTCTGTGGGACATCTTCGCAAGCCTGCGCGTCGACCTCGCCGCGCCGGGCCTCGAAACACGCTGCAGGCAGGCCGTCGAAAGCGGCGCTCCGACCACCTTCGAGATGCGCTGGCCCACCAACCAGCGCTGGTACCGCATGCGGCTGGTGCCGGTGCCGGACGGACTGACGGTGTATGCCGCCGACGTCACCGAAAGCCAGGCCCGGGCGGCGGAACGCGCAGCCGCCGAACGGGCCGCAGCCGAGCGCACCGCCCGGGTGACCGAGTTGACCACCGCCCTCGCGCAGGCCCTGACGATGCGCGATGTGGTGGCGGCCATCGCGGCGTGGGTGCTGCCTCCGTTCAACGCCTCTGGTCTTGTCATCCAGATCATCGAGGGCAGGGTGATACGCGTCGCCGGGTCCGTCGGATACTCACAGGCCTTTCTCGACAAGATCGACGGAAGTGCTGTCACCACCATCTCTCCCGTCTCGGAGGTGTACCACACCGGGAAGCCCGCCTTCATCGGCTCGGCCGAGGAGTACGTCGCTCGCTATCCGCTGATGTCCGGACTTCCCAGCGCAGCCGGCAAGGCGGCCTGGGCCTTTCTGCCGCTGATCGTCTCCGGCCGCTGCATCGGGTGCTGCGTCATCTCCTTCGCCGAATCGCGCCGCCTCAACGGAGAGGAACAGACCCTGCTCACCGCGCTCAGCGGACTGATGGCGCAGGCCATCGAGCGTGCCCGGCTGTACGACACCGAGCACACCCGTGCCAAGGAGCTCCAGCGGGGACTGTTGCCGCGTGCCCTCCCGTCGCTGCGGTTCGTGGACACGGCCGCGCGTTATCTTCCCGCCAGCGAGGGCATCGATGTCGGCGGTGACTGGTACGACGTCATTCCCCTGTCCGGCGCCCGGGTGGCCCTGGTCGTCGGCGATGTGATGGGACACGGCCTGCCCGAGGCGGCCACCATGGGGCGGCTTCGCACCGCTGTGCACACGTTGGCCGACCTGGAGTTCCCGCCGGCAGAACTGCTCAACCGCCTCAACGACCTGGTCAACGACCTCGGCGAGAACTTCTACGCCACCTGCCTGTACGCCGTGTACGACCCTGTCTCCGCCACCTGCACCTTCGCATGTGCCGGGCACCCTCCGCCGGCCATCGTCCGCCCGGGACAGCCCGTGCAGTTCTCTGACTGCTCGCCCGACCCACCGCTGGGTGCCGCGCGGCCACCGTTCGAGACGTGCGAGATCGATCTCCCGGAGGGGAGTCTGCTGGTGCTCTACACCGACGGTCTGGTGGATGCCGCCACCGGAGACATCGACGACGGGATGAACGACTTGGCGAGGGTACTGTCGAGCGCGGTCCTCAGTTCCGGCCTCCAGCCCAGCGCGGGGACAGCATGGCGTGACGGGGGCCGAACCGGATGCGGGAACGAATCGCTGGCACGTCTGTGCGATGACGTGCTCGCCGGTGTGCTGCCGGACAGGCAGCTCACGGATGACGACGCCGCGCTGCTCATTGCCCGCATGCATGCGGTGAATCCCGAGGACGTCGCGGCCTGGCCGCTGTCCGATGGGCCGATCGCTGCGGGCGAGGCGCGGGAACACGTCCGGGACCAGCTGGCCCGTTGGGATGTCGACACGCTGATCATGGCTGCCGAGCTGCTGGTCAGCGAGCTGGTCGGAAACGCCGTCCGGCATGCGAAAGGTCCCATCGGGCTGCGTCTGCTGCGGGGCGAGAGGCTGATATGCGAGGTCTCCGACAGCAGTTTGACCACGCCCCGGATCCGTCACGCCTCGGAAACCGACGAGGGCGGGCGCGGACTGCAATTGGTGGCCGCCCTCTCCGATCGCTGGGGAGCCCGCTACACCTCCGCCGGAAAATGCATCTGGACCGAACAGCAGATGCCGTGACCACCGCCCCGGCCTAGCGGCCCGGTAGTTCGGCCCCGCCGTGCTTACGGCCCCACCGACCCCATGGACATGCGCCGTCGAACCCAGGTGCTTCCGCGACATCGCCCCGGACAGCGAAAACTTCGGGATGCCCTCAAGAACCGGCCGACTGCCCGACGGCGTGCCGCTGCCGCGGCTCGACCACCCGGCGGTCCTGGCTCTGCTGCCGCGATACGGGTCCCAGCCGCCTTGCGCAGGGCCGGCCGCCGTCGCCTGCTGAGCGTCGCCCGGACCGGCGACGCCCCGGTGTGTGGGCGGTGCAGTGGGGCGCCGAGCTCCATGTCGACCTCCACATGAACCGGGTGCAGGAGCATGCCTGCGGACTGCAACCGGACCCGATGATGTCAGCGGCCGGGGACGGGTAGAGCTCCTTCGGTGTACTGGGCGCGCCCGAATCCGAACGACCAGTCCTGAGGGCCGTTCTCCACGATGGAGACGAAGACGTCCTCGCCGCCGATGCCGAGGTGCTCCAACTGCTCGGCGACGGCTCGGAAGACGCGTTGCTTGACCTCGGTCGTGCGTCCTGACTGAGTGAAGATCTGGATCAACACGAGCCGGTCGGTGCGTGCGAATCCGAGGCCGGCATCGAGGGCAATGACGTGGTCGGCGTCGTGCTCGGTGATGAGCTGGAATCTGTCCCGCTCGGGGATGTGCAGCACATCCACCAGCGCGCGGTGCGTCGCGTCGGCGATCGCCCTCAACTCGTCGGGACGACGGCCGCGGATGAGATCGATCCGTACCAAAGGCATGTCCGCTCCTTGTCGGTCTGTTGCGGACGACGGGCCGGCCTCGTGGAAGACGTGCCCGATCTCCGGCACCCCTTCAGAGAAGTGAGCCCAGCCGTCGCAGTGGGCCGGGACCACGACGCCGGCGCCGAGGACGGCGGCCGTGGCAGTGGCGCTGCGGCTGTCCAGCGACACTGGCCGGCCGTCGGACTTCGCCGGGACGCATGCTGCTCCCGCACGCAGGACGGCCGCATCAGATGCCCGTAAGGCCCGGGCCCGTCGAGGTTCGGGTCGCCGACGGTGCGCGGGCCACCGATGCCGATGACGGCTGTCGGGGCGCCCAGGAGGGTGATTGCGCATTCCTGCCAGGACAGTCTCGTCGTGCTCATCGTCGTCCTCGCTGCATGGTCCGGTCACCGTCAACGCTAATGACCGCCCGGCTTTGTCTGAAATGCCTGGGGCGACGTATGCATGCATGTCAAGCATGGACGCAGCTCAATGGCAGGCCGCCACGTGCGTCACTCCGTTTTCGTCCGGAGGGCTGTGTCCAGGAATCGGCGGATCAGCGTGCGCTGGACGTCGGGCAGGTAGACGAGGCTGACCGGACTCGGCGGGGCGTCGGTGAGGGGCACGAAGCGGAGGGAGGAGTGCTGGGTGCGGCGCTGCGCGACCTCGGGGACGATGCCGATCCCGCGGTTGGCAGCCACCGTCTCCAGCCACTCGTCATAGTTGGACGTCTCGATGATCTGGGCCGGGCGCTGGTCCACCGGCCACGACCAGGGACCGGTGGTGCCGCTGACCGTGTTCACGACCAACGGCCAGTGCTGCACATCCGACCAGTCCAGATGACCAAGGCGGACCAGATCGCAGCGCTCGGAGCACACCGCGATGCGCGGCTCGTCGTACAGGCGCACGGTGCGCGCCCCTCCAGGTACGTCGACGTCACCCCGGATCAGCGCGATGTCGACGGTGTGCCGGCGCAGCGCCTGGAGAGGATCGTCGGTCCGTGTCAGGTCGACCGACGCCCCCGTACTCTCCTCGAAGTGGCTGACGACCTGCTGGGCCCAGGGGTCGGGCAGCAGCCAACTGAAACCGAGCCGCAGCGTGACACGGCGGCTCACCACGGCGAGGGCCTCGTCCAGTGTGGCGAGCACCCGCTCGGCATGGGCCAGGAACTCCGCACCGGTGTCCGTCAGTTCGACGTGCCGTGAGGAGCGGTCGAGCAGGCGGACGCTCAGATTCCCCTCCAGTTGCGCGATCGTACGGCTCAGCGCCGGCTGCGTGATCAGCAGTTCTTCGGCGGCACGGGAGAACGAGCGGTGGCGGGCCACGGACGTGAAGGCCCGCAGGTGACGCAGTTCGACATCCATGCCCCTGGCACCCCTCTCGCGCATCCATGCCTGCGGCGCATAGCAGCAGCGTAACCGGCATTTCACAGCCGCGCGTGCGCTGCATAGCGTCGAAGTAGGCCCGTGAACGCCACCCAGGAAGGAGCCCAAGCCATGAAGACATCAGCCCTGCCCCGTCCGCGAACGCAGTCGTCCTGGACGATCGTCGTCCAGGCGGCGGCCGCCCTCGCCGCGGGAATGGGAGTCGGCAGGTTCGTCTACACCCCCATCCTTCCCCTCATGCACGAGCAGGCCGGACTCTCCTCGGCACTCGGGGCGAACCTGGCCACGGCGAACTTCATCGGCTACCTCGCAGGCGCCCTGGCGGGCATCGCCGCCCCCGCCGTCGTACGGTCGGCCGCGGCACTGCGGGGTTCGCTCGTCGTGCTGGTGCTGACGCTGGCGCTCATGCCGGTCACGCACGACGGCACCGCCTGGTTCGGCCTGCGTCTCATGGCCGGTGCCGCCAGCGCGCTGGTCTTCGTGATCGCCGTCAGCGCGATGCTCTCCCGCCTTCGCGCACACGCCCACCACCTGGTCGGCTGGGCCTTCGGCGGGGTCGGTGCCGGAATCGCCCTGTCCGGCCTGTTGGTCGTCGCCGTGCAGGCCGCGTCCACCTGGCAAGCCGCCTGGTGGACCTGTGCCGCGCTCGCGGCCCTGCTCACCGCGCTCGCCTGGCCCCTGGCCCCGCAGCCGGAAGCCGTCAGTTCCGCAACAGCCGCGCAGGCCGAACGGCCGCGCACCCACCGCTGGTTCCTCGCGCTGCTCGCCAGCTACACCTTCGAGGGCATCGGCTACATCATCGCCGGTACCTTCCTGGTCGCCGCGATCCAACAGGGCGTCAACGGGTGGCTCGGCGGCGGAGCCTGGATCGTGGTCGGCCTCGCCGCGCTTCCCTCCTGCGCCGTGTGGACCCAGCTGGCCCGCCGCTGGTCCAGGCCGGCCCTCCTGCTGGCCTCGCTGACCATCCAGGCCATCGGCATCGCCCTGCCGGCGCTGCTCGGCGGCACCACGCCCGCGCTCGTGTCCGCCGTACTGTTCGGCGCCACCTTCATGGGCGTCAGCACAATCGCCCTGTCCATCGGAAGCCATCTTCAAGTGCCCCGGGCCGTAGCTCTGTTGACCACCGGATACAGCGCCGGCCAGATACTCGGCCCGCTGCTCGCCACCCCGCTGCTCAGCCACGGCTACCACCAGGCGCTCCTGCTCGGCAGCGCGATGGTCGTCGTCGCCGCGTTCGCGTCCGCCGCCGTCTGCGTCCGCTTCCCACACCACCTCGGCCCCGTGACCACGGCGGCCTGACACCCCCGCCGCTGCCTTACCTCCAGGAGGAGTTGTCGTGAGCACCCTGCTGTCCGACCTCGGAGCAGACCTCCCTCTCATCGCAGCGCCGATGGCCGGCGGACCGAGCACCCCCGCACTGGTCACCGCCGCAGCCCGCGCAGGCGGGCTGGGGTTCCTCGCCGGCGGATACAAGTCCGCGCAGGCACTCGCCGGGCAGATGCACACCACGCGCGCCCAAGGCGTCGCCTTCGGCGTCAACCTGTTCGCCCCCAACCCGGTCCCCATCTCCCACGAGGCATACCAGCGCTACGCACGGGCGGTGCAGGTGGAGGCCGACCGCTACGGCCTCACGCTGCCCGAGGAGCCGATCGAGGACGGCGACCACTGGACGGACAAGATCGACCTGCTCACCTCCACTCCCGTCCCGTGGGTGTCCTTCACTTTCGGCATCCCGGACCGCGCCGTCGTCCGCGCTCTCCGCACCGCCGGGAGCACCGTTCTGCAGAGCGTCACCTCGGCCGAAGAAGCGCGCCTGGCCGCTGAATCCGGCGTCGACGCGCTGATCGTCCAGGCCCCGGCCGCCGGCGGGCACTCGGCCACGCTCACCCCCGCACGGCCGCCCCAGCCCATCCGGCTCACCGACCTGATCACCGCTGTGCGCCACGCCGTCGCGCTGCCCGTCATCGCCGCCGGCGGAATCACCACCGCCGCCGACGTGGCCGCCACGCTGGCCGCAGGCGCCGAAGCCGCCATGATCGGCACCGCCCTGCTGCGCACCCACGAGAGCGGAGCGTCCGCACCGCACAAGGCGGCTCTGGTCGACCCCGCCTTCGCCACCACAGCCATCACCCGCGCCTTCACAGGACGGCCCGCACGCGCCCTGCGCAACCACTTCATCGATCAGTACGACCCCATCGCCCCCGAGGGCTACCCCGCCCTCCACCACCTCACCGGCCCACTGCGCAAAGCGGCCACCGCTGCCGGTGACACACGACTGATCCACCTGTGGGCAGGCACAGGGCATCGCCACGCGAAGGCCGAACGCACCGTCGACACCTACGCCCGTCTCGCGGGCCGGCTATGAGCCGGCTGAGACCATCGAGCCCATGGGCCACGAACCTGAGGACTTCCCGGCGCCGGAAGATGTCCACGGCCCTGGACTGGACAACGCGAACAACACGGACAGTGCTGTAACCAGCCGCCGTTCGGCCCCGGGCACGAGAGGATCACCGCCGGGACAGGCCGCACTCTTGCCGGACTTGCCCAGGCCGTGACGGCTGCGGGGGAGAGCGCCGGCACCCGGGAACCGGCCCGGCGGCACCGCGCCGGATTCACACAGACGCCGAGGATGAGGACCATGCCGTGTACGGGCTCACCTCCCGGCAGTTCGAGGAGCCCGCGACGTGGGCGCTGGAGTGGGCGGAGGACCTGGGGGCGCGAATCTACGACGAAAACGCCTGACAAGAGCCGTCCCCCCTCCCGTCGGTGTGACCATGTGCTGGTCGTGGTGTCGAGGAGCTTGGCCCCGAGGCTCTTGTCGCTGGGCGCGCGATCGCTGCACAAATCTCGGATCGCTCGGCCCGTCGGCAATTCCGCCGCAACCCGAGCCCCGAACCAGCCCGATAGACGGCCTACTGATCAACCATCAGCCGAGCCGCCAGGCCAGCACGTCCGGACCGCAATCGCGGGGGCTCCGGCGACCCCGCCGGAGCCGACGTGACCTGGAAGAACACCAATTCGCGCACCCCGAGCGCGAGTTCTGTCCCTCATGCGATCGGGGCTGGCCTGTGCCCGCCTCCGCCGCGCCCGCGGAACGCGGCGGGACACGGACTTGATCCCACCCCCTTGTCCCGCCGCCCGTCGGCACCGAAGAATGCACACGGCAACCATCGGCTACAGACGTCACACCCGGCGTCGGCAAGGGGGCTCCACCCAATGTCACCTGCAGCACCGATGACCCGCACGGCACGTCGCTCACCGAGGATCGGCAAGGCGCTCACCGGCGCCGCGTTCGCGCTCGCCCTGCTCGGCGCGGGCGCGGCACCCGCCGTCGCCGCGACCGCGGGCGGGGACGCCGGCACCCGCGCGAGACCGAACGACGCGCCCGTCACGTTCGCCGGCACCGTCGCGCTCAGCAACTGTTCCGGCTCCGTCGTGCGCACCCCGCAGTCACAGCCCGACGACCCCGCCCTTGTACTGTCCAACGGGCACTGCATCGAGAGCGGCTTCCCGAAGGCCGGCCAGGTCATCGTGGACCAGCCGTCCACCCGCACGTTCAAGCTCCTCGACGAGGACGCCGGGGTGCTCGGCACGCTCCAGGCCGACCAGATCTCGTACGCGACGATGACCGACACCGACATCTCGCTGTACCGTACGACCACCACCTACGCCGAGATCGAGAGCAAGTACCACGTACGGCCGCTGCTGCTCGACCCGCGCCACCCGCGCAAGAACACCGAGATCACCGTGACGTCGGGGTACTGGAAGAAGCAGTACAAGTGCTCCGTCGACGGGTTCGTGGACCAGCTCAAGGAGTACTGGTGGACCTGGAAGGACTCGGTGCGCTACACGCCCGCGTGCCAGACCATCGGCGGCACGTCGGGCTCCCCGGTGATCGACGACCACACCGGACGCGTGATCGCCGTCAACAACACCGGTAACGAGGACGGCGGGCAGTGCACGCTCAACAACCCCTGCGAGGTCGACCGCAAGGGGCGCATCACCGTCCGCCAGGGCACTCACTACGCGCAGGAGACCTACGGGATCGTGCCGTGCGTTGTCGACGGCAGCAAGCTCGACCTGGGCCGCAAGGGATGTGAACTCCCCGAGCACCAGGCCTAGTCCGCACAGGGCGTACGCCGTACGGACCGGCCCGCGAGCATGTCCGTGCGGCGGCCGTCCTCGATGACGAAGCGCCCGTCGATCAGCACGTGTGGGATGCCCACCGGCAGGGTGCGCGGCGCCTCGAACGTCGAGCCCGCCGCCACCGTGTCCGGGTCGAAGAGCACCAGGTCGGCGCGGTAGCCCTCGCGGACGAGCCCGCGGTCCGGCAGCCGCAGCCGGACCGCCGGACGGGACGTCGGATGCGCCACCGTCCTCCCCAGGGACAGCAAGCCGAGCTCGCGGGCGTAGTGGCCGAGGTAGGGCGGGACCGTGTTGAGGATGAGGCGCATCTGCTCGATGGTCGTCATCCGGTACTGCGTCAGCACCGCCAAGGCCAGCCTGTCGCGACTACCCACGTCCACGTCCGTCATCGCCCGTCCCGCTCCCTCCGCACGCTGCGGCGCCCTTCTGTCAGGCGCCGCACATAGGAGGCAGACTCGGCGAGGTCGAAGGACTGAAAGTCAGCCTTGCCGGCGCCGAGGACAAGCTCGCCCAGAGTGACACGCGGTCCCAGAAGGCCGTCATCAGCCTCGGCATGCCTACGACCAGGAGGGGGACCTTGAGTAGCGACGCATATCGAGAAGAACAAGGCCACGATTTGAGCACGTGGACATTCGACCAGCTGCAGACGTTCATCCATGACGCCCACGGTCAGCAACTTGAGACCGCACGCGTCGCCGCGCAGGGACACGCCTACAACTCCGGCCACTCCCAGGAAACCCGTCGCCAGTGGGCGAAGCTGTCGCTGCTCGCGAACCGACGCATGCTCGACAACGCCGAGGGGCCCTCTGCGCGGGTGGCTCACCAGGACTTCACGCTCCGGATGTGGGTGATCGACCGGCTAGGCCCTGACGACACGGACCCCGACTGGAGTCCAGAGGCGCTGGCGTCCGACACGCTCGATGCACTGACCTTCACGCACACACAGGCCGCTGGTCTCGCCGAGGGCTGGCGCGACCTTCCGATCGAGCAGATCCGCGAGCTGCGGCGGCACAAGAACCTGACGGCCCATCTGGACAGCCTGGTCGGTTACCTGGAACCTGGCCCGGTCCGTGGGCGACTCGTCGCCTGGACCGCGATCCGACAGCACCTGCCATGACCTCAACTGAACCCTGGCTCCGCCACTGGCGACGGGCGCCGTGCTGCCAACGGACGCCGAGGTCCAGCTTGATACGGCTGATCAGGTTGCCTGAATCGGTGGCGTGGTGAAGCGGTGGGGCTGCGAAGCGGGTGGCGCGGGCACCGGCGTCCGGTGGAACGGCGCCTACGCCTTCGGCTCGCTGCCCGCCGTGTCCGCACCGGCGTCGTCCTGCGGCTCCGCGGGTTCCACCACTGAGACGGCGCCCGTGGCGGTCACGGTCGGCGGCGTGAGTACCGAGGCGTAGTCGTGCTCGGCGGAGTAGCTGAGGAAGCCCAGGTGCGCCTCGTAGCGGTCCAGGACGTCGTCGATCACCTGCTGATGGGACAGGCCCATGAGGTCGTAGCCCTCGGAGCCGGTCTGGGTGAACACCTCGACCCGGTAGTAGACGTCCGTCTGGCGGGACATGCGTCCGCCGAACATCGGCACCGGAGCCTCGACGGCCTGCACCTGGTAGTGGAAGTTGCGGTGCTCGGGGATCGTGACCACCAGCGCGTGGCTGGAGACGCCGGTGTCCTCGTTCGGGACCAGGTCCAGCGTGGCCTGGTAGCCCTGCTTCGCGAATTCGCGGACCACGTCGGCCAGCGCCGGCTGCACGGCGCGTTCCATGAACTGGGCCACCTGCTTCTTCGAGGGGTAGGAGCGCATCCGCTCCAGCCGCTGGCGCCAGGTGCGCTCGGGCACGTGGCCGCCGCGCGCCGCCGTCGACTGCCGGCGCAGGACCTGGCCCTCGCGCTCGGCCCGTTCCATGCGCAGGACCTTGGAGAAGGAGGCCATCACCAGCCAGGCGATGACCGTCACCGGCAGGGCGAAAATGAGCGTCGCGTACTCCATGGTGGTGACCCCGCCGGCCACCAGCATCGCGATGGTCAGCACCGCGGTGAGCACCGCCCAGAAGATGCGCAGCCACTTCGCCCCGTCCTGCGACGGGTCGGGGATCGAGGAGGAGAAGTTGGACATCACCATGGCGCCGGAGTTGGCGCTGGTGAGGTAGAACAGCAGTCCGGACAGTGTGCCGAGGCCGATCAGGAAGCCGGCGCCGGGGAACATCTTCAGCAGCGCGTACCAGCCCTCCTCCGGACTGTGCATGGCCAGCTGGGCGAACTTCGTGTTCCCGTGCAGGACCTGGTACATGGCGCTGTTGCCGAAGATGCTCACGATCAGGAAGTCGCAGAGCACTGGGGCGGTGATGGCGGCGATGACGAACTCGCGCAGCGTCCGGCCGCGGGAGATGCGGGCGAGGAAAAGGCCCACGAACGGGCCCCAGGCCAGCCAGAACGCCCAGAAGAACAGGGTCCAGCCGGCCATCCACTTGGAGCCCCCCTCCTGGTAGGCGAAGGTCTGCAGGGTTCGGTCCGGCAGCGAGAAGACGAATCGGCCGATGTTTTCCACCAGCGCGTTGAGCAGGAACGCCGACTTTCCGGTCACCAGGATGTAGAGCAGCATGGCCGCCGCACTCCAGATGTTCAGCTCGGAGATCAGCCGGATCCCCTTGTTCACGCCCGAGGTGCAGGCGGCGATGGTCATGATCACGGCCACGACCACCAGCGCGATCTGCAGGGACAGGCCCTCCTGGAGGCCGAACAGCCAGGCGAAGCCGACGTCCAGCAGCACGACGCCGATGCCCATGGAGGTGGCGACACCGAAGACGGTGCCGACCAGGGTGACGATGTCGATGGTGTCGCCGATCCCGCCGCGGACACGCTTGCCGAGCAGGGGGTACAGGGCGGCCCGGATGGACAGCGGCATGCCCCAGCGGTAGGCGAAGTAGCCCATGGCCATGCCGAGCAGCGAGTACATGGACCAGCCGGCCACGCCGTAGTGGAACATGGTCCAGACCACGGCGTCCTGGGCGGCCGCGCCCGTCTGGCCCTCGCCCGACGGCGGAGCCATGTACTGGGTGATGGGCCCGGTGACGGAGTAGAAGAGCATGTCGATGCCCACGCCGGCGGCGAACAGCATGGCAACCCAGGTGAAGAGCTTGTACTGCGGCCGGGAGTGGTCGGGGCCGAGCCGGACGGAGCCCTCCTTGGACAGCGCGACCCAGAGGACGAACGCGATCACCACGGTCACGGTCAGGACGTAGAACCAGCCGAGGTTCTCCGCGATCCAGGCCACCATGGTCTGCATGGTGCCGGCGGCGTGCGCGGGCACGAGCATGGCCCAGAGGGAGAAGGCGACGATGACGGCCGAGGCGATGACGAAGACGCGCCGGTTGACCCTGGGGCCGGGCTCCTCGATGAGTTCCGCGGGGGCCTTGCTGAGTTCCTGCCGGGAGACGGGAGGCCGGTTCTCGGCCTCCTGGCCGTGGCGCCGCCGTTCGGTGCCGCCGAGGTGGCGGCGTTCGATCGGGGCCTTCGGCGGCTCGCCCCCGGGGCGGGGCGTGTTTGCGGCTTCGAGCATGCAGTCCTCCTCCTGTCGGGGACGAGTTTGGGCGGGCGTCAGTGTGGGCGGACGTCCGCGGCCTCGATCCGAAGGGATGGGGGAGGCCGTGCGCAGTGGGCACCCAGTCGTGGGGCCTACCTAGCAATGTTAGAACGCCTAACAAATCATCTCCGTGAACCGCTTCGGGTTTGGTAGAGACCTCAGATGTTGGTTGTGGCCTGGGCTTTCGTGGTGCTCAGGGCTGCGTATTCGGGCGGGCGGGATGTGCCCTTTCTCACCGTGGAGCCGGGTGTGGTCGTCTGTGCGGGCCCTATGCGCAGGCCAAGTGGGCGCGGCGAGGTGTGTGCCCGCCGGCCGTAGATCGCCATGCGATGGAGTGCTGCGGCGGCGACGACGGATGCCAGCCCGTCGACGGAGGCGAAGCCGGGCACGCCGGCCAGAGCTGCCCGGGCTGGGCGGGCAGCGTGGGCGCGGCACAGGGTGGTGTTTCGGGTTGCGAGGATCGCGGCGGTGCCGCTGCCGCGCGCACCGCGTCGCAGTTGTTGATTGATCACGACGGCCGCGTCTGCCCGCCGTTCTCCTCCCCGTCGTCCTGGGCGTCGGGAAGCGCTGACAGGCCGCCGGTGTCCGGTGCGGCTCTGGCCACCATCTCGGCGAGCCGCCTGCAGGCCTCTTCGATCTTCGCCTGGGTCTGGTTCCGCTCGGTGATGGCCGCGGCGAGCAGCAGCGCGGTCAGCGTGGCGGCGCCGTTGTATGCCTGCAGTGAGATCATGTCGGTGAGCAGCGTGTGCCCGGCGAACGGGCCTGTCCTGCGGGTGGCGGCGAGGATGGCGAACGTGGACACGGCCAGCGCGCAGGGTGTGGCTCCGGCGCGTTGGAAGCGGAAGGCTGCCCAGGTCAGCAGCGGGAAGCCGAGGAAGAGCAGCGGCGCGGGGGAGGTCTGCAGGAGGCCGACGGCGATGGTGGCCACGACAAGCAGCGATCCCTCCGCCCATCCGGATCGAGGGATGTCCTTCGGCCAGTGCGCCGAGCGGAGGACGAGCAGCAGCGGCGTAACCAGCAGGACGCCCATGGCATCGCCGGTCCACCAGACCCACCACGTGAGCCAGAATCCGCCGGGGGGCAGCGCGTGGGCGAGGCTCAGGCTGCAGCTGCCCACGGTCGCGCTGATGAGCATGCCGGTGAGCGCACCGAGGAAGACCAGCGCGAGCGCGTCCTGGAAACGGTTCATCTGGGTGCGGAACCCGCTGCGGCGAAGGAGTCCGTAGGAGCAGAGGGGCGCGAGTGTGTTGCCTGCCGCGATGGCGAGCACGGCGGGGGTCGTCGGTCCCAGTGGGATGTTGATCAGGAAGGCGCCGAGCGCGATCCCGGGCCAGACCCGCAGTCCGAACAGGAGCAGGCCGGCCAGGGCGATCCCGGTCGGAGGCCACAGCGGCGTGACCTGGCCGCGCACGAGTTGTTGGAGCAGTCCCAGCCTGCCGAAGGCGTAGTACAGCGCGGCAACGGCGACGATCCGCAGGGCCGTCAGGCCAACGCGCCGGAGCCTGTCGCGGCTCGCAACAGTCATCGGGAAGCCTTCTCCTCGGCTCTGCTCCCTCGTCCATCGTCCGCTGCCCCTGCCGTATCCACCACACAGCCGCTCCTCTGCGTGATCTCGCGACCTTGCGTAATGAGCTCTGCCGAGATCGCTTCGGGTGACCGCTCAGGGGGCGATGTCGTGACCCGGCGGTGCCGCCTCAGCCGCATCGCTGTGGGTCTGTGCGGCTTCAGCGCGGGGTGCGCACGGCCAGGATGGCTCTGTCATCGTGCGCGTCGCTGGGGTGGTGGTCGGCCAGGGCCTGCACGAAGTCGTGCAGGGGCGTCGGCTCGAACTTGCTTTCAGACGCCTGCGGGCGTCTGACGGCGGTGTCGCTCTTGCCATGGCTCGCCCGTAGACCGTCCTGTGCGGGCTCGGGAGGTTGGGGCTGCGGCTGGGTGGTGTCACGGGGGCAGCGCTGCCTTGAGGGCGCAGGCCAGTGCGGCGACCGTGGGCCGGGATGATGGATCGGCCCGCAGGCAGGTGTCGATGGCGGCGGCGAGGGCGAGCGGCAGACGTCGCCGGGTCCCGATCGGTGGGGCGGCCTCTTCGAGCTGCCAATACCGGTCACCGGTGTCATGGTCGTGGCTGTCTGTCGCAGCTTGGCTGGGCCCGCAGGCGACAGGTTCCTCTCCGCAGGCTGTTTCGAACAGCGTGATGCCGATGCCCCACACGTCGGTGGCGGCCGTGAGCGGCCCGCCCCGGGCCTGCTCCGGAGCGAGATAGCAGCAGGTGCCCAGCCCCGCGGGCGCGGGCCCCGGAGGCCGGGCGAGACTCAGGTCCAGTACCTTGGCGTGGCCGCGGTCGACCACGACGTTGGCGGGCTTGAGATCCAGATGGAGCAGGCCCCGACCGTGGAGGTAGTGGACCGCCGAACACATCTGCACCCCGAGCAGCGCCACATCGGTGGCGGCCGGCCGCCGCCGCATCCGGTGCACGAGGTGGGACAGGGTCTCACCGGTCAGCGTCTCCAGGACCACGAGCGGCTCGGGCGACTTGAGCGTTTCGTAGCCACGGACCAGGTGCGGATGGGAGAAGTCCCGCAGCCACCGCCCCTCACGCAGCAGCCGCTCGCCCAGCCGCCGCTCGCCGCGGTGGTCCGGCCGCACCACCTTGATCACGCACCGGCAGTCGCGTTCCTCGCTCCAGGCGTCGTAGACGTCGAGCCAGCCGGTGCGCACCAGATGCTCCAGGATCACGTAGCCCGGCGCCGGTTTCGTCCCCGAGGGCCAGGGGACGGGGGCGCTCATGACAGCACCGCGCCCGCGCTGAGCCGGTGCAGCCGGGCGTACATTCCGTTGCGGTCCAGCAGGTCGTCGTGGGCGCCGTGCTCGACGATCCGGCCGTGGTCGAGCACCACGTTGCGGGTGGCCACCCGGACGGTCAGCAGGCTGTGGGAGATGACGACGGTGGTCCGCCCGGCCATGGGCCGGCGCAGCGGGTCCATGATCCGTCGGCCCGACCGGACGTCGAGTCCGGTGGTCGGCTCGTCCAGCAGCCGTACGGGGGCGTCGCTGATCGTTGCCTGGGCGATCGCCAGGCGCTGACACTGTCCGCCGGACAGCGTCCGGCCGCGCTGACCGACCAGCGTGTCACAGCCCTCCGAGAGCCGCTCGATGAACCCGTGCACGTCCGCCGCGCGCGCCGCCGAGACGACGTCGGCGTCCGTTGCGTCCGGCAGGCCGTAGGCGATGTTCTCCCGCACGGTGCCGTGGAAGACAAGGTTCTCCTGGAACACCACCGCGACGTTCTCCCTTACCGCGGACAGGCTCAGGCCCCGCAGGTCGGTGCCGTCGAGGAGAACCGCCGCCTCCTCGGCGACCGCGCTGAGCGGGCCGCTGCGGCGCCGGCGTTCCCGTGACGCGGCCTTGATCAGCCGCGAGAAGTGCCGGGCGGCGGCCCAGAACAGCGGCACGATGGCGAGGGCGAGCAGAGTCAGGTCCCACCGCAGGTAGATCAGCATGCCGAAGTAGACACACAGGCAGACCACGCAGTAGAGGGCGTCGGCGACCCCGGGGAGCAAGAACCTCTCGCCCGCGTCGACGTCGCCCGTGATGCGGGACAGCACGTCCCCGAGCCGTCGGCGTTCGAAGAAGCCGAGCGGCAGCCCCTGGTCGTGCCGGAACACATCGGCCCGACGGGAGAGCAGGAAGCGCTCGTCGACCCAGGTGGACGCCACGTCGTCGGCGAACCGCAGCACCCCGGAGCAGACGATGAGCCCCAGGTAGACCGATGCGATCCAGAGCAGCGGCCGCAGATCGCGGGGGACGAGCACAGCGTCCACGACGGATTTGAACAGCCAGATCTCCGAGGCGTTCACGGCCGGGCCGACCAGGCTGAAGAGGAGAACGGGGACGAGCCATCGCCGACCGCCGCGGGTGCAGGGCCAGAACCGCCGGAACACCTCACGCGGTGCCATCGCGGGCGCGGCCGCCACGACGGCGTCTCGGGGGTCTGCGAAGCGGACCGGGGCATCCAGTCTCCGGCCCGCCCAGCACTCATTCGGTCAGTGGCGGCTATGGCGGTGTCCGCTGCGGTGACCCGAACGGCGTCCGCGGCGGTGGTGCGAACCGTGTCCCTTGCGGTGATGTGAACCGTGTCCGCCGTGGTGCCTTGACGAGCGGTGGTCGTCATTCCTTGCAGGTATGAGTTTGCTGAAGATGGCCATTGCTCCTCCTGAATCTCGCTGAGGAACTCTCTCCACACTGGTTACGTCTCAGGGCCGGATTCGGATGGCGCGCGAACGAAAAATGCCGTTCTCAGCCAACGGACTGCCGGCCCCCGGTGGGTGCGACGCCGAGCGTCGCCCCGCCGCCCTCTGCCAGGACGGCGGCGAAGTGCTCGGAGTCTTGGTCCAGTCCCTGAGGCTGGGGGGGATCGACTGGCTGATCGTTGGTGGCGAGAGCGGCCCGAATCACCGACCTTTCGGACTTGGCCTGGGCCTGCGACATCCGGGACCGCTGTGTCGATCGCCAGGTGGCCTTGTGCTTCAAGCAGATCGGCGGGCTCACCTCGAAGGCCGGCGGCGCCTGCTAGGGCCGCATCAGGCAACATTCGCCCTGTTGTAGAACCAAGCCAATACGGCCGCGCCGACGGGTGTCCCGACAAGGAAACCCGTGAGGAATCCAAGGTCGTGATCAGCCACCACCGGAAAGGCCCAGTCTGCTGTCGCAGCAACGAGCAGTGCCACCGCAATCAACGCGAACAGGGCGGCAGCAGCAGCGAGCCGACGCGGCGGACCCGCGCAGTACAACTCACCCGCGGGCTTCGCCGCAAACATGGCAGTTATGAGGGCAATGTACTGCGGGTCGGGTAGCCACCCGAATGTCCAGGCAACCAAGGCGACACCTCCGCAGAAAGCGAGGCCAACCAATTGCAGCACAACGGTAGACCGCACCAGGTCCGGCAGCCCGCGCCAACTCGCGCCGTTCCCACCGTCCTTCTCATCGTTCACACCGGAAGCGTAGCCGTCATCAGGGCGAACGTTGCCTGACGGGCAGACCTGAACGCGTGCTTGCATTCGCTGCGGTCAGCCGGTCAGCCGGTCAGCCGGTCAGCCGGTCAGCCGGTCAGCCGCAGCCGGTCAGCCGCAGCCGGTGTGGCGGTGCGGCGGGAGCGGGCCAGGGCCAGCCGAGGACCGCGGCGATCAGCCCCAGTACCAGGGCCAGGGCGCCACCGATTCCTCCGTTGCCGGTGCCGATGCGACCGGCGGAGCGGGCCAGAGTCAGCCCGATGACCACGTCGGCCAGCGGCGCGAGGGTGGCCGTGCTGCCCACCAGTCGTCCGGTGGTCAGGTTGTAAACGGCTGCCGACTGGACCGAGTCATGCGCGGACGCCGGCCCAGCAAGCACAAATCGGACCGACATGAGGTGCTCCTCAGGCGTGGCCAGCCCGCTCGCCGCTCACTGTCCCCCGCTGCCGTGCGCCCTCATCCCAAAGCCCTCCGCGGTCGTTCATGCCCTCTGAGTAACAACTTTGTCGCCCCAGGATGTTGACGAAGCAAAGTTCTGGGGCCAATGTTGCTGAGCGCTTGCCGATTACACCTAACCTCACCCCCGGAGGTCCAAGTGTGTGACCTGCACGATCAGCATGAGCACGAGCACGAACCTCTGAACACGAGCGGCCCGACACTCAGCAGACGACGCATCATGCAACTCCTCGGCGCCGCCGGCGTGACTGCCGCCGCGATGACCGCCGAGGCCGACCCAGCGATGGCAGCCGCCGCAGACGACAGTCCGGCCGCCGGCTACCGCGCCCCCACGGGCCTTGCCCAGAACAGTCCTGCCAAGAGCTCCGCTCTTGCCTGGATCACCGCCAACGCCGACCGAGTCACCGGGCTCAACTCCGAGATCTGGGACAACTCCGAACTCTCGCTGCGCGAGTGGAACTCCTCGCTCGCCGAAGCGGCGTTCCTGGAGAAGGCCGGATTCCGCGTCGAGTTCGGCACCGCGGGCTTCCCGACCGCGTTCACCGCGACCTTCACCTCCGGCAGCGGCGGACCGGTGCTCGGCTTCAGCGGCGAGTACGACGCGCTGCCCGGCCTCTCACAGAACAAGGGCGTCGGCCACCACGACCCGCGCGAGTACGTCCACGACCCTTTCGCGCCCAGCTACGGCCCCGGTCACGGCTGCGGACACAGTGCGCTCGGCACGGCCGCGGCCGCCGCGGCGGCCGCCGTCGCGCAGGCGGCGAAGAAGCACAAGCTCCCGGTGACCGTGAAGTTCTTCGGCTCGACGGCCGAGGAGACGCTGATCGGCAAGACCTACGCCGTCAGCAAGGGCGTGTACGACAGCCTGGACGCCTTCCTCGACTGGCACCCGTCGACCGCCAACGCCACCGGGTGGGGCTCCACCACCGCGATGACCGCCGTCACCTTCACCTTCCTCGGCGTCGCGGGCCATGGCGGCACCCCACTGGGCAACAAGAGCGCGCTGGACGCGGCCGTGATGATGGCGACCATGTCGGAGTTCCTGCGCGAGGAGAACCTGGCCCCCTCGGGACGGCTCCACTGGGTGATCAACAACGGCGGCGACATCCCCAACGTCACCCCCGAGATAGCCGAGATCTCCTACTACGTCCGCGAGGGCAGCCCCGCACGCGTACAGGTTCTCCTGGACAAGGTCATCGCGGTCTCCGAGGCCGCGGCCAAGGCCAGCCAGACCAGCGTGCGTCACCGCATCACCTCGGCCTGCTGGAACCAGCTGCCCTCCAAGTCGTTCGCGGAACTGCTGCACGAGAACATGCGGCAGATCGGGCCGCCTCAGTTCACCGACGAAGCGCACAAGCTCGCGAAGGACCTCCAGGCGTCCCTGGGGCTGCCGCAGAAGGGCATGCACGACACGATAGGCGACCTTGCCCCGCCCAACCCCGCCTTCCTGGGGGGCGGTTCCACGGACGTCGCCGACATCAGCTGGAACGTGCCGACCGTCTCGATGGGCGCGGCGCTCGCCCCCATCGGCACCAAGATGCACACCTGGTCCACCGCGGCCTGCGCGGCCGCCGCCCCCGGCCAGGCCGCCGTGCTCGCGGCCGCGCGCTATCTGGCGGCCACTGCCGTCGACCTCGTCACCCAGCCCGACCGGCTCAAGGCGATCAAGGACGAGTTCAAGGAGCGTACGCGCGGGGTGCCGTGGAGGACGGCGCTACCCGACGGCTACGAGCCGCCGATGTACGAGCCCCCCGAGTGGTTCCTGAAGAAGACCGGCCAGAAGTGGCCCCCGAAGAACATCACCTGGCCGCCCAAGCGAGTCGTCTCCCAGGAGAAGTTCTCCTCCCTGGGCCCGGACCTCGCGCCCCAGACATAGGAGGCTGTGCCCGAGAGCTGAGCTGTGGTGCGGGGCGCCGGCAAGGAGCCGGCACCCCGCACCACTGCATCGGCCTCCCGCCGCATACCGGCATCCTGCTCCCGGCCTGCGCCGCCGGCCGTCTCACCGTCCGCGCTGGCTGCCGGATCCTCGGGGGCCGGTGCAGTCCAGGACGAACAGCAGCCGCGGGAAGAGCGGGTAGTGCCGCCTCCATCCCTCCTGCCAAGGTTCCTGGCCGGCCGGTGCCGTCTGGCCGACGCGGAGGCGGACACATAGTGGTGGAGGTGGGCACAGGAGTTGAGTTTCCCGGCCAGGCGCTAGGGGCCCATGGTGGCCCGGTCGACCGCGACGACGCCCGCAGCATCGTCCCGCCGTCGCCGTCTCGGCTGCCGCCCCGGTAGAACACCAGGTGTCGAGGATGACAGCCTCTCCGCACAGCGGTCCGATCCGGCACCGTCTGCGGCGGCGCCGTCCAAGCAACTCCAGCCATTCACAGGCGACCTGTACGCTGTAGCGGGTAACTTACCGGCCGACATTGGAAGAAGATCCAGTCGAGTAGCCCGTTCGAGCGGATACACCGAGAAGTCCAGCGCCGAGCGCAGTCGTGCGGGTCTTCCCCAACTCCGGTGCCTTGGAACGGCTTGACGACCGCCGTGCTCTTCGAGATGCACGAAGAGTGGATCGCCTTCCCGTGGAACGCCTCCCCGCGCCACTGCCTGCCCGAGGGCCGCAGGAACGAGATCTGCCCCGAGGAACACACGCCCACCGAACTCCCCGCCCAGCGGCGTGATCAGCTCGGCACGGCTACACCACCCCAGGGGACATGACCCGAAAATGGGCGCGCCCTGCCCCGGCCTGCGCGAGCCGACCGGCTCCAAGTCCTTTGAGAAACACCTTCCTTCACACATGTTTGACGTTGACTTGAACATGCCATGAATAGGACGGGCGCCGCATGAGTGCCCACGCGCACCGCACAACCCGCAATTGCCCGCGATCCGGACAGTGAAAGGTCAGGTGCACCGCATATGCGCGCCACCCTCCGCCGTCTAGGCGCCCTCCTACCCGCCGCATTGCTCGTGGCCGGGTTCCAGATGGTCGGCACCCCGGCTCACAGCTCCCCCCACGCCGATCTGCGACTCGCCCCGCAGTCCACCGCGATCTCCGACAGCTGGATCGTCGTCCTGAAGGACGGCGCCACGAACCAGCCCGCCGACACGGCCCGTTCCCTCACACAGGAGCACCACGGGACTCTCGGGCACGTCTACCGCAGCGCCCTGAAGGGCTTCTCCGCGAAGCTGTCGCGAGCCGAGGCCGCCTCGCTCGCCCGGGATCCGAAGGTCGCGTACGTCCAGCAGAATCAGACTCTCCGGATCACCGACACCCAGCAGAACGCGACCTGGGGTCTCGACCGGATCGACCAGCGCGACCTGCCGTTGAACACCACGTACACGTACAACACGACCGCCTCGAACGTCACCGCATACATCATCGACACCGGCATCCGCACCTCGCACGGCGAGTTCGGCGGGCGCGCCAGTGTGGGGACGGACACCGTCGGCGGCGGCCAGAACGGGCAGGACTGCAACGGCCACGGCACCCATGTCGCGGGCACGGTAGGCGGCAAGACCTACGGGGTCGCCAAGGGCATCTCACTGGTCGCCGTGCGAGTGCTCGACTGCAACGGCTCCGGCACGACCGCCGGTGTCGTAGCGGGCGTCGACTGGGTCACGGCGCACGCCGTGAAGCCTGCCGTGGCGAACATGAGCCTGGGCGGCGGCGCGGACACCACGCTCGACAACGCGGTGAAGAGGTCCATCGCCTCGGGCGTGACCTACTCGATCGCCGCGGGCAACGGCAACATCCTCGGCATGCCGCAGGACGCCTGCACCACCTCGCCGGCCCGGGTCCCCGAGGCCATCACCGTCGGCGCGACCGACAGCACCGACACCCGGGCTTCCTGGTCCAACTACGGCACCTGCCTGGACCTCTTCGCCCCGGGCGTGAGCATCACCTCGTCCTGGAGCACGAGCGACACCGCGACCAACACCATCAGCGGTACGTCGATGGCCACCCCGCACACCGTGGGGGTCACGGCCCTGTATCTGGCGACCCACCCGGCCGCGACACCGCAGCAGGTGCGGGACGCCCTGGTGAACGGGGCGACCAGCGGCAAGGTACAGAACCCGCGCACCGGATCGCCGAACAAGCTGCTGTACTCGCTGCTCTGACGGTCCGTACGCACCGTGCGCGGTCGGGACGGCGGGTGCACACCGGCTACCCCGGCCGCGCCAGGCGCCTCCTGCCGGCGCTGGGGGCGTCCTACGGAGCACGCCCTCGTACCACAAGACGCTCCCAGTGGACGACGTCCTTGCGCGGGAAGCCGCGAACAGGATGCCCCGCACACGTGGTTGCCTCCTTCACCTCCAGAGCGGACGGGACCGGCTTGGACATTGGCACAGACGCGAACGCCAGCGGCGTCCTGCAGGCGGCGGGCCTGTTGGTCTTCGAGTTCGCCGACTACGCCCGCACCGCCACCCCCGGCGAAGAGGACCGCGACCCGGCCTGCACGACTGCGGCTGCGTCGCCGCCCCGGAGATCCGCCCGGGCATCTTGCACGTACTGATCCCGCAGATAAGAGACACGAGCTTTGCCAAGAACCTGGTCAACAAGACCACCCAGGACTTCCTCGGCCAGGTCGCCTTTCAGCACGCCAACTCCACCTACCTGGACCTGGTGGAGGCGCCTGCCGTCCCTTCCGCGCCGGTGGTGACCGACGTGACCCCCACCTTCGGCGCACCAGGCGCCACGGTGACCATCAACGGCACCGGTTTCAGTCCGGACAGCATGGTCGACTTCGGCCACTTCGCCTGCACCAAGCGCGACATCGATCCCTCCGGCATCAGGATCACCGCTCAGGTCCCCAACGGAACCGGCGTCGTCCACGTCCGCGTCACCAACACCCTCGGCACCTCCCCGGCCGTCGCGATGGGGCAGTTCGGCTATGGCGGACCCGCACCTGTGGTGGTCAGTGCGGTCAGCCCGACCAGCGGAAAGGTCGGCACCCCGGTCACCATCAGCGGCTCGGGCTTCGCCGATGGCGCCACCGTGCACTTCAAGGACAGGGCATCCGATTCGGTCAAGTTCGTCTCCACCGGCCAGATCACCGCAACCGCTCCCGGTCAGCTCGACGACCACCAAACGGTTGACATCACCGTGACGGTCGGCAAAGCCACCTCTCCCACCAGCCCGGCCGACGAGTTCACCTACACCGGACGGTAGCGTCCGCACGCCCCCGTTCCCCGGGTGGCCCTTCGAGCAGCCCCGGGCCCTTGCCGCCGACTGGTCGAACCGTGCCCGGGCGAGGGATCGCCGCAGGTCCGTTGGCCCTGCGGCGAGCAGGCCACGGAACTGTGCGGCACGGCCGAGCGGCTGCCGGGCGACAGGCTCTGCAGACAAAGCCCCCAGCCCTGCGCAGCCGCTGCCTGGACATCATTGACCAACTCGCCTTGGCAGACGCCTCCGGTCTGACCCGCGCCTGACCTGCCTCCACCGTGCCGAAGGTCCCGCAGCCCGGGCTGCGGGACCTTCGCCCGTCATGACCCGGGACGGTTACGGGTAGCTGGTGAGGTTCGCGACGTTGTTGGCGGAATTGGACGGGCCTCCGGTGTTGTTGATCACGCGGCTGATGGTGCCCGTGCCACCGAGGGAGACCGTGACCATGCTGGTGAAGCGCACGTTCGGGTTGTTCGGTGCCTCGATGGCGCGCGCGGCGGTCACGCCCGGGTTGACGTTGAAGTAGCAGTAGCTGCCGAGGCCGTACGCCTGGTGGCTGGTGACGGAGTCGGCCACCTTGTAGGCGGCGTAGCCCTGGGTGGAGCCGTTCATCCAGGCCGCCTGGTTGGGCGGGTCGTAGGGCATCTCGTTCTGGTAGAAGTACGTCCGGCCGCCGTTGCCGTTCCAGACGGTCTGGTACTTCTGGTAGTGCTCGACGAACAGGCCGTACATCGTGACGTTGTCGCCGTTCACCACGAGTCCGGTGTCGCCGGTGTTGCTGGTCCAGCCGACGCCGCTGCCGTGGTCGGCGCGCCAGATCCACATGTGGTCGCCGATGACGTTGGCGCTGTTGACGACGAGGCTGGTGGTCGCCTTGCCGACGCCCGCGCCGCCGACGCGGAAGTACACGTCGTGCAGCGAGGCCGGGTTCGCCGCGTGGGAGGCCGTGGAGCCGCGCGGGCCGACCTCCAGCAGCGTGGGCGAGTTGGTGGTGCCCGCGTCGAAGAGGACGCCCGCGATCTTCACACCGTCGACGTCCGCGACCGTCATCGCCGTGACCCCGTTGTCCGGTATGAGCGTGGCGAGGCCGAGGCCCAGGACGACGGTGTCGGGCCGGGTCACCCGCAAGGTCTGGTCGAGGTGGTAGACACCGGGTGTGACCAGGAGGTTCTGGCCCGCGGCCAGGGCGGCGTTGATCTGCGCGGCGGTCGCGCCCGGCTTCACGACGTAGAAGGTGTCCAGGGACAGGGAGGTGCCGGCGGCGCTGCCGCTCGCCCAGCTGGTCGCGGTGGAGTTGGTGCGCACAGCCGGGACGAACACCTGGTAGGCGCCGGCCCCGTCCACGTACAGGAAGGGCTTCTCGCGGGTCACCGGGCTCTGTGCGACCGTCGTGTACGGCGGGTTCGGGAAGCTGGTGGCGGGCACGCCCTGGCTGCCGACGAAGACCATGTTCCAGTTGGACCCGGTCCAGCTACCGAGCTGCGCGTTACGGGTCAGCCACTGCTGCTGGCTGCCCGAGTTGACCCGGCCGTCGATCTTGCTGTCGGCGAGGTAGCCGCCGCTGGACCAGCCGCCGTCGTCCAGCGCGAGGTTCCCGCGCAGGTGCATTCGGCGGTACGAGGCCGCCTGCGAGACCGCCCAGCGGTCGTTGCCGCCGGTCGGGTTGACTGAAAGGTTCTCGGCGCCGCGCCAGAAGTTCTGCGTGGCGTTGCCCTGGAACCAGTCGGCCTCCGCGTGCACCGCGCCGTTGACGGTCACCGCGTCGGGGGTCAGGCCGAGGCCGAGGACCTGGGTGTAGAAGCCGACGTTGACGTCGGCGCTGTAGGTGCCCGGCTTGAACATGACGGCGTAGCGCTGGGAGCCGAACTGGTTGGTCTCCTGCTGCTTGAAGATCGAGTTCAGTCTGCTCTGGATCGTCGACGACGACATGGACGGGTCGAAGACGACCACGTTCGGGCCGAGGTCCACCGATCCTGCGGGCGGGGTCACGGGGGCCACCTGGAAGCGTTGGGCGGCGGTGCCGTTGCAGGTGTACTGCACGAGCTGCACGCTGTCGGCGGTCGAGGCGGCGGGGTCGTCCAGGCACTTGCCGCTGTTGCGGTTGACGAAGTGGTAGGCGCCGCCACCCTCGTCGACGGGCAGCCACTGCTGGTTGGCGCCGCCGCCGTAGGCCCACAGCTGGACCGGGGCGTTGTCGGCCGTGGACACGTTCGTCACGTCCACGACCTGGCCGGCATCGTTGCGGTTGTTGATGCGTACGTAGCCGCCGCTGGTCGCGGTGAAACTCCACTGCTGCGCCGTGGAGTTGTTGCACGCGTACTGCTGAACCGCCGTGCCGTTGGCGGTGCCGGCGGCGCGGGCGTCGAGGCACTTGCCGCTGGCCGCGTTGACGACGGTGGCCCAGTCGGTGGGCAGGGCGGCGGCGGCCGCGCGCGGGGCGGACGTGCCGGGGTCCGCGGGGATCGCGGCGTCCGCGGGAGCGGCCGTGAGGAAGGACGCCGCCGCCATGGTGACCAGGCTTGCGGCCAGGTATCTGGTGGCGGGGCGTGGGAGTCGGAACACGGGTCCTCCTTGCCGAACGGGTCGGCCGATGGGGATGGGAGATGCGATCAGCCGGTGTAGGCGGCGAAGACGCGCGTGTAGTCCCAGGCGGACTGGCCGACGCCGGAGCAGCTGTCGGCCGGGCCGCCGGTGCACGGGCGGTCGCGGTTGGCTGACCAGAAGGTCAGACGGGCCAGGTGGTGCTGCTGGGCGTAGCTGAGGATGGTACGGAAGTCCGCGACCGTCACCGTCTCGTTCTGGTCGGTTATGCCGTTCATCGACGAGATGCCCATGGTGCGGTAGGCCTGGTCGTCGCTGTAGCGGTACGCGTTCTTCAGCGCGTTCTTGAGGCCCTCGGCGGCCTGCACGGTCAGGTTGCCCATGTTCCGGCCGGCGCCGCCGAAGTCGAACGGCATGATGGCCCAGGCGTCGACAGCCAGGCCGGAGGAGGCGGCCCGGTTGATCAGACTGGTGTCGGGGCCGCTCTGCCCGGTGCCGATGGTGATGTACACCTTCAGGCCGAGGTTGTTGGCCTTCACGGTCTTCAACGCGTCGACCGTGCGCTGCTGGACGGTCGGGTTGCTGTAGGCGTCGGCCTCGAGGTCGATGTCGATGGCCTTCAGCCCGTAGGCGTTGATCACCTTCTGGTACGCGGCGGCGAGTTCGCCCGCGCTGGAGCAGGAACTCTCGAGCTTGTTGCCGCTGTAGCCGCCGAAGGAGGGGATGATGTCCCCGCCGTTCGCGCGTACGGTGTTGACGGTCTGCTGGTCGACGCCGCCGGTGAGCGGACGGCTGCCGTCCCACTGCGGGTTGCAGTAGCCGTTGCTGAGGACGAAGGCGAGCGTGAACCACTTGACGCCGGTGGCGTTGGTGATCGTGGTCGGGCTCGGCGGGCTGCCCCAGCCGTTGTAGAGGTACGGCGCCACGGCCATTGACGTGGCCGGCGGAGGGCCGCTGTCCGCGGTGGGCGCGGTCCACTTCTGGTTGCTCGCGCCGGTGCACGACCAGATCTGGGCGCGGGCGCCGTTGGCCGACGACCTGTCGGTGACGTCCAGGCACTTGTTGGCCTGCTGGTTGACGATGTCGCGCGCGGCGGTGACGGTCCACTTCTGGTTGGCGGCGCCGGTGCAGGACCACAGCTGGACCTTGGCACCGTCGGCGGTCGAACCGCCGGTGACGTCGAGGCACTTGCCGAGGGCGCGGATGGTGCCGTCGGAGCCGACCGTCCACTGCTGCGCGGCGGTGCCGTTGCAGTCGTAGAGCTGCACGGCCGTGCCGTCGGCCGAGCCGGCACCGGCGACGTCGAGACACTTCCCCGCCAGTCCGGTGATGGTGCCGGTGGCGGCCTGGGCGGGGCCGGCCATGAGGAGACCGGCGGAGAGGGCGAGTGCGGCGAGGGATGCGACCGCGAGCAGGGGTCTGGCCATGGGGGGAATTGGCCTTTCACGCGGGGGTGGCGGAACGCGGTCCCAACACCGCTGTGATGTACGGGTGTTGAGTGCATTCCATGGACTTTGTTTAAGGCGTGAAGCTAAAGGTCCGGACCATCACCGTCAAGAGGTGAAGCAACACCTGAGACGCAATCGCCTCGATCCGGGATGAGTTGAACACCGGGCGCTCTACGGACGTGCGGCGTCCGGGAGACGGTCGCGCGAGGCGTCCGTGCGGCACGTCCCACCCCCGCGGACGGCGGACGCGCCCGGCTGGTGCTGTGACCGCATAGGTTCGCCGGGGTGGCGGTTGGATGTGCGGTGACGTCCGATCCGACTGCTGGAGGTGCAGTGCCCGATGCCAGATGGGCCAGAACTCGGAGGGTCTGGCATTCCGGTGCCAGGCGCCGCCAGCGCGAGCCGATCTCCCGGCGGTAGGGCGTCAGTTGACGGGTGAGGTAGCGCAGATGCGTGTTGGAGAGACCGATCGGACGAGGTGGGCGAGGACATGTCGTTCGCGGGGGTGGACATCGGTTGGCGTCTGGCGCGTTCGGCGTGAGGTCACGGATACGCCACCGAGGCTGCCCTGGCCTGCCTCGCTTTCGGCTTCGAGGCCCTCGGACTACCGGAAGTGGTTGCGTCTACAACCGTCTACAACCTGCGTTCCCAGGCAGTAATGCGCCGCATCGGCATGATCCGGGACCCGGCCGACGACTTCGAGGACCCAAGCGTGCCCGAAGGGTCGCTTCGCCAGTGCGTGCTGCACCGGACCTCCGCAGTGATGCGCACGGCCTACACCTGGCCAATCGCGCAAGCGTGCGACGCCTGATCTCGCGTCGAAAACGACGCCTCACTACCCGTGAACAAAGCCACACTGCAGGTCGGCGTGGCTGTTGTGCGAGTGCCTTTCCTGGACCCAACCAACGTGATCAACCGCCTGTGGGTGCCAGTATCGCTCGTTCGGGTGCGCATCCCGTGCAGGTATCAGCCCCGATGTCCAGAATTGACCTCGCGATGTGTTTCCTCGTGAAGGTGAGAGAAAATGCCGACGTACATCACGCTGCTGAACTGGACCGATCAGGGTGTCCGAGACTACAAGGACACCGCGAAGCGCGCCGAGGCCTTCGGTACGGCGGTACAGAAGATCGGGGCGAAGCTCCTGGACATCTACTGGACCGTCGGTCCATACGACCTCGTGGCCGTCGTCGAGGCACCCGACGACGAAACTGCCACTGCAGCACTCCTGCATCTCGGCGGGGTGGGCAACATCCGTTCCACGACTCTGCGGGCCTTCGGCCGAGGGGAGATGGAACGCATCATCGCCAAGGCGACTGGCTGACGACCTCCACGCGCTGCAAGCGAGGCGTCTGGTGAGCCGACTGAGCAGAGCGCCCTACCTGGACCAGCGGCCACATCGTGCTGACGGCTCCACTGCCGTCCACTTCTCCCCGGCCAGCAGCTTCGCCCGGGGGTCGCCGTCCCTGGCGAACACGTCCCGCCAGCGCAGCGGGCGGTGCAGATGCTCCAGGACGCAGAACGAGTACGCGGCCTTGTCGACCAGGCTGTGCGGCAGCTGGGGATTGGCGAACAGCAGCCGCCGTCACGAGCCGGTCACCAGCTCGGAGGCGACTTCCTCCGCGCCGACCTTCTTCCGGCCGATCAGGTCCGGCAGCCGCTTGAGAGCCTTCACCACGAGGGCGCCGGTCTCGACCGCGCCGAAGTCGATAACCTCAGGCGGATGGAGCTTCGCACGGTGCCGTAGCGGGCGACCAGTTTGGCCCGCCACTCTGCGTCGTCATGCCCATCGCTGTCCGGAACCACCGTGATCGTGGCGAGTGCCTCGGCCAGCCGCTCACGTGGCACGACCCGCTCGATCGCCGACAAGGCGTCGACCACCGAGACGAGTCCGCCGGTGTGACCGGAATCAAGATCGCCCCGCTACCGCTAATTCCCGTTCCGACACTTCCCGAAGGCCTGGTAGTAGCGCACCGAACAGCACACCACATCCCGTCGGGCACGTGGCGGCTACCGGCGGTCGCCCCTGCCGGCGATAGGTTAGACGCGCTGATGCAGCTGCGGTAGCGTATTTTCAGTGAGATTTAGAGGTAATCCGTAGGCCGGACCAGCAGCTCACCAAGGCCGGGTTATGCGCCGTCTGTGCGTGACGCTTGTTGCATCCAGCCTGAGCCATCTGGCAAGCAGGCGGGCCCGGCGAACAAGTGGCTGGTCGGAACAGTCCACTATCCCGGAGCAAAGGTGCGCTTTCACAGCTCCTGGAGGTCATCGTCATGGATCTGATCGTATCTGGCAATCCCTTTGCCCGTAGCAGAGACGACGCCCCCGCGCGATGGCTGCTTGATATCCTGTGGCTGGTTTTGGCCAGCGGTGAGGACACCAACGGTGAGTACTCCGTCATCGAACAGTTCATGCCGGTCGGGTCCGGCCCACCTCCGCACATCCACCCGTTCGAGGACGAGGCGTTTTACGTCCTGTCCGGCGAGATGACAGCCATCATCGGTGGGCAGAAAGTCGTCCTTGGGCCGGGTAGCCTCGGCCACCTCCCGCGGAACGTCGTGCACGAGTTCAAGGTGACTGGGACGGAAGTCTGTCACTGCCTCAACTACTACAACCCGGCCGGATTCGAGCAGGCCATTCTGGGGTGCTCCCGGCCGGCGGAGCGCCGAGAGTTGCCCCCGCCCGGGCTGGATGCGCCGGACTCCACGCAGGTTGTGAGGTTCTTCAACAACTACTGGGTTGCGCCAGCCAACCTCCCGTGGGCCCATCAGAAGTGGTCGCGCGGCTGAGGCAGACACCGCATCCCGCAGCCCGCCCGGTGACAGCTGGGCGGTCAGCCGAGTCACGCCGACCTGGTGATGGAGCAGGCCGCCGCTCCCTCCCCGATCGCCCCGAGCTGCTCGTGCATGTGCCGGTGGTGCGAGCGGACCGTGGCGGGCACCATGCCGGGGATGTCGCCGATGCGGCGGATCGCGGTGCGGATCGTTGCTCAAGTCGTTGGGGGAGATGAGGCGGATTGTGCGGTCTGCCCGCCGCCATCCGCTGTGCCGGGCGGCATCTGCGCGTGGTCCTGTGTGCCCGCAAGGGCCGCCGCCTCCAGAGCGTGACGTTCCTCGATGCGTGCGACGACACGCTGACGAGCCAGTTGGCGGGCGGCACGCAGTTTGCCCTCGGCCGCGAGCAACGGGAGCCACAGCAGCCAGCCCCACGGGCTGAAGGTAACCACACCGGTGGTGACCAGCAGGCGGTTCACACCGAGGGCCGCGAGACACGTGATCACGTATGCGGCGGTGCGGTGGGTCAGCAGGAAGCGCAGGGGTGCGTTCGCCCGGTCCTGCAGCAGCTCGAGTGCTGCCGCCAGCTCTGCCTCCCGCACGTCTTCTCCCGTGGCCGTGGAAGAATCTGTGTCGGTGGAGCCGGTGCGGAGGGCACTGGCCACCCGGTCGCTCAGTTCGGCCGACTCGGCCTGCCGCAGCTCACCGCGGCCTGCGGCTGCGACCAGGTCGTCCCAGTATCCGCGGCCGGCCCAGCTCAAGGCATCATCGACGCGCTCGCGCTCCGGCGACCCGGCAGGCGCCAGCTCATCGATACGCGCCCGCAGCGTGGTCACCCGCCCGGCTCTGGCCGGATAGTCGAAGGCATCCGCGCGCAGACACAGCTCCAGATAGCAGACGAGCAGACCCAGATCGTCGGGAGCCGATGCCAGGCCTTGCTGGTAGGCGCGCTCTGCCGCAGCATCGTGATCGTCCTCGTCCTCCGCGGCGTGCGCCAGGCCGAGCCAGCGGTACAGCACTGCCGTCGGCCCCACCTGGTCAAGTCCTGCCTGTGCCGTCCGCCTTACGGCGGCGAAGCCAGCAGCCGCGTACAACTCCGAGCACTGTTGCGCATACTGCTGCGCTGCATCCATGTTCCACCCCGGTTGTCCAGACCAGTACCTTCAGCCAAGACAAGATCCAGGTCAAGGTCTGCATTGAGCGGGACGGTCCGGGTGTGACAGATGGCCCCGCTGTTGCACGGTTCAGGGGATGCCTTTCCAGGGCTTCCCACCCTGCCGGGAAGGGGATGGCACACCCGAGAGAAAGCCTGCGCGGGAACTCACAACTGCAAGGCTCATCCGGCGAAACGGCCGTCGGCACCGCACAGCTTGCGCCCGTGTCTCGCCGGCCCCGCGCGACCACTTGCCCGAGCAGTAGGCGCTTTATTGGCGCGGGCGCGTACGGCGGTGGAGCGGGTCCATGCCCTGCACAAGCAGCAGATGCCGCCCTGCTTGATCGAACTGCTCCTGCAGGGTGGGTTCGCGGAAACGGCCGACGGGCGATGTCGGATGCTTTGGGCGGTCACGTCGCCGGAAGGGTCGGCGCCCATGCGTACAGCGTGCTGATGCCAGGGGGCGATGTTCACCATGCACGGGATGGGTCTGACGCGACGGACAGACGGCCCGAGTTCGACGCCGTGCGGCGGGTGCTGGGCGCGCTTGCGGAGGCCGGCGCCGACGGCGTTTCCTTCGTGGCCCGGATATCGCCAGACGGGGGGCTGTGCTGGACTTGCTCGATTTCGCGCCCGCCGTGGAGGCCGCAGTCAGCGGGCCGTTCCAGGGTGCGTTCGTGCTGGTCGAAGGCGCCGTGTCCGAGTCCTGGCGCCGGCTGCCCGATCCGGTGCTGGCGCGAAGCTCTCGCCGGCGGCGCATCCGGCGGCGGATCCGGCGGCACTGGAGAGCATTCTGTGCGAACGCCTCCCCGAGGCCGTCGGCGTCACGGAGGCGGAGCTGGCGGAGACGGCGGCATGCCGCGGTGTCGCGCTGCCCGACGTGCTCACAGCGCTGTACTGGGTGACCCGGGCCCGCTGGGAGGACTGGAACGACGTCTACGAGTCGGTCATGCGGGTCGCCGACCCTGTCGGCTGCCCACTCTTTCTCCTCGACGCGTTGTACATCGCCGACGCCGCCTCACCCCGGTCCTCGTGGCGGTCCGCGGCTGCGCAGCCCGCACCGGAGGTCTTGAGCATCGGCGTGCGGGAGGGCGAACCGCTCAGCCTGGAGCTCGTCGTGGACCTGCAGCACCTGCGGACCACTTGGCTTGACGTCTAACGTCCGGGGACCAAACGCGGCAGCCTGAGCGCCAGGGCGAGCGTCACCGGAGCCCAGTAGTGAGCGCCAAGTCGTGAACCAGGAAGTGGAGTTGCACATCGTCCGTCGACTCTGCCCATAGCCCCTCGGCGTCGAGCACTGATGCGGCGACCATCCGTGCCTCAGCTACGAGATCGGGGTGGTAGTTGAAGTCCGGCCACGGCAGGACGGGGTAGTCACTCTCCTCGCCGAACTGCCGCACGCGCTCGATGTCGCCCAGGACTGCTCGCGGCAGTGACTTATTCGCCCAGGACCACAACCAGGTCTGCTGAGCGAGGCTCACGCTGCCGATCATCGTGAGTCGGCCGGTGAGGAACACCTTCCCATCGCGTGACCACGTGATCTGCGCGTCGTCCATCGACCAGTGGTATTGCAGGTCGCCTGACAGTCCGAAGCGCTCGATCATGAGGGCCTGCCGCGAGCGGGCACGGTCCCGAGCCGCGAGCACGACCTCCTCCCACCCGGAGTGGTCATGCTTCGAGCGGTCGTCCACCTTGCCTCCTCGTACAGAACCGACAGCCAGATCCTCCCACCTGGGCTGCCGGTCCAGGACTATCGGGCCGGGCTGGCTGTGCCTGGCAGATCTGCTTGTCGCTCATCCTGTTCGTCGGGGCTTGGTGCCCCTCTGGTGATGCGCGGGTCGGGCGTATGCCCCCGGTGACGAGGATGGCGTCCCGCGAAGTGGTGTAGCTGATCAACGTTGGGGCGAACGCCGGGGGCGTGCGGGTACACGGATTTCGCTCCCCGCCCGGCAGGTAGGCCACCATGCAACTCTCCCTGGTGAACGGCCAGTTCAACCAGGAGGTGCATGATGGCCGTGTCCCAGCATGACTTACTTCGGCTGCTGGAGTCACTGCGTTCGGCGGACGGGCTCGAACTCGTTCGTTCCGTGGCCGAGCGGATGCTGCAGGAGCTGATCGAGGCCGAGGCGACCGCGAGGGTCGGCGCGGAGTGGAACGAGCACGCCGAGATACGTACCGCGTTGCGCAACGGGCACCGCGACATGACACTGACCACGCAGGCCGGTGACCTGGACCTGGCCATACCCAAGCTGCGCTCGGGCAGCTTCTTCCCGAGCCTGCTGGAGCGGCGCCGCCGCATCGACCAGGCCCTGTTCGCCGTCATCATGGAGGCCTACGTCCATGGCGTGTCCACCCGCTCGGTTGACGACCTGGTCAAGGCACTGGGCGCGGTTGCGGCTGATCGTGCATGATGGCCGCCATGAGGGAATGGCTGAGTACCCGCCCGTGGTGGCAGGAGCTGCTGATCAACTGGCTGCTGTTCAGCGTCTGGTGGGTGGCTTCCACTGCCTTTTTCGCGGTGATCATCGGTTGGACTGACATGGTTCCGCGCAACGCCTTCAAGTTCCTCACCATGACATTTGCGTGGTCTGCGCTGTGCACCCCGCTTTTCCGGTGGCGGCGACGCCGGTTCCACAGTTCGAGTCCTCGCTGATCGCTTCGCCGCAGCGCTGATCGCAGTCATGGCGCGATCGGCCCGACATCATCGTCACCGTGACGCCCGACCAGTGGACCGCGCTGGCCGACGCCATCAAGGCCGGAGCCAGCGCGTGCACCGAAATCCACCCGGCCCGGCCCCGGCCGACCACCTGGGCCGAAGAACCGCTACCCGGCACCCCGCCACGACGTCGGCAGATCTCCGGGTCGCCCTCGCGCCACTGGCCGGCGGCGACGAGGAACTCGATCACGTCGTGGAGCCGGCCGATGGTGACGGCCGCGAGGTCGGCACCGGGCTTCAGCCGGACGGAGTCCAGGATCGCGGTCCAGGACGTGCGTCCCTTCTCCAGCGCGGCGACGACCGAGTACGGCCAGCCGGGGATCATCTGGTGCTTGGCGTCGCCGCGGCCGTAGGTGTGGCAGAGCGACCGGTCCGGGCAGGTCGCGGCGTCCGGCCTGAGCCACGGCGAGGACCAGGCGGCCGTCGGCGGCACGTGGCAGTGGCAGACCGGCGAGCGTGCGCCGCAGCCGGTCGATGTCCAGGCATCCCTTGTTGAGCGCGCCATACAGAGCGCCAAGTCCACCAACGTCCTCACCGGGCCCTTGGTGCACAGCGGCGCATCGGCGAGCTCGAACAACGCGTCCCTTCTGCCGTTCAGGCAGTCGTAGAAGTCCGCTCGGAAGCGTGACAGTTCCGCGAACGGATCGACCTGGACTGCCTGTTGCAGCACACTCATCACCACGGTCTTGGCACCGATTCCTGCACCTCGTCGCAGAGTTCAGGGTCTTGCGAAGTCACCGGCAACGTCGGCACTCCGCACTCGGCATGCTCACACCCATCGAGTTCGAGCTGAGGACAACTCCCTCGATCGCCTGGAGTCCGGCAGCTTGACTCCACGTAAGCCGGGGCACATTTGCGAGGATTGAGTCATGGCGTGTCCTATCTATTGATGTAGGTCTGATCTGGTCATTCGTAAGATCGGCGAGGCTCAGAGGCTCGGGGTATGACTGCAGGTGATCGTGGCCTGGCCTTGCGCTTCCATGGCCCAGGGCAGGCAGGAGGACCGGACGGGTGGGCCGGTGAGGGGCCGGGGTGTTGTGGCAGCCGGGAGGCGTGGACGACCGCCCGGCCCGTTTCATGCACCGGCGGTGGCCGTGGTGGCCGTCGCACGGACGGCGATGGCCGCGATGTCGTCGTCGAGACGGCCGCGGCTGTAGTGGACCAGGTCCCTGTGCAACTGCTCGAGCAACCGGGACGGGGAGTCTGCGTCCCAGTGGGTCGCGTGCTGCACCAGCGGGAAGAGTGCGCCGGTGTGGTCGCGGGTCTCGGTGACACCGTCGGTGTAGAGCAGCAGTTGGTCCTCGGTGGCGAAGGGGACGGTGTCGATGCGGTAGTCCTCCCCGAGCAGTGCACCCATGTTGACGGGCGGTGAGGGCGCTGTGGGGGTGAGCTCGCGGACCGCTCCCGCGCGGAACAGCAGCGGAGGGGGGTGTCCGCAGTTGACGATTTCGACGGTCGATCCGTCGTCGGGGATCTCGGCGAGCAGGGCCGTGGCGAAATACTCTATCTGGTCGTCGGGCAGTAGTGCGGTGTAGCGGCTCATGCGCCTGTCCAGTCGGCGTGCCAGCCGTGCCAGGTCCGGCTCGTCGTACGCGGCTTCCCGGAAGCAGCTGACGATCGCTGATGCCGCGCCGACCGCGGGGAGGCCCTTGCCGCGCACGTCTCCGATGATCAGGCGGACGCCGTGGGCTGTCGCCAGTGCTTCGTAGAAGTCGCCGCCGACGCGGGCCTGGGCCGCGGCGGCCAGGTACAGGGCCTCGGTGTCCAACCGGCCGATGCGGTGCGGCATGGGGCGCAGCAGGACTTTCTGGGTCGTCTCGGCGACGGAGCGGACGTCGGCGAGGGTCTGCTCCCGCTGTTGGCGCACATGGCTGGCGTAGGCGGCCGCGGCGGTGGCGCCGGCGATCACTGCGAGGGTGATCAGGTATGTGTGCTCCTCACTCGGATTGCCGATGGCCACGGCGATCACCACGTTGAGGGCCGCGGCGAGCACGCCGATGGCCACCGTTCTGACCACTGGCCACACCGAGGCGGCGAAAGCGGGGGCGAGTGAGAGAAAGCGGCTGAAGTGGAGGTTACTCGGAGTGGCAAAGGCCAGCACGGTGATGATGGCGGTCAGCGCCAGGGGCGCAAGGAGCACCAGGTCCTCCTGGAGGCTGCAGGAACGACGCCAGAATCGACCGAAATAGTTCACATAGGCAGCGTATGTGAGTATCGGGTCAGCCGGACACAACGCCGGCACCACGAACCCACCGCCGCTCCGGCCCGGGACAATCCCCAGACGTGGGGAGTCCTTCGGACGACACGAATATCAGGCTCCGGCAGTAGGTGTGTCCCGTTGATGGGGGCGGACTCCGGAGTCGAGCAGGCGCGAGCCGCGGTGATCATGAAGTTTTCTACGCTCAGTGACCCCGGAGGGCTCGTGACTGTCGGCTGTATCACCGAGGCACGTACCGGCTGTGGGAGGCCGCGGCGGCGACCGGAGCGGAGAAGGCGTCGCTGAGGAGACGCCCGAGCCCTCCCCGCGGCGGCGAACTGCACGCCTGCGATGACGAGTGCGGCGATGGCCGACAGTGCCGTGACCACGGTGACGGCCGGGCACCGGCGCACGAGCCCGCTGCGTCGGGCCGGCACTGCCAAGGCGATGCCGATCAGGGCGAACAGGGCCATATGGAAGGGGTACTCCCCGCCCAGGGCAGGGCCGATGACGCCTTCCTTGGAGATCGCCGGTACGTGCGCGCCGAGCAAGATCGCCGCGACGTGGAAGGCGAGCAGCGACGCGATCAGGGTGACCGGGATGCATACGACGGGAAGGCCGAAGGCCCGAGGTTGGGCCTCGGCCGGTCTGTCGGTGCCGAACTTCGCGGTCAGTTTGTCGAGCACGGCTCGCAGTTTCGGTTCGCTGTTGGGCTGGGGCTTGTCGAAGACCTTCTTGCCGGCCGGGTTCAGCCCGTGGCCGTGATGGGCCGTGTTGCCGACGTCCAGGCGAGGAAGACGCCCGCTTCGCCGGTGTCGAACCGTGTGCCTTCCCGACCCGTGCTGCGAACACGGGCCTACGCGATGACCATCAGTCGATCCCTCGGGAAGGTACGCCCTTCAGGTGCGGCCCCGAGAGCCGGTCCACAAGTCTTGACCATCGCTCCTCGGCGGGTCGGAGTCGGCACTGCGTGGCACGATGGACATGGCGGTTCCTTTCTAGGCGGCGGAGGAACGGGCATGGAAATCAAGCCCCAGGCGGTTGTCATCCCCAAGGAGACCGACCATCTCGAACAGGGAAAGTACGGCCCCGTTTTCCCGAAAACTCCCGCGTGTTATGGCTTCAATATCATCGCGAATGTGAAGCCCGGTCGCGCGGAGGCGATCCGCGAGTACGGTTACACCCTGGCCAGGGCGCTGGAACAAGATCCCTATCTTCTCGCGCCGCTGAAGTTGCACTACCTGCGCTGGGTGCTCTTCGACGAAGATAAACGCTTCATGTACCAGGGAATTTTCGACACGGACTTCGACAAGTACACCGAAGATGCCATTGCGTTGTTCAAGAAGTCCGGCGTGAGCACGGCCTTTGAGAACCTGGAGGGATTTCCCGATGACTGGAGAACAAATCCCGAGGCATTCGTGAGGTTCGTGCGTGAGCACCACTGCCCCAGTTTCATTGAATATGGGGAGTATCCGTACGTGACAGCAGATGAGATCAAAAAAGCGCTGCGGATCAAGAGTTCCTTGACGGAGACGCTCGACCAGTTGCAGTGAAAAGGGCCGCGGCCTGCCCACCGCTGCGGATCGGAGACGTCATGAGCGAGTCCAGGACGGCCCGTACCTACAACCAGAATCATGTTCCGCGCCCCTACACGCCGGGCCGGCGGCGGGTGAGCATATACGTGTCCTGGAGTTATCCGGCCGAGGCCGGAAGGAACCCGGCGGAGCTGGACAACCGGTTCTCCACGATGACCGAGGTCCGGCGGGTTGCCTGGCCCGCGTACGAGGAGCCGAGGTGGTCCGACCCCTTGCAGTTCCTGCAGGGCATCGCGGGGTCTCTGGAGCTGTTCTTCTGGGCCTGGGTGCCCTTCCAATCGTTCGTCGAGGAGGCCACCGGGCACACCGTGCCGGTGTATCAACGCATCGATCAGGCCGGGTTCCGGACCCTGCTGGACGACCGGGTGCTGGCGGACACCGACACGTTGTTCGTCTTCGGGCTGGACCACATGGTTACGGGTCAGGATGCCGAGCCGGAGGAGATCGAGACCCTGCGGCAGTTCCTCTCGCGGGAGGGAACCTCCCTGGTCCTGGGCCCGCACCACGACGTCGGAGCGTCGGACGACCTGACCGTGCGGGACATGGAGCATCGCCACCACGGCGACCCGCTGGTTCCCCGCCAGCAGCGGTTCGCCAGGCACCTCCGGGGTCTGATGCAAGGGCTGGGAGTCCCCGTCGAGAACCGCTACGGGCTGCGTCCGGCGGTGCGGGAACCGAACAAGATCGCCCCACTGACGTTGTCCCGGGATCTGGACACAAAAGGCTGGCTGGAGGGGGTGACCACGTTCAACTTCCACCTGCACCTGCCGCACTACGCCGTGACGACGGAAGAGCCGGATGTCATCCATGTACTGGCCAGTCAGCCCATCGACACCTCCCGGCCGCACCCGTTCACCGAAGCCGGCAATACCGAGTTCAACATGTTCTTGTGGATGCCCCCGGGCGGTGACCGGGCCGGCGATGTTCTGCTGGCGGACTCCACGATCTTCAGCTCGCTGTTCGGTGGCGACGAAAGCCTGCGGAACTTCTGGAGGAACATCGTCTCGAAGTAGCGCCGCTGGGAGGCGGGACTATGAGTGGGGAGAAGCAGATCGCCCTTGAACTCGACGACATTCAGCGCGGAGTTCTCAGCCCCAGGCCGACGCCCTATGCGGTGACCTACCTCTTGTTCCGCATCGACGACCGGGCACACGGGCGGGAGCTGATGCGGCGCGCGAGCGCGGCGACCACCTCCGCAGCAGACTCGACCAGCCCGCTCGGGGACACCTGGGTGAGCGTCGCGGTCACCTACCACGGCCTCAAGGCGCTCGGGGTGCCGCGCGAGTCGCTGGACACCTTCGCCTGGGAGTTCCGGCAGGGCATGGCCGCCCGGGCCAAGGCGCTCGGCGACGTGGGCGAAAGCAGCCCCGAGAACTGGGAGACGCCCTTGGGCACGGCTGACGTCCATGTGGTGCTCACCGCGGTCGCGCCCGACATCGCGCAGTTGGAGGCGGCCATCGATCGGGCCCGCCTGACGTATGAGCACCTGACCGGTGTCACCGCGATCTGGCGGCAGGACTGCTACGCACTCCCTACGGAGACCGAGCATTTCGGCTACCGGGACGGCGTCAGCAACCCCGCCATCGAGGGCAGCGGCATCGCCGGGTCGAACCAGCTGGAAAGGCCGCTGAGGGCCGGCGAGTTCGTTCTCGGCTACCCCGACGAGCTCGGTGGCGTCCAGACCCCGTGGCCCGAGATACTCGGACGCAACGGAAGCTACGCGGTCTTCCGTAAACTCCACCAACGCGTCGCCGCGTTCCGGCGCTGTCTGAAGGACCAATCCACCAGCCGCGAGGACGAGGAACTGCTCGCAGCCAAGGTCCTGGGGCGTTGGCGCAGCGGCGCACCACTGGCGCTCAGCCCCCACGAGGACGACCCGGTGCTGGGCGCCGACCCACATCGCCGCAACACCTTCCTCTACGAGCGCGACGACCCAGCGGGGTTCATCACCCCCGGCGGCTGCCACATCCGCCGGGCCAATCCCCGGGACGCGTCGGTGGCGGGAGAAGTGAGGCTGCACCGCATGATCAGGCGCGGCGCCGTCTACGGACCGCCGCTTGCGGACGGCGCCGTCGAGGACGACGGAGTGGACCGGGGACTGTTGTTCGCGTTCATCGGTGCCCATCTCGGGCGGCAGTTCGAGTTCGTCCAGTCCGAGTGGCTGAACGACGGCGTCTTCTTCGGCTCAGCCAACACCAAGGACCCGATAGCCGGAGCCTACGAGGGCGTCACCGACTACACCATCCCGCGCCGACCCGTACGGCGGCGTCTGCCACAGATGCCGCGGTTCACGGTCACGCGCGGGGGCGAGTACTGCTTCCTGCCCGGACTGAGCGCCCTGCGGTGGCTGGGCGACCTCCAGGACTGAACCGTGGCGCTGCGGCCCGCCCGGGCGCCCCACCACCGGACCGGAACGCCTCATGGACATCTTGCACCCGCTGTTCAACGCGGTCACCGTGATCTTCATCGCGACCACCATGTTCACCGCCGGTCTAGGAGCCACCAGCTCAGCTCTGTGGGGCGTCTTCGCCGACTTGCCGCTGCTCCTGCTGGCGCTCCTCGGCAACCTGGTGGTCATCCCGTTGCTCGGCTGGGGCCTGGCCGAGCTGCTCGGCCTTCCCACCGCCTCCTTCATCGCGCTGGTGCTGGTCGCTTCCTCACCCGGCGGGCCGTTCGGCGCGAAGCTGGCCATGGTGCAGAACGGCGATGTCGTGGCAGGCGCGGCCATGCAGGTCCTACTCGCCGCCATCGGCAGCCTGACCTTCGGCCCGACCGTCAACGGCATCCTCACCGCCGCCAAGGTCGGCGGAGGGGTTTCCCTCGACGTGGCCGCGCTTGTACGGACCGTGGCGATCCTGCGGCTCGTACCATTCGGCGTCGGACTGCTACTGCGCCACAAAGTCCCAAGGGCAGCGCGTTCCTGGCACCCCACCGCGATCAAGGTCTCGACGTGACGTTCCTGATCGTGCTGGTGGGCATGCTGCTCGGGAACTGGCGTGACGTGGTCGCACTCGTCGGCTCCCTGGCCCTGCTGGCGGGGTTCGCCCTCGCCGGCGCAGGCTTCGCCGTCGGCACGCTGCTGGCCACGGGGCCGACGGTACGTCGCACCACCATGGGAAGTGTCGCTGCTGTGCGTAACGTGGGTCCCGCGCCGGCAGCCGTCGGTATCGCCTTCGCAGGCGAGCCGGCGATCCTCGGCGCGCTCGCCGCGGTGCTGCTCAGTGGTTTGGTAGCGGCGCTGCCGATCGCCGCGTTCCTCAGCCGCGGGCGCGGCAATCTCAATACTCACGCGACCCGCTGACCAACCCGATGCCCACCCCGGGGCCGCCGATCAAGGCAGTACCGGAGCATTGACACGCTTGCGGGAAGCACCCTTCAGGCTGCCTGCTCGGCGCACATGGTCCAGTGGGCGCGGCGATGGCCGCCGCGGGCCTGGTCGCGGCAGCCGTCGCCGCAATCGTCGGGCGCCGCCGCACCGGCATCGGCGCCCCAGCCGCTCGGATGCAGTGATCACCTGTGCGTCGGCGCAGGACGCCCGGGTCAGCCGCGAAAGGGCGGATTCCGGGTGTCGCTGGCTGCGCTTGCGCGACTGGCGAGAGCGACGGAGTTCGCCGTGGACACGCCGGAAGCCCATCGTGGGTTCTCGGCGCCGAGCCGGATGATCAGGTCGCGCAGCTTCTCGGGCACAGGCGGGCGTCCCGGCGAGGCCGGTTGCGCGACTTGTCCTTGATCAGACGCTGGTGCCAGGCCAGGAGGGTGCGCGGAAACCTCGTCGCCAGAGGTGACCTTTGGGCGGGTCCCACCTGATCAACAGGTAAGTGATCAGGCCGATCAGTGGCACGACGGACAGCACCAGGAAGGTGTCGGTGGGTCCGAGCGAGTCCTTGATCTGCGGAAACACGTACAGGCCGACGACACTGCCGAAGCTGCCGACCATTCCGGTGACACCGGTGCCCAGGGCGCGGACGTCACTGCTGTAGGAGAGCGCGGCGATGGACTTGCCGTTGGCGCCGGGGCCCGCCGAGTGGCAGAGGATGAACGGCATCGGCAGCAGGAACGCCATGGCCGTGGGCACCTTCTCGAAGGCGGGCCTCATCGCCACCAGGGCCACGAAGACCCTGGCGATACCGGCGGCGGAGCTGAGCCGCGGCCCGATGCTGCGGCCGTCGGGTTCCGCCAGGCCGGGCTCCTGTTCGGCGTTGGACGTTGGCCCGGCCGGTTCTGCGCTCAGCGGATGTGCCGGGCCAGGCCCGTCGCCTTGGCCATCAGCCATTCGAGTGGTCCGCGCTGCTGGAAGCGCGACCAGACGGTCGCGAACACCATTGCGGCCGCGATGAAGCAGAGCAGGACGTGCAGGGGCAGTCCGGGCAGTTCCTCGATGCCCAGGAATCGGATGGCGACGAGGTGGCCGACGTACGCGGTCATCGACATGGAACCGACTGCGATAACCGGCCGGGCCAGGGACCGGAGCCGCGGGAAAGCGTCCGTCGCGGCCAGGCACGCGGTCACGACCGTAATCGCCACGCCGGTGTTGCCCAGGATCGACAGGGTGGTCTCACTGTGCGGGGAGGCAGCCCACAGCCAGGCGGGGGTGTCCCCGGACGGATAACCCGCGGTGTCGGACCACCACACGCTCGCCCCATTCCCGGCCGACGTCGACGCGCCGATGGCGTGGACGACGCCGGGAAAGAGGTGGAGCGCCAGCCAGGAGCCTCCGTAGCCGGTGATCATGAGGGCGGCACCCGTGAGCGCCAGGCGCGTCCGGACAGCGGTGGCAGCCAGGTCCAGGCGGGCCACGGCCATGCCGGCGATAACGAACGGGATCCACGTCAGGGCCGGGTAGGTGCCGGTGAAGAGCAGCGAGACGATGCCGTCGGGCTCACCGGGCGAGCGGACGCCACTGTCGCCGATCGCCTGCTGCACCACGTACAGCACCTGGGGCAGGACGAGGGCCGTTCCCACGGCGATCGCCGCCAGGGGGCCGGCGCCGAGCCGGTACAGCGGCAGTACGAGCAGGAAGTACAGGCCGTAGAAGGCGAGGATCACATCGACCGGGGTGCCGCTCATGGTCAGGGCGGTGCCCAGGGCCAGAAGGATCACGGCCCGGATCACCACCTTGACCACTGCCTGGCGCCCGGCCCGCCCCGTCTTCGGCGTCCTGCGCCCGGTGATGAGAACAACGGCGAAGCCCGCCAGGAGGGCGAAGAGCGCGGCGGACCTGCCATGGGCCAGCTCCATCAGGAAGCCGGTCACACCCCCTTGGTCAGGGTCGGGCCCCACATGGGCCGCGTACATGCCGAATACCGCGAGTCCGCGGGCCAGGTCCAGCCCGATCAGTCGCCCCGTCGGCGCCTTCCTGCTGTCGCGCGCGGGGGCCGGGGCGTCCACCACAGGAGCTGCGACGTCTGAGTACTGCGTCATGCCTTCCAGGTTTGAGCGTGGGCTGATCGCCGGGTAACCGGCAGATGTCCGGGCCGCCCCGCCATCCGGCGGAGGCCCACCTGCCGGGTGTCTGGAGCCGCTGCTTGCGGAGCCGCCCTGGTCATCTGGGGCTTTGGGCTCGGTGTGGCAGGGATGGACAGCCATCGGCCGGTGTGCTTTCGAATGTACAGCCGACGGCCCCGAACAGACTGTGAGCCGGAACACATGTGATCCGGCTTGCGGTGGTGAACGATCAGGCACTGCTCCGATCTTCCGGCTCGTCCTCAACGGCGCCGATGAGATCGAGGCCGTGGCGGCGACTGGTGCCGGCCGTCGACATCGTCTGCGCGGAGCGCCCGGACGTGGTCCTGCTGGACATCCGCATGCCGGACATCGACGGCCTTGCTGCCGCCTTCCGGTAACAACGTGGCGAGGCTGCCGGCTCGTTGGGAAGCGGGCAGTCAGGAGGCGTTCGTCGCCATGATGAACGACGACTGTTCCGGGAGTGCCGGGCACCGTCGTCAACACCAACCGGCTGCACCGTGCCCGTGCCCGGTGGCGGTGGCCGCACGCGCGAGGATCGCGGTGGTGCTTTCTGTTCGGCGGCCTGCTCGCCGACAAACGCGCGGATGGCGTGGACATGACCGTGATCAGCCGCAACCTCCAGGACGCGAACCCCGACCCGCGCAAGACCGCCCGCGACCTCGCTCATCCGGCGCCGGCCAAGCGCTTCACCGCCGACTTCGCCCACGAACTACGCACCCCCATCACGAGGGGCCGGCTCCGTGAACGCGGATCCGTCGCCCGGGGACGGCGTAGTGATCGGCAACCACGGCCGCGGCGGCCTCCCGCTTGCGGTCGGACTGCGAGAGAACGGTGGTGTCGGCGCCCATGGCCTGGGCCATCTTCACGCCGAGGTGCCCAGGCCGCCGAGGCCGACGACCGCGACCTCGGTGCCCGGTCCGGCGCCCTCACCGACCTTGTGCGCCAGGGCAAGGTCCGCTACATCGGCTCCTCGTCCTACTCCGGCTCCCGGATCGTCGAGGCTCAGTGGACCTCGCGGGAGCGGCACCTGGAGCGGTTCGTGACCGAGCAGCCGCCGTACTCGATCCTGGTCCGCGGCATCGAGGAGGACGTGCTCCCCACCGTGCGCCGTCACGGCATGGGCACGCTCACCTACAGTCCGCTCTCCGGCGGCTGGCTCTCGGGCCGCTACCGCAAGAACGCCTCCGAGGGCCCCGCCTCCGCGGCGCGCCCCCAGGCCCGCTTCGACATGACCACCCCCGCCAACCAGCGCAAGCTCGACGCCGTCGAACGGCTCGCCGTCCTGGCGGAGTAGTCCGGCCTCACTCTCATCGAGCCGGCTGTCGCCTTCGTCATCAACCACCCGGGCGTCACCTCGGCGATCACCGGCCCGCGCACCATGGAGCAGCTGGAGGCGTTCCTGCCCGCCGCCGACGTCACACTGTCTTCCGACGTGCTCGACGCCATCGACGAGATCGTCGCCCCCGGGGTCACGGTCAACCCGGTCGACAACAGCTACGGCGACTTCGAGCTGAGGGTTGACCAGCGGCGACGTTGACACGATCCGGCCCGGAAGCCCGGGGTCGGATCGCTTCCGGGATGGCCCCTGCCTCCTTGCCACCCCTGGTTCGCCGGAGGAGGTGCCGCCACCTTCCGGCACTGCGGCGCCGTGGGGAGGGGGTCAGTTCTCTCGCGGTCGCCCGGCTGGAGCCTCCTGTGTCGCGGCCCAGGAGGCGAGCAGACGCAGGCCCTCTTCGGAGGGTGAGCCGGGTTCGGCGGTGTAGATGGTGACGGTGAGGCCGGGCTCGGCCGCCATTTCCAACCCCTCGAATGCGAGGGTCAGGTCGCCGACGGCATGGTGGTGGAAATTCTTGGTGCCGGTGCCGTGGTGGCGGACGTTGTGGGCCCCCCAGCGGGTGCGGAAGTCGTCGCTGCGAGTGGAGAGTTCACCGACGAGGTCGTGCAGCTCCTTGTCGTGGGGGTTGCGGCCGGCCTCGGTGCGCAGGATCGCGACGGTGACGTCGGCGGCCAGGCCCCAGTCGGGGTAGAAGCGGCGGGACGCGGGGTCCAGGAAGGTGAAGCGGGCGAGGTTCGCCTGGTTGTGGGGGTTCGCGTAGACGTCGCTGTAGAAGGCGCGGGCGAGGGCGTTGGTGCCGAGGATGTCCATGCGGCCGTTGCGGACGAAGGCGGGGCCTGCGGTGATCGCGTCGAGCGTCCACTGCAGGCTGCGGTGCGGGGTCCACTGCCGGGCGGGGCGTCGGCGTCGGGGGCGGGTGAGAGCGTCGGAGCCGTCGGCTGCCTGGGCCAGGTGGAGGAGGTGGGCACGTTCGGCGTCGTCGAGCTGGAGGGCGTGGGCGACGGACTCGAGGACGGCGGGGGAGGCACCGGCGAGGTTGCCGCGTTCGAGCTTGGCGTAGTACTCCACGCTCATGTCGGCGAGGGCTGCGACCTCGCTTCGGCGCAGGCCGGGGACACGGCGCCGGGTCCCGGAGGGCAGTCCGGCCTGCTCGGGGGTGATCTTGGCTCGCCGCGAGGTGAGGAACTCGCGGACCTCCCGTTGGTTGTCCACCCCTCGACCGTACGTGCAGCCGGCCGCATGAGGGATGTACTGCCGGTACACCCATCGACGGTGACTGGCTGGCCGCCACGAGGGGCGCTTACCTGGAGGACGTGGCGCTGTCCCCGGCCGTTTGTCGGCGGGGACGGGGCCGCCCGACCTCGGCGCGCGGACGCCCCGCGACCCGGGGACGGCCGTACGAGGACCGCTTACATCGGCTCGACTTCACATGAGCAAGGGAACTTTCATGCGCGGCGCAGTGATCCACGCCCCCGGTGACGTCCGCTTCGAGACGCTGGACGACCCGAAGATCCTCCACCCCACCGACGCGGTCATCCGCACGGCCGTCACCTGTGTGTGCGGCTCCGACCTGTGGCCCTGGCGCGGCCTGGAGCCGATCGGCGACGCCCATCCGATGGGGCACGAGTACGTCGGCTTCGTCGAGGAGGTCGGCTCCGAGGTCACGGCCGTGAAGCCGGGCCAGTTCGTGGTCGGCTCGTTCGCGACCTCGGACAACACCTGCGCCAACTGCCGTAACGGCTTCCCGTCGAACTGCCTGCACCGCGAGTTCATGAGCACCTGCCAGGCCGACTACGTCCGTATCCCCAACGCCCAGGGCACCCTGGTCGCCACGGACGAGGTGCCGGGCGAGGAACTGTGGCCCGGCCTGCTGGCCGTCTCCGACGTCATGGGCACCGGCTGGTGGGCCGCCGACGCCGCCGAGGTGAAGCCCGGATCCACCGTCGTGGTCGTGGGCGACGGGGCGGTCGGCCTGTGCGCGGTGATAGCCGCCAAGGAGATGGGCGCCGAGCGGATCATCGCCATGAGCCGCCATGAGTCCCGGCAGAAGCTGGCCGGCGAGTTCGGCGCCACCGACATCGTCACCGAGCGCGGCGACGAGGGCATCGCCCGGATCAAGGACCTCACCGACGGCATCGGCGCCGACAGCGTGCTGGAGTGCGTGGGCACCGCGCAGGCCATGCAGCAGGCGCTGCACTCCGCCCGGCCCGGCGGCAACGTCGGCTTCGTCGGCGTCCCGCACGGCGTCGCCGTCGACGGGCAGGAACTGTTCTTCTCCCATGTCGGCCTGCGCGGCGGCCCCGCCCCCGTGCGCCGCTACCTGCCCGACCTCATCGCACGCGTCGTCACCGGCCGGATCGACCCGGGCAAGGTCTTCGACCTCACCCTGCCCCTCGACCAGGTCGCCGAGGGCTACAAGGCCATGGACGAGCGCCGAGCCATCAAGGCACTCCTCAAGCCCTGACCCCGCACCCTTCCACTCCCGGGGCCGAACGCCCCCTCACCCTGCTCGGGGAGGACCTCCAGCATGACCACGTTCGCCCTCGTCGGTGCCGGTCCCGGCCTGGGGCTGGCCACCGCCCGCCGCTTCGGCACCGCCGGCCACGGCATCGCCCTGATCGCCCGCGGCGCCGAACACCTCCAGCACCTGACGGACGATCTCCGCCGCGACGGCATCGAAGCCCGCGGATTCTCCGCGGACGTCCTGGACCCGGTCGCGCTCACCGGCGCCCTCCAGGACGCGGCCGAGGAACTCGGGCCGATCGAGATCCTGCAGTACAGCCCGGTGCCGCGCGCCGACTTCATGAAGCCGGTCCTCGACACCACCGCCGCCGACCTGGAGGACCCGCTCGCCTTCTCCCTCAAGGGCCCGGTTACCTGCGTGAACGCGGTCCTGCCCGGTATGCGGGCCCTGGGGCGCGGCACCCTTGTCTTCGTCAACGGAGGCAGTGCGGTCCGCCCGCACCCCGAGCGGGCCGGCACCTCGGTCGCCTTCGCCGCCGAGAGCGCCTACGCCCGCATGCTCCACGACACGCTCGCCGCCGAGAACATCCACGCCACCCAGCTGATCATCCCCGGCGCGATCCGGCCCGATTCCGAGCACAGCAGCCCTCAGGTGCTGGCCGAGCGCCTGTACGCCCTGCACACCGAGCGCGACGGCTTCCGTCACTACGCCGAGCCGATGCCCCAGTGACGAACAGGCCGTGGACAAGTCTCCGGCGCCCCATCCGGGCGGTACCACCTCGGCCATTCGGGCCGCTCCGACCAGTCCTGTCGGCGATCACGGCGGCCGTGGGACTGCTGGCTCTGACCGCCTGCCCAGGCAGCGGGCAGACCGCCGACCAGTCCGCCCCGGCGACCGCCCTCGGGCGACCAGCACCCAGCTCACCCCCACCGCCCGACAGGAGCAGCGCCGTGCTCATCCAGCTCACCCTCGACGGACACCCCGTCCGAGCCACCCTGAACGACAGCCCTGCCGCCCGGGACTTCGCCGCGCTGCTCCCGCTCTCCCTCGACCTGACCGACTTCCACCGGACCGAGCGGATCGCCGACCTCCCGCGGAAACTGGACACATCCGGCGCCCCGGACGCGCCCACCCCCCAAGCAGGGGACCTTGCCCACTACGCACCCTGGCGCAACCTGGCCCTCTTCTACCGCGACGGCGAGAGGTCCCCGGGCCTCGTCATCCTCGGGCGCTTCGACGACAGCCGGGACATCGACCGGCTGGCCACCGCCGACCGCGTCACCATCGAACCCCTGACCTGATCCGACTCGGCCCGCACACCCACCCACTCGGCACACCGCCGCCCCCACGCACCGCACGGAAAGAGCGAAGCCCGTTGAACCCCACGTACGACTTCTCCGGCCAGGTCGCCTTCGTCACCGGAGCCTCATCCGGCATGGGCCTGGCCACGGCACGCGCCTTCGCCGAAGCGGGCGCCGCCGTCGGCCTCGCCGACATCGACGAAGCCGCCCTCGACACGGCGGCACGGCAGCTCACCGACGAGGGCCACAGGGCGCTTGCCCTCACCTGCGACGTCACCGACGAGTCTCAGGTCGCCGCCGCCGTCGACCGCACGGTGGAGACCTTCGGACGCCTGGACATGGCCTACAACAACGCCGGCATCCAGATCCCGCCCACCGACGCCGCCGAGGAAGCGGCCGAGGTCTTCGACCGCGTCCACGCCGTCAACCTGCGCGGCATCTGGGCGAGCATGAAGCACGAGTTGCGTCACATGCGTGCCCAGGGCAGCGGAGCGATCGTCAACTGCTCCTCCCTGGGCGGCCTGGTCGGCATCTCCGGCCGCGCCTCGTACCACGCCAGCAAGCACGGTGTCATCGGTCTGACCGGCAGCGCCGCCCTGGAATACGCCCCGCGCGGCATCCGTATCAACGCGATCTGCCCCGGCACCATCGACACCCCCATGGTGAGCGACATGATCGCCAAGGGAGAACTCGACCGCGCCGAGGCCGAAGCGAACCAGCCGATCCACCGTCTCGGCACTGCCGACGAGATCGCGCAAGCCGTCCTGTGGCTGTGCAGCCCCGGCGCCGGCTTCGTCGTCGGCGTCGCGCTGCCCGTCGACGGCGGCTACGTCGCGCAGTGAACCACCGAGCCGGCGAGCGGCTCCCCGACGGGGCCGCCCCGATACGCAACAAGGAGTGACAGCATGCCCAAGCAGTCCGCGCCCAAGGAGCTGGAGGCGATCGCACCCAAGCTCGTCGAGGTCACCAACGAGGTGCTCTTCGGTGACGTATGGGAACGTCCCGGGCTCTCACCGCGCGACCGCAGCCTGGTGACCGTCAGTGTCCTCGCCGCGCTCTACCGCAGCGAACAGCTGCCCTATCACCTGGGCGTGGCGCTGAAGAACGGCCTGAGCGTCGAGGAACTCTCCGAGGCCATCACCCACCTGGCCTTCTACGCCGGCTGGCCCAACGCCATGACCGCGATCAACCATCTCAAGGCGCTCACCGAAGAGCGCGGCGCCTGACACCCTCACACCAATTCCCCCGCAGCCGCACAGCAAGGAACACCTTCCGTGGAAATCGTCACGCACACCCCGACCGCCAAGGCCCCCGCCGAGCGCTTCACCGGCGATGTGTACCTCAACATGATCGAGACCCCCACCGATCCGGCCCGGTTGGCGACGGCTTTGGTCCGCTTCACTCCCGGTGCCCGCACCAACTGGCACTCCCACGCCAACGGCCAGACTCTCTACATCACTGACGGCGTCGGCCTCGTCGGCACCCGCGACGGCGACGTCGTACGCGTCAGCGCCGGCCAGACCGTCAAGTGCCCGCCCGGTGAGGAGCACTGGCACGGCGGCACCGACACCACCCTCATGGCGCACATCGCCATGGTCGTCGGCGATGCCGACGGCGACGGCACCACCTGGCTGGAACCGGTGACTGACGAGCAGTACGCCAATGCGCTCGCCACCGTCACCCGCTGAGAGCCAATGCGACGGTCGGTGCGCGAGTGATGGGGACGGCGCACGCCCGGCATTCGAACGATGCCTCCAGGCAACCGACTTCAGGCTCTCGAAGAAGCCAAGCCCCTGAGGGCTGTAAGAAACAAAGAATGTTCGTCGTCTGCTGGTGGTGCATGAGTGTCGCGCCCGCTGACCTGAAAAAAGTAAGGGGACCGGGACCGAGACAGCCCGTAGTCCATTGGCCCGTGACTGGTCCGGATCTTGGATCTGAGGGAACGGTGCGGGCTCGGCTCCCGTCGTAGATGAGACAGGACGCCACTGACCAGGCGTCACGCCAGCCGGTACGGAACCTGCACGGGATCCTGTCCTGGAGGACTACGTGGTGAAGTTGTCTACCAGGCGCCTCTGACCTGCGGGTGCCGGCCGTGAACGGAACACCCTCGCGTCGTCGGGGAGGACACTCTGCACAGCGGCGGCGCCGACGACACCGGCGGAACACCCCCGTGTCGACGGGGAGGACCTTCCACGGGCGTCTCCACTGGGGCCGGGACGCGGAACCCCCGTTATCTTCTTCGCGGTCCTCCAAGAGGGCCGCTGGTCTTTGGACCCGGCATGACTGTTCTCCCCTGTCGAATGCATGACCTGGGGGGTGTCACCGGGCCCGAGGGGTGTCACCGGGCCCGAGGGGTGCCGTTTGGGACGCTGATGGGAGGTCCGAATACCGCCCCACCGAGCGTAATGCCCGGTATCCCGCGGGCGGTAGGTCTGCCTGCTTGCGTGGCGGCGCGAGACCTGGCGCGGGCTTGTTCGACCTTAAGAGGTTGTCTCACGTGGCAAGTTTCGCGAGCTTCTTGTAGCAGGTCAGGGCGGCGGCCATGGCCAGGCCTCGGCTCTGCCAGTCGTTGCGGACCACGTACGGGATCTTGAGACCACGAGCAGCCCATGGCAGGCTCATGACGCATGATCGATGGATTCGCGAAAGACCACCTGCACGAGAGACTGCGGCGGGACCGCAAGGCGCTGCTCTGGAAACTCGACGGCTTGTCCGAATACGACGCCCGCCGACCTTTGACAGCGACCGGGACCAACCTCCTCGGCCTGGTCAAACACGTGGCCACCGTCGAGGCCAGGTACTTCGGCGAGGTCTTCGACCGCCCCTCCCCGGAACCGCTGCCCCGGTGGCAGGACTCCAACGGCAGCGATCTGTGGACGGCCGAGGACGAGACCCGCGATCAGATCATCGGGTTCTACCGGCGCACGTGGGAACACTCGGACGCGACGATCAACGAGCTTCCCCTCGACGCCCCCGGCCACGTGCCGTGGTGGCCGGAGCCTTATACCGACACGAACCTGTTCGCCATCATGGTCCATGTCCTCGGCGAGTCCATCCGGCATGCCGGGCACGCCGATATCCTGCGCGAGGGCCTCGACGGCCGGACCGGGTTGCGCGCCGAACACGAGAAGCAGATCGACGAGGAAGCCCGTGCGGCCTACTGCGCGAAGATCGAGCAGGCCGCCAGGTCGGCCGCACCAATCAAGGCTTAGAGGTTGCCTCACGTGACCTGATGTTCGTGCGGCATGATGCCGGTCGTGGGTGCTGATCTATCGAAGCGTCTGGTTCCTGATGAACTCTGGGAGATGGCCGCCCCGTTGCTGCCCTCGTTCGCTGCTCGTCCGCAAGGTGGTGGGACCGCTCCGTGTGACGAGCGGGCCGTGTTCACGGCAGCGGTGTAGGCGCTGACCAGCGGCTGCGCCTGGCGGCATCTGCCGCCGACGTTCGGCACGTCGCCCGCCACCGTGCATCGTCGCTTCACGGTATCGACCGAGGCCTGCGTGTGGCGTCGGCTGCACCGGGCGGTGCTGGACGCACTCGGGGCCCGGGACGAGGTGGACTGGACCTCGGCGATCGTCGACGCGGCCTCCGTTCGCGCCAACAGGGGGGATCGCTGACCGGGCCGAACCCGGTCGATCGCGGCAAGAAGGGCAGCAAGCTGCAGGTGCTGTCCGATGCCCAGGGCATCCCGCTCGCCGTCGCTGTGTCCGGCGCGAACATGCACGACAGCCTCGCCCTCAAGCGGCTCGTCCGCGGCATACCCGCCGTCCGGTCCCGCCGGGGACCATGGCGGCGCCGATGCCCGTCAAACTCCGCGCGGACAAGACACCCCATGCGGTTATCGGGTCAAGCCGCTGCGGCGACTGGGGGTTGAGCCGGTGGGTTGAAGGCGATGGCTTCGTCGAAGGTCTGGT